>NZ_JBSGVZ010000003.1:0-414409 GCF_053608705.1 Peribacillus sp. NPDC055009 | reverse complement strand
ATTAAGAAAATTAGGAAATATACTTATGGAGGTAGTTGTTTTTTTAATTAGAATGTGCAAAATAACACTCTACATATCACAAATTATCGGTCAAAGTGACACATAAAAAAGATTAAACTAGGAAAACGGCAAAAAATGAATTGACTCTTTCTTACTGATATGGTATGTTAATTCCAATCTAAGAAAAGGTGTGGTGTTTTATGTCGGGAGTAGGTATCAACTAATTTAGTTGAATAAGGTATTAAATCACTGATATGTCAGTGGATTACGTATGCCTTTTTTCACAGTGCAATTCTGCATTGTGAATACCTACCTTAAGACTGCTTCCTTTTCCATAAATCGTGTAACATGCAGGTGTTACGGCGAAAAGCATGGTGGGATTTGTCCTATCATGCTTTTTTGTGTACGCAGGTCTATTCGAGCTGCCCTATTTGTTATCGATTTTAGGTACTTATCCATGGATAAGGCCGATGCCCGCAGGAGCTTTCTACTCAAATGGCTTGTTCATTTGTAAAGGTAGGGGGGACCATTGCGGGCATTTTTTGGATTCGGGAATTTTAATCACTCACTCATTCAAGGAGGATCATTAGATGAATACAATGACTTATGAAAAATTACAATATATCCAACTCAAGGAAATGGTTAAAAATCATTGCGTAAGTGGTTTAGGGAAAGCGTTATTGGATCAGCTTAAGCCGAGCAGCACCTTGAAGGTCGTTAAAAATCGTTTGAACGAGACCACGGAGGCAAGGAACTTACTGAATGCGGAAAGCCATATTCCCTTAAAAGGCATTTCTCATATTGGCCTCCATATCGACAAACTGGAAAAAGGAATGATTTTGGAGCCGTCAGAGTTAGTGGCGATAGCAGACTTCTTAAGAGGCTGCAGGAATATCAAGAAATTCATGACCGATAAAGAGTTCTTTGCACCGACACTGCATTCCTACGCCCGCTCCATGACTGAATTCAGGAGCATCGAAGAAGAAATCCAATTCACCATAAAGGGAAATGCTGTCGTTTCCGAAGCAAGCAAGGACCTGAAACGGATTAGGAACCAAATCATCAAGACAGAAGGTAAAATAGAGGAACGGCTGAATAAGTTCTTGAAGAGCGGAGCCAATAAAGAGTTCATTCAGGAATTTTTCATCAGTAAAAAGGATGATCGCTACACCATCCCGATCAAAGCCTCCTATAAAAATCAAGTGTCCGGAACAATCGTGGAAGTATCGGCAAAAGGGGCTACCGTGTTCATTGAACCTGCCTCTGTTACGAAATTGAATGCAGAATTGGCAAGCTTAAAAGCGGAGGAATCGATGGAAGAGTATCAACTTTTGGCCACATTATCCGGAACGGTTTTCGAACAGCTGAAACCGATCAAGATAAACATCGAGTTAATCAGTCAATATGACATGATCTTCGCAAAAGCCAAGTTCAGTAAAAGCATGGATGCCATCGAACCGAAAATCAATGATCACGGGTATATTAAATTAACGGGCTGTAAACATCCACTATTGCCGCAAGACAGCGTACCTTTGGATTTTGAAATCGGTAAGGACTATCGCAGTTTGATAATTACAGGCCCTAATGCCGGGGGGAAAACTGTCGTCCTGAAAACGATCGGCATCCTTACATTGGCTGTCATGTCAGGACTGCATGTTGCCGGGAAAGAGGGGACAGAGCTTGCCGTCTTTGACCAGGTATTCGTCGATATCGGTGATAATCAAAGCATGGAAAATGCACTGAGCACGTTTTCATCGCATATGAAAAACATCTCGGAAATCATGGGGGCAATAACCAATAACTCCTTGCTGCTGTTCGATGAAATCGGGAGCGGAACGGAACCGAATGAAGGAGCCGCATTAGCGATTAGCATCCTTGAGGAATTTTATCAAAGGGGGTGCATAACCGTTGCGACGACCCATTATGGTGAAATCAAGCGCTATTCGGAAATACACGGTGATTTCATGAATGCGGCCATGCAATTCAACAGTGAAACACTTGAGCCAAAATACAAGCTGTTAATCGGTCAATCCGGGGAAAGCAATGCCCTTTGGATAGCCAAAAAAATGAATGTCCGTGAAAAGGTTCTGCAAAAGGCAAAGCTCTATATCGAAAATAAAGACTACGACTTGGAGCGTGTCCAGGAAAGTAAAATCAAAAAAGCGAAGCCAGCGGCCGTTCCTAAAGAATCATCTTATGAATATGAAGTCGGCGACAAAGTGAAGGTAAGCGAACTGAATGGGTACGCGATCGTTTATAAGAAAAAGGACTCCTTCAATAATGTCGTCGTACTTTTCGAAGATACCTTCAAGGAAGTTCATGCCAATAAGCTCGAGCTTGATATAAAGGCCGTCGATTTATATCCTGAAGGCTATGATCTCAATACTTTATTTGTCGGCTACAAGGAAAGGAAATTGAACCATGACTTAGAACGGGGATCGAAAAAGGCGCTAAAGAACGTAGCAGCGGATATCCGGAAGAAGCTTGGTGAATAAACAGGGTTGGATTTTGAACGGAAAAACCAAATCCTGATGATTTATGAAATTGTAATATAGCGGTTGTGATAACCGTGTTCCACCAAAAAAGTTAGACATTGGCAGGGTATGAGTTCTGTTTTAACAGGGCTCATACCCTTTAATTTTGTCATAATTTCTCGTGTGAAGAAAGAAGGATTAGGCTCTAGACGCAGATATAAAAGGTATTAAACAATCAAAATTTTAATAGTAATCAGGTTTAATAGCTATTAAATTTAAAAATATTCAAAAAACGAAGAAACAACAAAATCAATTAGAGATGAAAGATAAAATAAGAAAGGGATACATACATCATCTGAAAAAGGTTGTTAGTATCACCTGGATATTTAGCTTCTTACATCTTTTGAATGATCAAACATCTTTAAAATAAAAATTGAACTTAGAAAGAGTACTGGTATTCCTACAACAAAATAATAAATACCTTTGGGCATATACATATCAAAGAAATATAAAAATAATACTACCCAGAGAAATAGGACAATATATTTTTTTGATTTTTTCATTATTAATCAATCATCCTTTGAATTTAATAAAAATCTATCCAACCATAGCAAAGCCAATTGCTCCGTTAAGGTTAAACACCCAAATACCTAGAATGAAAATCACAGTTTACAAATTCTTGTTTCCAAAATAAACTATTTTTTTAGTTGGCGGGTTCCAAAAATGACCAGTACAATTTCAAAAATTATACGGCCCTCCTTGTTTAGCGGGATAGATGTCGTCGTACTTTTCGAAGATACCTTCAAGGAAGTTCATGCCAATAAGCTCGAGCTTGATATAAAGGCCGTCGATTTATATCCTGAAGGCTATGATCTCAATACTTTATTTGCCGGCTACAAGGAAAGGAAATTGAACCATGACTTAGAACGGGGATCGAAAAAGGCGCTAAAGAACGTAGCAGCGGATATCCGGAAGAAGCTTGGTGAATAAGAGTTGGATTTTAAACGGGAAAAACCAAATCCTGATGATTTATGAAATTGTAATATAGCGATTGTGATAACCGTGTTCCACCAAAAAAAGTTAGACATCGGCAGGGTATGAGTTCTGTTTTAACAGAGCTCATACTTTTTTGGTTATTTTCTTGTGTGGATATACCCGTTCAAAAAGGAATACATAATATGAGCGTACTGTTGTTTGAAAAATGTAGGTTTAGAATTATAACATGAAGAGATTTCGACAGTATGATCATCGTTAGGTGAGGTAAAAAAGTTTGCGGTTTTTTGCAGCTTGAGTTACAATCAATTACAGATATTAAAAGTCTGTAATAGTTTTAATTATGAGGTGCATCAATGAAGTATTCAAAGGCAACCAATTATGCACTACATACAATGGTGCATTTAACGATGGAACCAAAAGGTCATACGGTAAGCGTGGATCAGCTGGCGTGTATGCAGGATTTGTCTCCGACGTACTTGTCGAAGATTTTGACGAAGCTTGTGAAGGCTGGATTAATTGAATCAGTGCCAGGGGCAAAAGGCGGCTACAGTATTTCACGCCGCGCGCAGGACATTTCGTTTCTGGATGTTATTGAAGCGGTGGAGGGTCAGTCGGTGCTTTTCAACTGTGCGTTTGACCATGAAGAAAGCGATTGTTTAATTGAGCGCGTGATGATCGAGGCGGAAGGCAACATGAAGAAAGAACTTGCTGGACGGACCATTCAGAGCATTGCGGAGCAGAGTAAGGAGACAAAAAAAGAAAAATAAATTTTTTTACACAAATTAAGGATATTAAGGGTCTTTAATAGATTTTATAAAGAAGGAGTGTTGCATGTGTTGGATTGTGTAATTATTGGCGGAGGACCTGCAGGACTGAATGCTGCATTGGTCATGGGGCGTGCTGGACGGAAAACAATTTTGTTTGATGAGGATAAACCCCGTAACCGGGTGACGCAGGAGTCTCACGGATTTATCACACAGGATGGCGTAAAGCCGTCAGAGTTCAAGAAGCGGGCAAGAACGGATGTCCAGAAATATCCGTCCGTCTCCATTAAGGAGGAGCGGGTGGAGATTATTGAAAAATCCAGTGGTGTGTTCCGAATTCAAACGAAAGGCGGAACGGATCACATGGCGAAAAAAGTGCTTCTCGCAACAGGTCTTCGGGATGTCTTGCCGGAGATTCCAGGCATACAGAATGTATACGGAAAGAGTGTTTTCAGCTGTCCTTTTTGTGACGGCTGGGAAATGCGCGGCAAAGCATTGGCGGTGATTGCAGAAAATGAACGGGCCTTTCATATGGGAAAACTGCTGTCAAACTGGAGCGGTGATGTAATGGTGTATACAAATGGCTATCAGGTGCTTGATGAGGAGAAGGATATCTTGGCTAGGCAGCACGTGACAGTCGTGGAAGAAAAGATTGAAGATCTTATATCGAAAGGAGGGGAGCTGACATCGATCCTGCTGCAAAACGGACAGGAAATCAAAAGGGAGGCAGGTATTGTGGTGACAGACTTGGTGCAGTCCGCTCCTTTTGCGGAACAGCTCGGCTGCGAAATCACTCCAAACGGCGGGATTAAAGTGGATTCATTTGGACGAACAACGGTTGAAGGAGTATATGCATCCGGAGATACATCACTAAGCACGCCTTCTCAGCTCGTGATTGCGGCGGCGGAGGGCAATAAAGCGGCGGCTGGAGTCATCATGGATTTAGTTGAAGCTGCATTTCTTTTGGAGGCATAAATTCCTTTTTTAAAAAAGAAATCCATTTGTAAAGGAGATTGAAGTATGACGGAAATCTGGGAATCAAGTTTTATAGAAAATCAAATGATGTGGGGATTTGAACCTTCTGACTCCGCAATCTTGACAAAGGATTTTTTCCTTGAAAAGAAAGTTAAGAATCTATTGATTCCTGGTATTGGATATGGCAGAAATGCCAAGATTTTTACGGACAACGGAATACATGTAACAGGTATCGAAATTTCAAAAACAGCGATTGAATTGGCAAGGCAAAATGAGCTTAATCTTAATATTTTTCATGGTTCAGTAACCGATATGCCTTTTGATAACAAACTTTATGATGGTATATTTTGTTATGCCCTTATTCACTTATTGAATAATCGTGAGAGAGATAAGTTTATTAGAGATTGCTATAATCAGTTAAAGCCAAATGGATATATGATTTTCACTACTATTTCAAAAGAGGCCCCAATGTTCGGTAAGGGCAAACAACTGGGGAAAGACTATTTCGAGATAATGGAAGGGATAAAAATGTTTTTTTATGATTCCGACTCGATTAAACAAGAATTTGGAAATTATGGACTGATAGAGTTTTCAGAAATTGTTGAGCCGCATAAGAATATGGAAAATAAACCTCCATTTAAATTTATAATGGTAAAATGTCAAAAGGACTAGAATGGCTTTATCCATAAAAAGGGCATGTTTTGATCAATCATTTTTTCAACACATGCTCTTTTCTATTTGCTCTCGGCCGCCGACAAAGTGAAGGCTGAGCTTGAATATAGGGCCGACGATTAAGCTTGGTGAATAGTACGGTCATCAAAAAAAAGGCTGCAGGCAAAAAGAGTTCTATCCAAATTTTTATACATAGTTGATTGGAGCGGGTGTGCGAGACTCCTGCGGGAAGAGTGAGTCCAAGGGAGACCCCACAGGCGCAATTGCGCCGAGGGCGGACCGCCTGCGGAAAGCGAGTGCCCTACGTTCCAATCAACGTCCAAATTTGTGCAAGCAAAAAAACTGTAGACAAACACGATTTTCATCGAGTTTGACTACAGTCTGAAGCCTATCTAAATGAGAGGCTTTTTTACATTGTATTGCCAAAAGTCTATTTTATTGAATTCTTTTCCTTCTTTCATTATACAGATTGATCAATTCTGCATTTTGCTCATTCATCTTTTTCACATTCTTATTAATCGTTGCCAATTCCCACAGTACAGCCAATCCAAAGATTAGCATAAGCGTTAATAAATCCATTGTTGCCCTCCTATTGATGTTGTGTACCTTTAATTAAATGATTCTTTTCACTTGGATTCATTTCCTTAACCCGGGAAGGCAAGTTCTTTCTTTGAAAATAATTGTTTTGAATCAAAGCATATATCACTAAAAAAGTTCCGAGTAATTCGTAGGATGATAGTGATCCTCCTTGGATGAAAACGATGGCCAACGTGGTGATTGGAACTAAATTGATAAATAGGATTCCATTGATCGGCGTTAAAAGTTTAATGCCTAAATTCCAGCTTAAAAGGGCTATGGCACCAGGGAAAATAATCATGAAAATCATCTCGCCATAAATGGATTGCATAACCTCTGCCGTAGGGACGGACAGGCCCATTGCCGTTGCGAGGAATGTTATGATGGCTGATACGGCTGTTCCTAAAATGCACGTTAAAGTCGAATAGCGAAGTGTTGACCATCCGTTGAATTGGTTGCCGCCCATCGTATAAATAACCCACCCTATAACCCCGATAAGAATGAAAAGGATAGGGATGATACTATCTTTCAATAAAAATACGAATGATAAGCTGCCATTGGTAATGACAAGAATGGCCCCTATCAAGGCAAGGAACATGCTGGCGATGGTATACTTCATGGGGCTGGCATTTTTGAAAACCCACAGAATTAAAATTGAAATCATGGGCATTAATGATTCCATGATGGAAGCAACAATCACCCCGTTATGCCCCAGTAAATCTTGACCTGCGAAAATGAGAAAGTTGTATACAGTGAACGCCATCGTCCCAAAAAACAATAATTTCTTTCCTTGCCCTTCCAGGCTAAAAGACTTTTTACCCTCTTTCATTAAAAGCAATATCCCTAAAATGACGCTAACAGCTAAATATCGTAAAAAAGCGAAATAAAAAGGATCAATATACATTAAGGCCCTTTCTGCAACTGGAAACATCGCTCCCCAAGAAATGCTGGCAGTCAGACATAAAAGTGCACCGATTAAAACTTGATTTTTTTTCATAAAAGCTTCCCCTCAAAAATAATGATTGATTTAATTCCTATACACACCTTATGATAAAGTCATTATCATGTAAAATGACTTAAAATGAATATAATCATCATTATTAATGATAGTTGAAAAGGGGGGGCACTTTTATGGAAATGCGGGATTTGCAAATATTCCAGTGCGTCGCTAAATATGGCAGCGTAAGTAAGGCGGCCGTTGAGTTGAATTACGTCCAATCCAATGTAACGGCGAGGATTAAGCATTTAGAGCAGGAGTTACGGACGCCTTTATTCAACAGGCATAAACGTGGCATGTCTCTAACTGCGGAGGCCAGAAAAATGCTGGAGTATGTAAACAAAATTTTGCTTGATGTGGAAGAACTCAAGCAAGTATTTCTGGATAGTGAAACACCTACAGGGATATTGAATATCGGTACAGTTGAAACGGTCAGCGATCTTCCCAAGATTCTAGCCTCCTATCATAAACAGTATCCAAATGTCGATTTATCCATAAAGGCGGGGTTAACGGAAGAATTAATTAAAGATGTCATTGAACACAGGCTGGATGGCGCTTTTGTTACAGGACCGATCAAACATCCGCTCATTCAGCCATACGATGTATGTACAGAAAAACTTGTATTAGTTACAAGAAATGAAACATTTAACCTTGAAGAAATCATAACAGAACCATTTTTAGTATTCAGTCAGGGGTGTGGCTATCGCTCCAAACTGGAACAATGGCTGAGGGAAGAAGAAGTGATGCCCAAAAGGATCATGGAGTTCAATGTATTGGAAACGATCTTAACCAGCGTAACACTCGGCCTTGGCATTACCCTCGTACCACAATCGGCGGTAAATCACCTAACAGCCATTGAAAAAGTCCACGTGCATCCAATTCCTGAAGAATACCGCAATATCTCGACAGTTTTCATTCACCGTAAAGATGCTTATATGACAAACTCCATGAAAAGCTTTCTGCACACGATTGAAGCTCATCATGAAGACCGATTCAAGCAAAATCCAGAAGCAGCTCCTGAGCTGATATGAAGGGGGAGCAGCAAATCGCTTTACATAGAATGATAGAGGATTGCTGAAACCGATTATTTTAGGCTGCGAAACTATTCATAAAAAGTAAAACATGGGGATACAGGGGCAGCGATATAGCATAGTATGGTATTTATTATTGCTTCGGTTCCTTATGCTTGTCGTTTATTAATCATGTTACTTCTAGAAAGTATTTTGGGAATTATTAGACAAAAGCCAACGATTTCGTTGGCTTTTTGTCTGTACGATCATTTCAATTTTCATACATTCAAATAACCTTCTTAAACTAAACTGGTAGTTTAGCTATAGAAAAATTGTATTACTTTTCATTAATTGGGAAAAAATATAAATAATAACAAGAAGGAGGGAAAAGAGATGGAAGTAAATATGAGTGTTGAAGAAGTCGTGAATCAAATTTCTGACTTAGTAGAAAAAGAAGGGAAGCTACCTCGAAAGAAAGAGGTAAAGAAGTCAGATCCGGAGTTAATGAAGAATGCATTGTATTATTTTCCTAATTGGGATACTGCAGTAGAACATAGCATTGGATCTTAACGATAAACGATACATAAACATTTATTTTTCAAATTAGTAGAAGTTATGAAGGCCGCCAATTGGCGGCCTTTTGAACGTGCGATTCTTTACATTATCATACATTCAAGCACTCCCTATTCAAACTATCTATCGAATAGTTTAGTTAAATAAAGATATAGACGCATCAAAGTGAATCAATCTCATATTTTCTTTTCGGAACGAGTGGAGTATCGATCTTTTTTAGTCGATAAAGTCTGATATTTCAATGAAGCATAGTGTAACTTTTTTCCATATGGGGCCGTATAATAATTTGTTAAAACACAAGAAAAGAGGGTTCCAATGAAAAAGATATTGTTGATTTTGGCAGCCGTTTTTTTGGTAACAGGACTTAGTGCTTGTAAAGAAGTCCAGGAGGGAAATGAGGAATCTTCGCCAATTTCAGAAAAGCCAAATGATAATCCTAAGCAAACCGACGGGCTAGAAGATCCTCCAGGTGAATCGGTTGATGATCCGACAAAAGATCTGCCAAATACGAAAACGGATACGATCATATTAGAAGGTATGGAAGAACCATTCCAATTCACGCTTCATCATAGTCAGGCATTGGGATTCTCAACGTACATCGTGGATGACATGGTCGTTGAAGAGGCTAGTTCTGGTGAAGGAGATGCAATGATTGTTTTTGCAAATTTTGCAGGCAAGAGAAATGAGGATGCCAAAGTTCAGATTTTTTCCAAAAGTGAGGGTACGAATGCGACAATAGAAGAACAGGCGGAGTTTGCGAGGGAAGTTGTGATAAGCAACGGCTTTGAGATAAAACAGCGATCTGATAATTCGCCTAACCGATTTGATTGGTCTGAGGTGGAATTTGACATTAGTCAGAATGGCAGTAATTATTCCATATTGGGTACAGTGTCGGTTTTTCAACATGGCAACCGCGTTTACTATGCGATCGTTCAATACCCGGAAGATTATGAAGAAGGCTTCATACCGCGGGTTGTAAAAATGTTTGATGATATCGTATGGTATGAAGCACCTTGATAAATGAGTATCCGAAAATGGGTACACCATTTGACAGATGATGGTCATATATTTGTCTAAAAAGTGGGCATAAAAAGGAATCCTGTTGAACGGTAGGGAGCTAGTTTGTCTACAGTCTGAGAGCAGCTCTTTGCTGCTCTTTTTTGTATGATAGGATTGTCTGCTTTATTCAGATTAAGAAGGATAAATGATTGGGTTAGAGAATAATTAGTGATAGGATTTCGAAAACGAATTTGATAGAAAATAGGTGAAGCAAGTGGAGTTGGATACATTATATAAGACATATCGACCTTTTCTTTTTTCCATCGCATACCGGATGCTCGGATCGGTTACAGATGCAGAAGATATCGTTCATGATTTATTCCTGCAGCTTAAGCTTGATACCGACGAAATTAAGGACATGAAAGCATACCTTGCGAAAATGACGACAAATCGCTGTCTGAATTACTTGAAATCAGCCCGTAAAAGAAGAGAGGTTTACACAGGTCCTTGGCTGCCAGAACCTCGGGTAAACGAAACAGATCAGCCTCTAGATAAGGTCGTAACGGATGAAACGGTTGCATATGCCTTCCTCGTTTTGCTGGAACAGCTTTCACCTGTTGAAAGAGCGGTTTTCGTGCTTAGGGAAGCATTCACTTACAGCTATGAAGATATCGCCGAGATGCTGGAAAAGAATGAAGTGAACTGCAGAAAGATCTACAGCCGGGCTAAGCGGAAATTACAGAATGATAGGCCTGTCCATCCGGAGGATACGAAACATGTCGATCTTTTGGCAAAAAAATTCATAAAAGCATCTGCGACAGGAAACTTTGAGGAGTTTTTGGATCTTCTTACAGAAGATGTTGTCCTTGTTACTGACGGCGGAGGAAAAGTGCTTTCTGCATTAAATCCAATTGTAACCAAACAGCGCGTATCCTCCTTTCTTAAAGGCGTTTCTGCTAAAGGAGGCTTCATAGGAGAACTTCTTCCGGTGATGGTCAATGGCCAGGAGGGAATTTTGCAAATGAAAGAAGGAAAGCCTATCAAAGTCATCTGCTTTGAATTAGATCCAAAACAAAAAAATATCCGCAAAATCTTCATTGTCACCAATCCCGATAAATTAAATCATATTCCTGTGATAGATTGAGGGGTCTTTTTTTTGGATGTCACAAATCAAACCTCTATTTTGTCTTATAAGTGGAACCTAAAAAGATTATGGAGGAGATAGACATGGAACAACGGATTAACTACATGAAGACAAATCGTGAAGTGGTCAAATTAATGATGGGTTTGGAGGAGTACAAGAAAACAACGGAAATCGATAGCACATTAATCGAATTGATTAAAATTCGCGCGTCTCAAATCAATGGCTGTGCGTACTGCTTGGATATGCATACAAAGGATGCCCGGGCAATGGGTGAAACGGAACAAAGAATTTATTGTTTGAGTGCTTGGCGTGAAACACCATTCTATTCTGATTCGGAAAGGGCAGCGCTGGAATTGACGGAAGCGGTCACGGCCATTTCTGCAAACGGTGTACCTGATGAACTGTATGAGAGGGTCCGCCTTCATTTTGATGAAAAACAATATATCGATCTCGTTACCATAATCATCACGATCAATGGCTGGAACCGATTGGCCATTTCAGCCCAAAACATACCAGGGCACTATAAGCCTGTAATGCAAAAATAATGTTGTTATCAAAACCCCTTGTATGGTTACAAGGGGTTTTAATTGTAAAAACGTGGCTTTTTAATTATTTTTCTTTTTTATAAAAGCGTTCACCCGTATCAGGATTATAATACACCCTTGTTTTTTCTCCTGTCACGGGGTCAATATTTATTTCATCTGTCGATTGAAATCCATCAGGAACTTTTACACCGTGATTGCGTTTAAACCGTTTATCATAGATAAAGTATCCAAGTAAAATGCATAAGATAACTATAATAATTTGTAATATATAGTACCCTATGATGAACTTCATTATATTTTCTCCACAATGACGGCGGTTCCATATGCAACAATTTCGCTCATATTCGTGCCGATTTCCCCAGAATCATATCTCATCATTATAATTGCGTTTGCACCCATTTCATTGGCATTTTTTATCATACGGTCCATAGCTTCTTTTCTTGAATCTTCAAGCATCGCTGTATATTGCTTGATTTCTCCGCCTACCAGGGATTTTAACCCTGCCATGATATCGCCGCCAATCCCTCTACTTCTTACAATTAGACCGAAGGCAGGCCCTTTTACCTCTACAATTTTGTACCCTTCAATTTTTTCTGTGGTAACTACCAACACATTAATCGCCTCCGACTTATTTACTTTATTATGAAATTTTCCTGAACTGAAAGCATAAACAAATGATCCAAGTTCGATGAAGTTTAAACATTCCCTTTAGTTCCTTTTTTATCAAGCGCAATAATCATTCCTTTAAATTTTACCATAATATAAGCTTTATCCCCCCCTTAACAATAGATAACATATTTCGGGTAAGCATAAAAAATCCCATTTCGCAGAAAAGAAATGGGATTAAATTTATTGGTGTTTTTACTGCTGATTTTTGATTGTTATATATGTGTGTAGATTTATGATGCTCATGATGCTACTGTGAATGCCCATATAAGCTCTTATATGGGCTAGCTCTATAATATTAGTGTTTTGTAGGATTACATCAAGTAGTAAATAGTATCAACTTATAGGTAGATAATGAAGGTCTCTCAAGAGTTTAGACTTAAAGGGCCTTCATCATTTATTTTTCTTTTTTTGAATTTGAGCGATTAAGATAAGTAATATACCTAAAATAAACAACGAGATAAATATATTGAAAGATTTTACATATCCTACTGGGAATAGTGCAGCACCAATTAATGATATAACCCCTAGTGTATAAAAAGTTCTGACTCTACTAATCATAACTCCTCCTATAAATACTAAAAATAGCGGTTATTTATCTTTATTTCATTAAGAATTTCATACAATTTATTTTCATAGTGCAAGCTGATTAATTGTGATCTGGATGTAACATCTAGTTCTTCAAACATTTTATTTACATAGTTACGAACTGTAGAAACACTTATATTCAGATTATCAGCTATTTCTTTATCTTTGAGACCTTGAGTTATATTTTTTAATATTCGCAATTCAACTTCATGTTGTTGTTCCCTGGTGATTAAGGATGATGTATCTGTTTTTATTATCTCTTCTATTAATAATTTCTCACGATACACATGTAACTCGTAGGAGATTTGATTAGCGAGCATTTCAGAAATCATTTCGAAATTTCCATTATCATCCTTTGTGATTATACCAACATACCCTTGCAATTCTTTATTTTTAATTTCATGGATCGGGGAAGATAAAACACTAAAATACTTCCCGGAGATTTGACTTTTAGTTTTTACAGTAGTATTTTGCAATGAACTTAAAACAAATGCATTATTTTCAACAGATTCTTTTATAACCAAATTACATATATCTTTATGTTCAAAATTACTCTTAGAGTATAAAACATTTAGCTCTTTATCAAAGATAAATATAGTAGTTTCAAAATTAAACTTGAAATTCTTTATACTATTCAATACTTTTTTACTGATATAAATGATTTGATTTTTCAATTCCATATTCATACCTCATACTTGTTCCTAAAATGAAATACCTGTTTACTCTCCTCGTTTCACAATAAACTATTTTACCTTGTGATGGGTTCCAAAAATGATGATTGCTATTTCAGAAATGATACGGCACGTCGGGTTTGGATTTTATTCAATTGCTAACTTATTTACACAGAGTATTGATGAAATTCTGAAAAAAATGCTTATACACCCATCTCCTAAACCTAAAACAAAATTCGACAAGGATTTCATGGCTGGTGTAAGATGAATGAAAAAGCCAGAAATGGGGTGGATGCTTTGGTTGATTTATTACCGTCGCTGTTTGAAAAAGTGGGGATCATCGTAATTGCTGCATTCCTGCTTTCTTATATGAAACCCTTTCGGCAAATGATAGGTAATGAACATGAAATGTCGAAGAAAATCATGTTTATCGCGCTTTTTGGAACATTCGGCATCATAAGTAACTATACAGGAATCGAAATCGGGAACCATGCCATGCCGGAGGGTGATTGGCATGCTGAGATTGCTCCCGATAACGCGATTGCCAATACAAGGATTATGGGCGTGGCAATCGGCGGTTTACTGGGGGGACCATTTGTTGGGTTGGGAGTAGGTTTGATTGCAGGGCTTCACCGTTATTTTCTCGGGGGTTTTACAGCGGGGGCATGTGCGATCGCCGCGATATTAGCTGGGGTCTTATCGGGTTTTTTGGGAAAAAGGCGACGAGAGCATGGGATGATCACTCCTTGGTTTGCGCTGCCCATTTGCATGGCTTTGGAAGCGATTCAAATGGGCATTATCCTGTTGACTACCAAACCATTTGAAAGGGCGTGGGAGCTCGTACAGGTAATCGGACTTCCGATGATCATCATCAACGGGTTCGGGACTTTACTATTCATGCTCATCATTCAATCGATTACAAGGGACGAAGCACGGACACGGGCCGTACAAACGAATCTTGCGTTTTTGATTGCAGATCAGACTTTACCCTTTTTCCGGCAAGGTCTTAATCAAACTTCATGCAAAAGAATAGCCCAAATCATCTTGGGGCTGACTGAAGCCGATGCCGTGGCCATTACCAATGATCATAGCGTACTTGCCCATGTTGGCGCTGCGTCAGATCACCATGTCCCTAAGGTGGGAATAGCGACAGGCTTAACGAAAAAAGCCCTTGAACAAGGGAAAATAATCGTGGCCAAAACAAAAAAGGACATTTATTGTTTTCATGATCAATGCCCATTGCAAGCGGCCGTAGTCCTGCCGTTGCAGGTCCAACAGAAAACGGTCGGGACTTTGAAGATGTATTTCAAGCATCCGGATAAATTAGGCCAAGTGGAACAAGAGTTAGCTGAAGGATTGGCCAAACTATTTTCCACTCAATTGGAACTCGCTAAAGCGGAAATGCAAACGAAATTATTGAAAGATGCTGAAATTAAGGCATTGCAAGCACAGGTCCATCCGCATTTTTTATTCAATGCAATCAATACGATATCTGTTCTATGCAGGACGGATGTCGAGAAGGCAAGAAGTTTATTGCAGGAGCTCAGTGCTTTCTTTCGCTCTAATTTACAAGGAGCCCGACAAATCCTGGTGCCGCTAGAAAAGGAATTAGAGCATGTTAATGCTTATTTATCACTGGAGCAGGCGCGTTTTCCAAATAAATTTCATATCGACTATCGCATTGAGCCAAGGCTGAATGAAGTTCTTATCCCTCCATTCACGTTGCAGCCACTTGTTGAGAATGCGGTACACCACGCATTTCCACATGTGAAAAGCAAAGGTCAAATCATCCTTCACGCATACTTTAAAGACGATGCGATGCGCATTGTTGTGGAAGATAACGGAAAAGGGATTTCAAGCGGGAGAATAGATGAATTGGGTAAGCATGCTGTAGAATCGGCTAAGGGTACAGGAACGGCCCTTCATAATATCAGTGAACGGCTGGAAGGGATCTATAAAGGACAGGCCAGCCTCTCGATAGAAAGTAAGACGGGACACGGAACAAAAGTGAAAATATCAATACCACTCGAAAGGAGCATATGGCAACGATGATGAAAGCATTTATCGTAGAGGATGAACCACTGGCAAGAGATGAATTGAAATATCTATTGAAGAGAAGCAGGCAAGTTGAAGTCGTGGGTGAGGCTGAGGAGATAGAAGATGCCATAAGGGATATCTCCCGACTTAAACCTGAACTTGTCTTTTTGGACATTGAGCTTGCAGATGGAAATGGCTTGCATTTGGCTAAGCAATTGGCGGAACTTGACCCCGCACCATCGCTTATTTTTGCGACCGCTTATGATGAGTTTGCCCTCCAAGCCTTCGAGTTATATGCATTTGATTATCTATTAAAGCCATTTAATGAAAAAAGGATTCGGCAAACATTGGATAAGCTCATGAAGCAGCGTCAAATTGGGAAAGACGAATCCAGGACAGCAGCTTCCGCCAGCCGAACCGCGGTGGAACAGACAGGTAAATTGGCTGTAGTGATAGATGATCGGATCGTTTTGATCGACCGAGATCATATTTTGTTCATAGGACTCATGGAAGGAAAGACGATCATTAAAACAGAGGAAAATGAATATAAAATCGGTGACCCTCTCATCGTGCTTGAAAAGAAGCTCGATAAGCGCTCATTTTTACGGGTGCATCGTGGTTTTATCGTGAATGTCATCCATATTTCTGAAATACAGCCTTGGTTCAACTCGACTTATAATCTCATTATGAGTGATGGATCAAACATCCCGGTAAGCCGGACGTATGTGAAGGAGCTAAAGCAGCTCATCGGTTTTTAAAAATTTTCATAATTCTGCATTTTATCTTCTTGATAATGCAATCTATCCCTCGATATCTGCATTATAACTTGAAAACCCATTGAATTCGCTTTCATTGTGATATCATTTTTTTACGATGTAAGTAATAGAGGGGGTTCAAATATGAATGCGGTTACAATTGTCATAGGCTCCATTTGTATATTAATGATTGCCTACCGTTTATACGGGACATTCATAGCACTCAAAGTATTAAAACTTGATGATTCCAAGCCGACTCCGGCCCATAAATTAGAAGATGGAAAAGATTATGTTCCAACAAATAAATGGGTGGCATTCGGCCACCATTTTGCAGCCATTGCTGCGGCTGGTCCTTTGGTGGGTCCGATCCTTGCAGCACAATTCGGCTATTTGCCAAGTTTATTATGGCTTTTGATCGGGGCTGTAATCGGGGGGGCCGTTCATGATGCCGTCGTGCTCTTCGCGTCGATGCGTAAAGACGGCAAATCCCTTTCGGAAGTTGCGAAAGAGGAACTTGGACCTGTAGCAGGCTTCTGTACAGGACTCGCGATGCTTTTTATCATTACGATCACGATGGCAGGACTTTCAATGGTCGTTCTGCATGCTTTGGAAAATAATCCATGGGGGACGTTTGCTGTCGGGATCACCATTCCGATCGCCATGGGTGTAGGGCTTTACCATAAAAAAACCGGCAACCTGAAAGGGGCGACCATCGTCGGGTTCGCGCTCATCATGGCCGGAATTTTACTTGGTCCGAACATTCAAGGAACGGCACTTGGTGAATTATTGACACTTGAAGCGAGTACACTTGCCATCATTTTGCCGATCTATGCTTTCTTCGCTGCCGCATTGCCTGTTTGGCTGCTGCTGGCACCACGTGATTACTTGAGTACATTTATGAAAATCGGTGTATTTGCCGCATTGATTATCGGTGTTTTCGTCGTGAATCCAGAAATCCAGTTTCCTGCGTTTACCGAATTCATTAATGGCGGGGGCCCGATCGTAGCCGGTCCAGTTTGGCCTTTCATTTCAATAACAATCGCCTGTGGGGCGATTTCAGGATTCCATGCATTTGTCGGATCAGGCACAACTCCAAAAATGTTAAACCGTTGGAGTGATATCAAATCCGTTGGTTTCGGAGCGATGCTTGTCGAATGTGTGGTCGCCATCATGGCATTGATTGCTGCGGTTTCGCTGCAGCCAGGAGATTATTTTGCGATTAACTCCACACCTGAAGTATTTCAAACATTAGGCATGGAAACCGTACACCTTGACGAGCTCAGTGAAGAAATCGGCATTAATCTGGAGGGACGGACAGGCGGGGCAGTTACACTTGCTGTCGGCATGACCTATATTTTTACCGAAATACCCTTCTTTGACAAACTGGCTTCGTTTTTCTTCCAATTCGTCATCATGTTCGAGGCGGTGTTCATATTAACCGCAATCGATTCAGGGACACGTGTTGCCCGTTACTTGATCCAGGACTTCTTCGGGGAGTTCTATAAACCATTAAAACGAGTCGACTGGCTGCCGGGGAACATCTTCGCCAGCGCGTTAGCCTGCTTTATCTGGGGATACCTGCTTTACTCTGGGGACATCGGTTCGATCTGGGCACTCTTTGGCGTATCCAACCAGCTCATGGCTTCGATTGGACTCATCATCGGTGCGACCGTCGTATTGAAAATCGCAGACAAACGCTGGTATATCTGGACATGCCTAGTACCCCTTGCGTACTTATATGTAACGGTTAATGTAGCAGGGTACTGGATGGTGAAAAACGTATACCTGAACCCGGACTCTGCAGGATTCAGCATCTTGAACGGAGTATTATCGATCACCATGTTAATCCTGGGCTTGATCATTCTGGTTGCCGCCTTGAAAAAATGGCGGGAGCTTTGGAAAATACCTCAAGCAGAACTATTGAAAAGATCAGCATGAGCATAAAAAAATCCGGGCGGAAAACTGCCCGGATTTTTGTTCGTTGCGAACGGTAGAAAATGCCCTCAATACCGTTTCCTTAAAATTAAGACACCAAAACCTGAAAAAGGAAAGTATCAATAACCCCAACTTTGTTAATGATAGCAAATGAGGAGGTGTGATAAGATGGCAAAAGATGTTCTATGTGAAGTGAATAATTGTAAATATTGGGATTCTGGAAACAAATGCAGTGCAGATGCTATTTATGTTGTCAGCCATAAAGGGAACCAAGCATCAAATAGCAAAGAAACGGATTGCAAAACATTTGATCCAGAAATTTAAACAATCGGGGGTAACCATCAACTGGTTACCTTCTTTCATATTTATTATTGATAATAAAAATCATTTTCATTCAAGATTATAGAAATTCATATTATTTTTTCTTCATGGAATGGATATTTGGGCGATATATTTGAGAGTTTGATCGATAAAATCGTGAAATTGATCAATAAAATCGAAAGTTTGGTCGATATATACTTGAGATTGAGCGATATATCGAGAATTTGATTGATATATACGTGAATTTGAACGAAATACTCAAGAATTCGCACTATACTCGTGAGTTTGGGCAGTTTACTCGTGAATTAAGAAGTTTTACTCGTGAGTTTGCACTTACCCGAGAATTACTTTTGAAATAGTCAGTCCATCACCGATTGGAATTAGCATGGATTCCAATTGAGGGTGATTGGCCACCTTTTCATTGAATGCCTTCATAAATGCAGTGTAATGTTTAGGTTCAGCATCCGGATCTGCGACACTGCCCCTCGCAAGTACGTTATCCATGACGATTAAAGCACCCGGTTCTGCCAGTTTAATGCAATATTGCAGGTAATTTTCATAATTGTCCTTGTCAGCATCTATAAAGAAAAAATCAAATTTCCTGTTATCACGCTCAAGTTGTTCAAGGCTTTGCAGAGCTGCTCCGGTCATATATGATACTTGGTCGCCAAAGCCAGCTTTGGATAGATTGCGATAAGCTAACTTTGCGTATTCCTCCTTTAATTCAAGGGAGGTTAATTTTCCTTCGCTGCCGAATCCTCTGGCAAGGCAGATTCCGCTATACCCCCCAAGAGCGCCTATTTCCAATACATTTTTAGCTCCTGAAATGGATATAAGCATAGTAAGAAGTTTTCCGGATGAGGGGGATACCGATATGGACGGCATTCCGTTTTCTTGTATGGACGAAATGACTTCTTCCAAAAGGGCATCTCCGGAATAAAACACTGAGTCGATATAACTGTTAATTTGTTTCATTCGTTTCCATTCCTTTCCATTCCTTTCTCATTGGAAGTTTCCTTTTCTTCACTTTTCTTATCGGCTGCTTCATTTTCTTGTATTTCAAATAATTGAATGAACTCGTTGATTAACATATCAATTGCTTTCAATTCACCGACTAAGATTTGATTGATGGATTGAAACTCTGGTTTATCTAACTGTTCCATAATGGTTGAACGTTTAAGATTCATCATCTCTAAAAAAGCAATTGCCCTTCCGCGGCGAAACGTTTTGGGGCCACGATGGTGTGAACCATGGTCTTTATGCCTGCCACCGTGATGTCCATCTTTTTTGAATTTTTCATCTCTCATGTTATAACCTCTTTCTGTGTATACAAATGTATACACTTTCTCTTTTGTTTAATGTATACATTTGTATACAAAAAGTCAACTGATAATCGAATAGAATAATCAAAATGCAGTTAATAAAAAGTTTGTCTAAATTGTTATTTAGAGAGGAAAAAAGAGACTTACATTCAAAGATTTTTTTGAAAATAGACCGGTTTGTATAACCAAGGGCAATTGGGATACCGGTCATGGTTTCCCTATTCTCTGCGAAGCAAAATGGCTACTTGACTGATGTGGCAAATGATTTACCGGCAGCTGCCGCCTCAGGTTCATCACTTGTATTTAAAATTTGTTTGATTTTCGCCATCGTGAATGTGGTGCTTCATTGTTCATGAAAAAACCGAAGTAACAAAGATAAAAAAACAGATCACCATTCAAACGGGTGATCTGTTTTTATTATTTTTGAACTTTACTAAGTAAATCTAAAAGCTGTTGTTTTTCCGTCTCATTCAAGTTGGAAAACTGTGATGCCTGAAAATGCTCTTGTTTTGGAACGACTTCATGAAAAAACTCTTTTCCTTCATCAGTCAATGAAAGGTATTTTGTTTTCCATTCCTGCTCCCGTTTAATCAATCCCATTTCTTCCATTTTCCTTAATAGTTGAGTGATATTGCCTTTCGTCACAAAAAGCTTGTTTGCCAGTTCTTGCTGAGACAATCGTTCATGGGAACCCACTTGAACCAAGATATCGAATTGGGCTGCCGATAGATTCCATTTCTTTAAATGTTGATTGGATTCCCGGATACTCTGATTATATATTCGTGTGATTCGGAACCATAACATTAAACCTAGTCTTTCCTCATTATTAGATGTGAAGGGATGCATGAATGTCACCTCATACTTTCTTTGTCCCAATCAGTTTATGAATAAACTAATTAGGTGTCAAATGCAAAAATTTCCAACTTCTATACAAAGAAACCAGTATAATCTTACGTTACTGGTTTCTTTGATTTCTTTATTATGTAGTCGTTAGTTTAGCAAAGATAATAAAAAACAGTGTTAATTCTGCTATAATCACAATATTTGGTACACCGACAAACAAATTAAAAATAAAAAAGAGTGCTAAAATCCCTAAAAATAGCCCTAAATGATATATTTGCAACCGCTGGTGTTTGTGTCTATATTGGTGGAAAACAAAAGTGGTTGAAATGAAATAGAGCAATACGGAACCAAAAACAAAATAGAGGATGAATGAATAATGGACCTCATGTAAAAACAATAATCTGATGGCTGCTGCAATCATGCTTATAGACATTAAAATAAACAGATGTCCGTAAATGATGATCTGGCCGGAAGATTGTACAGACTTGTCGACTTTCTTCTCCATGTTATCAAAATATTGCCACCACATAGCTATTATCAGGGCAAATGATATGATGGAAAAGGCTATCGAATCCCAATTTCCTTGTTTAGGTTGAATTACCGCAAGAGTGCTGACAAGAGCTTCCCCAAAGAGAATGATGGTAAATAGACCAAAGCGCTCTAACAAGTGGGCCGTATTTGTAGGAACCTTTTCTAAGCACTTTCTTCCAAGGATCGGGACAATGATATCAATCAGAATACCCAGATACAACACAGCATACCGAAGCCAAGAATCAAAAAGGACGGAGAATAATGAAATGGCGATTCCAATCCAAAAATACCTTCCCAAAAAAAGTGCTGCCTTTTTTCTAAATCCCTTTTCAATCCGCTGTACAACAAGATATTGGATAGCAGTCACGGCTCTCAATCCAATATAACCAATTAAAAAAGAAACATAATAAGGATCAAAATCAGCAGATAAGCTTGATGTCATGATCAGGACAAAAAACATTTGCAATATCAAAAATAGCCGTTGATGAAATACATCCTTTCCAAACCGGTTAATAAATATGGTTTGCCCTACCCAAGCCCACCAGATAGGAATAAAAATCAATACGAACTTTAATTAATACTCTAGATGGATATAACCATCTTCAACATGCAGTAAAACATGAGTTGCGCCCGCAACGGCCGCCACAAATAACAAATCATAAAAGAGCTCTAACCATGTAACTTTTTTTTCATCCATCTCTGCACTCCTCCCAATCGCCTTATAGTTTATAGTATGTTGGAAATATTCAGAAAATGGAAGGGGGGTTCAATATAACTTTGGGGAAAGCAATTTAGAATTCATGATCCATTATAAGAAGTTCTATTTACCCAATATTAAGTTAAGCCAAATTCAGTAAATATGTAATTAGGAATAACGTCACTTTTTAAGTTTTGGTATTTTATGGTACTATAGGATATGATTTCAAACGGGGAGGGAAGTAGATGACCAGAACCATCGGCCTTATTTGTGGCAGTTTACGGGAAAATTCTTATAATCGAATCATTGCTCAATCATTGACAGATATGGTTGATTCGTATCAATTTCGCTGGATCGAAATTAATGATCTTCCGTTGTTTAACGAAGACTTAGAAATAAGTGGGGTTCCAGAAACAGTGGCATCATTTAAATCCGCCATCCAGGGCGTCGACGGTATCATTATCGTGAGTCCAGAGTACAATTCTGGAATACCAGGCGTATTAAAAAATGCATTGGACTGGGCATCAAGACCTCGGGAGTTCGCTGTTCTTACCAAAAAACCAGTTGGCCTGATTGGAGCTACTCCTGGTGGAATGGGAACTGCATTTGCTCAAATGCAAATCAGGCAAGTATTAGAAGCCATGCAAGTTCATGTTCTTCCATTTCAAAAAATGCTGATTTCGCAAGTACATAAAAAGATTGATCCTGATCGGAAAGTGCTTACTGACGATCAAACAAAACGTTATCTTGAGCGTTATTTACAACAATTCATACATTGGATCGATCACACTCCAATTATAGATTAACAATCAATGATTCTTAATCTATATATGATTGACAGGCTATGAGTTTATAGATAAACTAATAGCAACAGTCAGTTAAGTTATAAACTGACTGGGACCAACGAAGGAGTTGGGGGGATTTCCCTACATATGAACTTTCTTCGATAGCTTTTAATAAAAGGAGGACTTTAAAAATGTCTGATCTCTATTCCCGTCTTTCCAAAGATGATGCTGCCGTTCTTCTGGTGGATCATCAAACCGGTCTTATTTCCGGGCTAGTGCGTGATTATGGTGTTGATGAATTCAAGAACAATGTTATGGCTCTGGCCAATACAGCTAAGTTTTTTGATTTACCAGTCATTTTAACGACAAGCTTTGAAAACGGACCAAACGGACCGCTCATGCAAGAATTGGAAGAACTCTTTCCTCACGCACCAAAAATAGCTCGGCCTGGACAAATTAACGCATGGGATAATGAAGATTTTGTTAAAGCAATCGAAGAAACTGGAAAAAAACAACTTATTATCGCGGGAGTGGTTACAGATGTCTGTGTTGCTTTCCCGGCACTTTCCGCTTTAAAAGCTGGTTATGAAGTATTCGCTGTCACTGATGCTTCTGGAACAGTAAGCAAACAGGTAGCTGATGCGGCTTTAGCGCGTATGGCCCATGGCGGTGTGCAGCTTATGAACTGGTTTAGCGTAGCGTGCGAATTACAACGTGATTGGCGCAACGATGTCGAAGGTTTTGGTGCTTTACTTTCCAGCCAGCTTCCTGGTTATCAAAATATCATCGGAAGCTATAGGGGAGCTCAGCGCGACTTCAGCAAGCAGATTTAGATTGTGTCTTTATCCAAGTTGAATAAGGGAGGGGACATTATGTCCTTCCCAGTTTGTAAACAAAAAGGTTTCGGAATGTTCTCATTCCGAAACCTTTTTTATTTTTTACCGGATTTGAAGCGTTCTTAAACGCGTTTTATAAGCTGCAGCTTTCAAACAAAAAAAGAATGTACCATGATTATTTTTCAAAACCTTATTCATTTGAATAGTTAGAGGATACCCTTTGTAAAGTCTTCTTTTTGTTTATCGTTTTTTGAACCATTTTTTTATCATTATGCATTCTCCAATTAATAAACCTACTAGAACACAAGTAATGCCTATAAAATAATCTGGATTTTCAAATAAAATGTCTGCAAGTATTGTACCAATAAAAACCCCTAAAAGAATAATAATATATGATTTATATCTAAACCTTAGGTAATTAAACATGAAAATACAATTCCTCACTTTTTTAGTTTGTATATTACATATTATAGTCAAAATGTTTTGAATTTACAAATAAAATGAGGAGGTTTTACCTATGGTAAAAAAGATTTTAAGTCTATTTGTTACCTTTGCTATTACTTTTTCATTATTTTCAAGTAGTACTATAGCATTTGCTTCTCAAGAACATGAAAATGAAGAAATATTGTTTGAAGGAACTAGCGAGGAGCTTCACTTTAATAGTGTTGAGAACGATAACTTCATCATTTCAACAGTTACAGATGCAGAAGGGAATCAGATTACTGAAGTAAAGATTAATAAATTAACAAATCAGTTGGAAATTGATGGTGTGAATTTGTCTAAAGAAGAACAGATAGAACTTAATAATTATGTTGAATATGTTAATAATGAATATATTTCCGATAGTGAATACTTTGTCTCAGCAGAAAATGAAGTTCCAATTATAGAAATGGCCTCAGCTAATGCGTGCAAGTATTAAAGTCTGGGGACGTATTATGGAAGTTCAGCTGTACCTAAAATAGGTGTTTCAGCATTTGCAGCATATCTATCTACTATTACGAAAGCTCCTTACAATTCAGCTTTAGCAGCTGCAAGTGTTGTTGTTGGAGCTGTTCCAAATATATATTACTCTTTGAATGATGCTCAATGCACATCTGGTAAGTACTTATACAACAAAAGAACAGTGAAATTCTTTAAAGACAAGGCACGTAAAATACAAGTAGGAAAAACAAGTGTGAGTTATCAAAAAAGAGCTAAGTAAAATAGTAATCTGAAACATTACTTGTGATTTATAAACAGGTCCTGTTGGCATATTTCTTAATAGTTATAAAAAAGTGGTGGACGTTTAATCTCAAAACTTTCACCACTTTTTTTGTTTGTTTTAAAGAGTGTGTGCAATTTCATTTTAATACTGCATAATGCACTTTTAATTCACCCGCTTTTCTACAAGGCAGAATGGTAATTGACCTAACAAGGATGCAGTATTGTGCACAAATGTTTAAAGAGTATATTATTGTGCAGTACCGATGACAACATTCGGACTGAGAAACGCTACATTTTTAATAAGAAGTGAGATATCGTAGAAGCAGGGAGAGGGATTGAGAATGTTTTTAGATGAAAGAAGCGCCAATTTACTAAAACTATTACAGCATTCGCCCATTTCAAAAATGAAAGAGCTTGAAGCCCAAACAGGTCTGACGAGAAGGCAAATCCAATATGGATTGAGCAAAGCGAATGACTGGCTCCAATTTCATGGATATCAACCGATTCAATATAATCGTGAAATGGGCTACTCCTTTTCTGAAACAATCAGGGATGAAGAATTGAATGTAAAACTGACAAAACGCAATTATATATTTTCAGAGACAGATAGGGAAAAGGTTTTTTACCTCATGATCCTGTTAAGCCAAGAAGAATTATCCGTCTATCATTTCCAGACGATCACCGGGGTTTCGCGAAATACGGTGCTGAAGGATTTAAAAAGACTTAAAGAGAAAAACAGGGACATATCGCTCAAGATACAGTATTCCAAACAAGATGGCTACGTGGTGATTGGGGAAAGCCGAACAAAGAGATATATCATTGAACGTCTCGTGCATGATGTACTGAACAGTTCCAATAGTGATTGGATCATGGAGTGCATATGGGGAAATCATGAAAAGCAAATCAGCTCGATCCGGTTACAGCTTGAAAGGGCTGAACTTAAATTGGGCATCACCTTTACGGATGAACGGCTTCATGAACTGAGCTATTTATTTCTATGTACAGATCAGCTCATAGGAAAAGGGGAAGAGTTACAGGCCGACCAGAGCTGGGCGCCGTTTGTTGCGACGGAAGAATACAAACTGGTTGAGGAGATGACCAGGACGAATGCCTTTCAATCAGTATGGAGCGAAACGGAAAACTTATACGCAGCCTTACATTTATTGAGCATGAATCGAACGAAGGATATTTCCCCTCTTAAGGATGATGAAGTCATTCAACACTTATTGCAGGAAATCGTGGAAGAGTTCGAGAGGCTGGCATTTGTTCACCTGAAAGACAAAGAGCAGCTATGCCAGCAATTATACGTTCATTTTAAACCTGCATATTATCGCCTGCGGTATGGTCTCCCGCAAATGAATCCGATGGCGGGACGGGTGCAGAAGGTATATCCCGAACTGCATCATTTGACAAAAAAATCCCTGTGGGTGTTGGAGAAAGAGGTTGGCTGTCCAGTATCGGAAGAAGAAGTGGCCTATTTCACGATCTATTTTGGCGGCTGGCTGCGCAGGCAAGGAACAACATTGGATGATCGAAAACGGGCGATTGTCGTATGCCCGAATGGTATCGGCATCAGCAATATCCTCATTTATACATTGAGGGAATTATTTCCTGATATTTTGTTCCTGGATGTTTTGTCCGTTAGGAATGCGGCTGAATACCCGCTGTCGTACGATCTTGTTTTCTCGACGGTGCATATGAGAACAAAAGCGGCATTATTCGTTGTACCGCCGATTTTGGAAATGCAGGACAAACATACATTGCGCCAGCAGGTCATGCAGGAATTGTATGGATATACGAGTGAAACTGTGGATGTTGCAGCTTTATTAAAGATCATTTCCAAGTATGCAACCATCCATGAACAGGATCAGCTTGAAAAGGCTTTGAAGTCGAATGTGTATACCCATACACCAAAAATAACCCAATTTTCTTTAAAGGAGGCAGAGAAGCCTGTGTTAGAAGAACTGCTCAATATGCAAACAATCCAATTACAGCAGCAAGTTTCCGATTGGAAAGGAGCCATTCAAGTCGCGGCCAAGCCTCTCGTGGACTTAGGTACCGTCGAAGAACGATATGTGGATGCCATGATCGAGGCCATAGAAACGAATGGACCATATGTAGTGATAACGCCTGGAGTGGCGATTCCCCATGCACGTCCGGAGCAGGGGGTCAGGTCTTTATCCATGAGTTTGCTGAAATTGGAGCAAGCCGTGGACTTTGCGCCGGATAAACCGGTCCGCCTGATTATCATTTTGGCGGCCGTAGATAACGATTCGCATCTGCGGGCATTGATCCAGCTCACTCAATTATTGAATGAGCCGGCCAATATAGAAGAAATCTTAAGCACTTCAGATAAATCGGTCCTTATGGAGTACGTTCATAAATATTCGAAGGAGGAAGCGGAATGAAAATCATGGTAGTATGCGGAAACGGATTGGGAAGCAGCTTCATCATGGAGATGAATGTGAAGAAAGCATTGACGGAAATGGGGAAGACGGCCGAGGTGGATCATACGGATCTGGCATCCGCAAAAACGGTTCAGGCTGATATTTTCCTGGGAGCGGCAGATATTGTCGGTCAGCTGGATGATGGAACCCGGACGATCGTCACACTGGAGAACATGATGAGCATCCCTGAAATCAAATCTAAATTGGAAATGCACGTAGGATAAAAAAAGGAGAGATTGATATGAAGAAAATCATGGTAGTATGCGGTAATGGATTGGGAAGCAGTTTCATCATGGAGATGAATGTGAAGAAAGCATTGACGGAAATGGGGAAGGCAGCCGAGGTGGATCATACGGATCTGGCATCCGCAAAAACGGTTCAGGCTGATATTTTCCTGGGAGCGGCGGATATTGTCGGTCAGCTGGATGATGGAACCCGGACGATCGTTACTCTGGAAAACATGATGAGCATTCCTGAAATCACATCGAAATTGGCTTCACATCTATAAGAAGAAAACATAAAGAAGAGGGGGAGAGGCAATGCTGGAACTTATCATGAATGACATCTTGGGTACACCTTCCATACTTGTGGGGCTGTTTGCCCTCATTGGACTGCTGTTACAGCGGAAATCCAGTGCGGATGTCGTATCTGGAACGCTAAAAACCGTCATGGGCTTCATTATCATCGGAGCGGGAGCGGCAGTGCTCATTGGCGCCCTTGATATATTCAGTAAAATGTTCGATCATGCATTCAACGTACAAGGCGTCATACCGAATAACGAAGCCATTGTCGCAGCCGCCCAAAGTGATTTTGGGACTTCGACTGCACTTATTATGGTATTTGGGATGGTTGTCAATGTTTTACTTGCTCGTTTCACGCCATTTAAATATATATTTTTAACGGGACACCATACCTTATTCATGGCTTGTTTACTTGCAGTCACCCTATCCGTCGGCGGGCTCAGCGGATTTCCGCTTATCTTGGTCGGCTCCATTCTATTAGGAGTATGCATGGTGTTGTTCCCAGCCCTCCTTCAGCCATACGTACGGAACATTACCGGCAGCGATGATTTTGCCATCGGCCATTTCGGGACAATCGGATATTTCGTATCCGCGACTGTGGGAAAATGGTTTGGAAATAAGGAAAAAACGACAGAACAAATCAAGGTTCCCAAGTCTTTAGGATTCCTGAGGGACACATCGGTCGCTGTATCGCTTACGATGACGATGTTCTTCGTGATCGTCGCATTGTTTGCCGGGCAGAACTATATTGAAACGGAATTATCCGGCGGTTCGAACTTCATCGTATTCTCTTTCATCCAGGCGATAACATTTGCTGCAGGAGTCTACATCATCCTTGCAGGAGTACGGATGTTAATTGCTGAAATCGTCCCTGCATTTAAAGGGATTGCCGATAAAGTGGCACCGAATACAAAACCTGCATTGGACTGTCCGACCATCTTTCCATTCGCTCCAAATGCAGTGATCATCGGGTTTCTATTCAGTTTCTTGGCTGGACTATTATCCATGTTCCTCCTTCCGGTACTTGGATTGAAAGTAATCGTTCCAGGGCTCGTACCGCATTTCTTCACCGGAGCTGCAGCTGGTGTTTTCGGAAATGCCACGGGCGGCAGACGCGGAGCGATGCTTGGATCGTTTGCCAACGGACTCATCATCAGTTTCCTGCCGGCAATACTCCTGGTCTTCTTGGGGGATGTAGGGTTTGAAGGCACCACATTTGGTGATTCGGACTTCGGTGTGGTAGGTCTCTTGATCCTGAGTGTCATGAAACTTTTAGGATTATCCTAAACTGTTATACTGATAAGGTACAGAAATAAAAATATATGAATGAAACCAACAGCCTAAGATCTTATAGATAATGGGCTGTTGGCATTTTCATCATCATTCTGATTTTTGAGGTGATTGGCATGGCGAACAAAGCAATTGTGCTCGATTTGGATGGCACGACATTGAACGAAAGAAATACTGTGAATGAGACGCTGGAACAATACATAGGCGAACTTAGGGAAAGCGGTAAGCTGATTTTCATTGCAACAGGAAGAACGCTGGAAGAGGTGAGGGACGTTTTGCCGGCCGGCATGGAGGCTGATGGAATGGTCACCGCCAATGGAATGTCCGTATTCATCGGAAAGGAACAGATTGTCGAACACGCCCTGTCGACGGAACTTGTCGAAGAATTGGTCGCCAAAGCAGGAGCGGAAGAGATTTTTTACGAAGTTCATCCGAACGAAGGCACACGGATGGCATTACTTAAAGATAAAGACTATATGGTTAAACAAGGTTTGATACCAAAACCTGAGACAGTCGATGAAAATGAATGGCTATCAAGACAGGATGCAGTCGAAGACAAAATAAGATGGTCAGAACAACTGGATATAAAGAGCGTCGCCAAGATCTACTTTTTCAGCAATGAAATGAATACGATTCGAAAATGGAAAGCGGAGTTGGGGGAAATCAAGCAGTACAATGCCTTTACCACAGCTTCCTCGACCCATCATAATGTAGAAGTGACCGTGGAAGGCATCACAAAAGCAACAGGCGTTCAACTGCTGCTGAAACATTTTCAGCTAGCACCCGAAAATATCCTGGCAGTAGGCGATGGCGAAAATGACCTCCCGCTATTTAAACTCGCCGGACATTGCGTTGCCATGAAAAACGCCACTGACCTTGTCAAAGAACAAGCCGATGAAGTGACGGAGTATTCATATCGAGAAGATGGACTGTATCGCTTTTTAAAGGCTAAGTTTCACTGAAACCTGGAAGGGCGAGTGCCTTACGTTCCAAACAACGTGTAAGTTTTGACAACTTAATTATGTCTACAAAAGGGGTTCGGAATGGTATCATTCCGGACCTTGATATTAAACAAGATTCCTTAATGGTTTAAAACTGTTTTATGAAACCCTCAAAGGATGGAAGAAATTTGCGACACTCCTGCCGAATAACTGGCTAGCCGAGACCCCACAGACGCTTGCGTCGAGGAAGCTTGGCAGACAGTCGGCGGAAAGGAAGCGGATTTCTGAAATCAACGCCGAACGTTTTTTATTTACTTCTACCTAATTTTAACAGTATCGGTATGAGTTTTACCATTATGTTCCCAAACTACGGACACAACTGTGCCTTTTGATGGCTTAGGTCCTAAGGAAAAATCATCTGAAAAAGGATGCAGAACAGTAATTTCGCCATCTTCCGCCCTTCCTTCTTCAAAACTATCGATACGTGTTTTAACTTTATCATTTACTTCAACTACAAGGGCTTTTACAGTTGCATTATCGTTATTTCTTTGTTTTAAATGACCTTCCCATCCATATGGTTCGCTGGGATCTATATTTTTCGAATAAGTTACCTTCCACATCCCATTGTCTGAAGTTCCCGATATTACGATACTTGAGTAATACCAATAAACGCAGGCTACAATGAGAGCTAACGGTATTATAATTTTCAAATATTTATTTCTAATCATATAACCCAATGCTTCCTCCAAATACTTGTTTTATCTATATTTTAACATATTACGGAAAAAATAAGATTTATTATACAAATCATTTTGCTTACTTGTTTACACATATGAATTCAATGGATTGAAGAAATTTGCGACATCCCTGCCGAATAAATGGCTAGCCAAGGTCGCTTGGCAGAAAGTAGGCGGAAAGGGAGCGGATTTCTAAAATCAACTGGAACGTGTTTTAATTTGTCTATATTCTAGAAGTTACAGCAGTTTGTAGACAACAGGAGATCCATCTAAGTTTTTAAGCAAAGTTGATTGGAACGGTAGGTACGAGACTCCCGTGGAAAGCGAGTACCCTACGTTCCACTTAATTAATATCGAGCTTGTCTCCAGTCTGAAGCCAATCTTAAAGATCGGCTCTTTTTCCTATAGGATAAGAAAAGCTACAAAAGCTGCTTCATTCACTTTATTTTCCGAAAATTTTAACCTCACACAATCCAAAACCCAAAACTGTTCCATAACTGGAAGTAAAATTTTAAATATTATGATATATTAAAGGGAAATCATAATGTTTATTTTGTATAAATACGTTATTTTAGTTTCCTAGGATAACAATTACTAGACGTAGAAAGGATTAATGAAGCATGAAGAGAGTGACGACAGAAGATGTGGCAAAAATAGCGGGTGTTTCGCAATCGACCGTTTCCAGGGTGTTGAATGATTACCCCTATATTAAGAAAAACACGCGTGACAAGGTTCTTGCTGTCATTAATGAACTGGGATTTACAAGGGATGAAATAGCGAGAAGCCTCGTTGAAAAAAGAACCAAATCAATAGGGTTGATATTGGGTAGCATTTCAAATCCATTCTTTGCCGAAACGGCGGAAGTCATCATAGAAAGGGCACAAGAATTAAAATATGATGTCATCGTTTACAACACGGGGCATAAAGATGAAAACTTGGAACAAGCCATTAATTTGCTGATTGGTAAAAGGGTAGAGGGAATCATTCTTACAAGCGTTAGTAAAAATTATACTGAAAAAATTAAGAAGTTACATGATAATGGATTTCCCGTATTATTATATAATAGTTTCCTCGATATCAAGGACGTTAATTTTATCGTAATGGACAATAATAAAGGTGCCAGGCTCGCTGTTCAGCATCTAATAAAATTAGGACATAAAAAAATTGCGAAAATATCCGGTCCATCCAAATACTTGGCAACATATGAGCGAACGGTAGGTTATAAAGAAGAGCTGATGGAGAACGGATATGAGATTGATGAAGGTTTGATTTTCAATAGCGAATTTTCCTATGACAAGATTTATTCATTTACAAAAAAACTGCTGAAAAAGAAGGACAGGCCGACTGCAATCATTGCCGCATCCGATCAGATGGCTCTCGCAGTCTTAGATGCAGCTTCAAGTCTGAATTTGAAAATCCCTGCTGATTTATCCGTTGTTGGGTTTGATAATATAAGATTGTCCTCTAATGAATTTATAGGGCTGACCACAGTATCTCAACAAATGGATCAAATGTCCTTAACAGCTTTGGAAAAACTAATCTTTCTCATCGAAAATAAAGAAACATCATCTTCATCTATACAAATTTTTCTTAAGCCTGAATTGATGGTCCGTAAAACAACAGGGCCTGCCCCCATGCAAGACTAAGGGTAAAGGCAGGTTTTGGGTTGGGCCTTAAGTGTATTTTTTATTAACACTCCTTATAAAGAAATCGGTCACTTTTAATATATAAATTAAAGTTTTTTAGACTTAATATTATTTTTACTATTTACAAAAGTCAGAAAGTTGTTTATATTGTAATTTGTAATCGCTAACAAGTATTTTGCATCATTTTGAATACGTATTCAAAATCAAAATGCAAAATAAAAAATCGCCTCGATGAGGTAAAGATAGGTGATAGATTGGATATAAATCATTTATTTAATTTAAGCGGTAAAGTGGCTATCATAACAGGCGCAAGTAAAGGAATCGGTAAAGACTTAGCCCATTTGCTTGCGCAGGCCGGAGCCGATATAGCGATAGTTGCCCGCAATAAAGAGCAACTCGAAGAAGCTGCACATGAAATTGGGCAAACCGGTGCAAATGTTTTACCCGTTTCATTTGACTTAACAAAGGTTGAGGAAACGGCGGATGTAATGGAAGGGATATACAAACACTTCGGTAAGATTGATATTTTAATAAATAATGCAGGAATTAACGTGGCAAAGCCAGCTGAAGTGCTGACATCGCAAGATTGGGATACAGTACTGGACATTAATTTAAAAAGTGTATTTTTTACGAGCCAAGCTGCAGGGAAGTATATGATCGACCAAAAAAAAGGCAAAATCATAAATATGTCTTCGCAAATGGCATTCGTCGGTTATTACAAAAGGGCTGCATACTCCTCCAGTAAAGGCGGAATTACACAGCTGACAAAAGCGCTTGCGATAGAATGGGCACCATATCAGGTCAATGTCAATGCCATTGCTCCAACTTTCATTGAAACACCGATGACCAAGCCGATGTTTGAAGATGAAACGTTCAAAACTGAAGTATTGAGCAGAATTCCGCTTGGCAGACTTGCTAAAACGGAGGATTTATTTGGCGGCGTGGTCTATCTGGCATCGGATTGTTCAGATATGATGACAGGTCAAACATTGGTGGTTGATGGCGGTTGGACTGTCTGGTGAGTTTTTTGAATACGTATTCAAAGGAGGGGTAATCATGTCTATTGCTCAAAATATAATCCAAGATTTTCGAATGCCGACAGTTTTCCGGGTTGGTGTTGGGGCATTTACGACGTTAGTAAAGGAAATCGAAGAGCTGGGAGCCAAGAAGGTTGCGATTGTAAGTGACAAGGGTCTGGAAAAAGTTGGCGTTGTTCAAAAAGTGTTGGATCATATTAAGCCTCTATCCGTACCAACCATTACATATACGGAGATTTCGGGAGAGCCGACGTTTCAGCTATTGAAGGAGGCCGTACTAACGCTGGATGCCGAAAAATGTGATGTAATCATCGGAATCGGCGGGGGAAGTGCGCTGGATGTAGCAAAAGCAACAGCAGCTTTATGCGGGAAAGACGATATAACAAGTTATCTAAACGGTGAAAAAGTGGTGAAATCGAGAACGGTTAAATGCATTCTTTTGCCGACAACTTCAGGAACAGGTTCGGAAGTGACGATGAATGCCATTTTCGGTGATGAAGAGCAGCAAGTAAAAAGAGGGATCGTAAGCCCGGTATTCCTTCCGGATGTAGCGATCATCGATCCGGAATTGACCATTTCCTGCCCGGCACGAGTTACTGCGGCATCAGGAGTGGACGCCTTTACACATGCCATCGAATCTTATATTGCCATCAAGGCTACACCGCTTACGAAAGTTTATTCAGAGAAAGCAATGAAACTATTTCCTTCGAACATTACGAAAGCTGTCCATAACGGAAATGATTTGGCTGCACGGACAGGAATGAGCTGGGTAAGTTCATTAGCGGGTGTGGCTCTAGCAAATGCAGGGGTTGGGGCGGTTCATGCACTGGCCTATCCGCTAGGCGGTAAATATCATATTGAGCATGGTGTCGCAAATGCCCTTTTAATGCCATTCGTTTTCGAAGTGATTGGGAAAACATGCACGGAAGAAATGATGGAGGTAGCGTCCTTTTTACAGCTGGGTGATTTCAAATCACAGCCAAGCGAAGCATTGAAGGCAGTTGTTGATTATATGTATCAGCTTCTGGAGGATCTTGATTTACCTACATCGTTATCAGAACTTGGGATTGAAGAGGACTCATTACCGATGCTGGCGGAACAGGCGGCCAAAATTGATCGCTTGCTATCGAACACTCCTTATAAGCTAAATGAACAAAAGATTCTCGGAATCTATCAAAGCGCCTTTAAAGGAAGGGTGGGAAACTGACTTGATCAAGACAAATTCCGATAAAAAGAGATTATATATTGGCGGCGAGTGGCTGGAAGGAAAGAATCATTACGATCTTCGGTCTCCTTATTCCGGCAAAGTGATCGCGCAAGTGCCTATGGCAGAGAAGGAAACCGTTCTAAAAGCGATAGAATGTGCAGAACAAGGTGCAAAAGAAATGAAAAAGCTAACAGCACTTGAGCGCTCCAATATCTTGGAACGTGCAGCAGGAATTTTTAAGGAAAGGCTTGAGGAGTGTGCATTAATACTCGCTAAGGAAAATGCTAAGCCATTGAAGGCGGCAAGAGGCGAAATTTTACGCACGATTGAAACATACAAGTTTGCAGCAGAAGAGGCAAAACGGATTCATGGTGAAACGATTCCGATGGATGCCGCTAAAAATGGCAAGGGCCGTTTTGCTTATACAAAGCGTGAACCGCTCGGCGTCATTGCTGCCATCACACCTTTTAACTTTCCATTTAATTTAGCGGCACATAAGCTTGGTCCTGCGTTTGCTGCAGGCAACTCAGTCATTTTAAAACCGGCTTCACAAACACCGCTAAGTGCATTGGCCGCAGCCGAAATTTTTGAAGAAGCAGGTTTACCTAAAGGCGCCCTGAATGTTGTTACAGGTAAAGGAAGTGACGTCGGCGATGTATTGGTCACTGATCCGAGAATTAAAATGGTCACATTTACAGGAAGTGTCGAAGTCGGCTTGGGGATCAAAGAAAGAGCTGGCTTGAAAAAGGTGACATTGGAGCTTGGTTCCAATTCTGCTGTCATTATCGACAGTGCTGCTGACCTAGATGCCGTTGCACAGCGCTGTGTCGAAGGTTCCTTTGCCTATTCAGGTCAGGTTTGCATCTCTGTCCAACGAATTTATGTACAGGAAGATTTATATGAGTCCTTTTTGCAAAAGTTTACCGAAAAGACGAAGCGGCTTAAATTTGGAGATCCGGAATCAGAAGATACAGATCTTTCCGCGTTGATCAGTATAAATGAAGCAAAACGAGTGGAAGGGTGGATCGAATCGGCTAGAAACGCTGGAACGGAAATTGCATATGGCGGTCAAAGAACAGGTGCAATCCTTCATCCAACCATTATCAAAAATGCGGGGTCAACACAGGAGGTAAGCTGCCAAGAAGCATTTGCCCCCATCGTTTCAGTGAATTCCTATAGCACATGGGATGAAGCCATCGATCTTGTGAATGATTCTTTATACGGCCTCCAAGCAGGCGTCTATACAACTTCGATGCCTAAAGCTTTTGATGCTGTTGATCGGCTTGAGGTCGGAGGTGTCATCGTGAATGACATCCCATCATTCAGGGTCGACCACATGCCATATGGCGGTGTGAAAAACAGCGGGACTGGCAGGGAAGGTATTAAGTATTCAGTCGAGGAAATGACTGAATTAAAACTAGCCGTCTTTACCCTCTAAATAGATATGTCATGAAAATTGAGAAATGAAAAAAATCAACGAACAGGGAAGGGGAAATTAAAATGTCAGTACAAGAGCCTAAAGTAAAAAAAGCGGTTACGAATGAGGAAATGGAAAACAATTGGATCGTCCGTTTTGATCAAATGAAATCAAAAGGAATACCGTTAATGTTCATTGATAGTATCATTCCGGGTCATCAACGTATCAACTATACATTAATTGGTGATACAGCAAGCGAAAATGATAATTTCACTCCTGAAATTACCGAGCCGCATGGTTTTCAAATCGGAATGGTGAAAGCCCAAAAAGGGAACGGTCCTGCTTACCATACGCATGATTACATTGAATCCTTTCTTCCTCTCTCAGGAAAATGGCGTTTTTACTGGGGGAAGGGCCCTGATGAAATTGATGGCGAAACGATCATCGATCAATGGGACTTAATTTCATTACCGCCAGGCTTATGGAGAGGTTTCGAAAACATCAGTGAAGAAGATGCTTGGATCTTCGCCGTTCTTGAACAACATAAAGTATTTGATGGAAAAGACCCTTACTGGTCACCAAAAGTGATCAAGGATGCAGCTGAATATGGATTCTTTGCCAATGATTTAGGCAAAATGATTAAACCGGATAACTTTGAAGAACTTGAAAAGGAAATTGCCGATAAATTGAAAATGGGTGAAAAATAAGAATGGCTAAAGTCCCGCTCATTTTGCTTCCTGGTACGCTTTGTGATGAGCGTCTATGGGAAACGGTGAACCTATCAGATCTTGCTGATGTAAAAGTCTGTGATGTATCGAAGGCTGATACTATAGAAGGAATCGCAAAGTCGGTATTGGAAGAGGCACCTGATAAGTTTGCACTTGCAGGTTTATCCCTGGGTGGCATCATTTCTCTGGAAATCATGCGAATAGCACCAGAACGGGTCATAAAGCTAGCGTTGCTTGATACGAATCCAAACCCTCCAAGCCTTGAACAAATCGAAGGTTGGGAGAGGTTCATCGATATGGCGAATAACGGTCAATTTCTGGATATTACTATCAATCACCTTCTGCCGGTGTTAATCCACCCAGACCGAAGAAATGATGAAGGATTAGTTTCAACGATCATCGATATGGCTGAAAAAGTCGGGATCGAAAGATATATCAATCAGTTAAAAGCAGTGATGACGCGCTCTGACCAACGTCCCATCCTTTCTACTATTTCATGCCCGTCCATGATTTTGGTAGGAAGGGAAGACAGGGTGTGCCCCCTGCACATGTCCGAGTTTTTAACGGAAAACATCCCGGCGGCGAATCTTGAAATCATAAGTCATTCAGGCCATTTAAGCCCTTTGGAACAGCCTGAAAAAGTAAGCGCTGCATTGAGGGAATGGCTGTCATGTAATTGAAATGCTGGGAACTGGATTGAACAAGATACAGTCTGTAGAAAGAGAGGGAAGAAGATGAAGAATAATGCCATAAAGGAAAAAATCAAACGCGGGGAACAAGTTCTTGGTGCATTTTTAGGGATAAATTCGCCGCCATTAGTCGAAATGCTCGGTTATGCCGACTTTGATTTCGTCGTAATTGATGACGAGCATGGTGCATTCAGTGCATCAGAGCTTGAAAACATTATCCGTACGGCAGATTCTATTGGGCTTGTCCCGATCGTCCGGGTTTCATATGACCCTTCCAGTATTCAAAAGGCTTTAGATCGCGGAGCAAAAGGTGTACAAGTACCAATGGTCAATACAAAAGAAGAGGCACTTGAGGTTGTTAAGCGGGCTAAATTCCCTCCATATGGAAATAGAGGAGTGTCGTATTCCACCAGACCGGCGCGTTACGGAAAAGATGGCGGAAAACCCTATTTAGATGAGAGTAATGAAAATGTTATGATAATTGTGCATATTGAAACGCTAGCTGCAGCAAACAATTTTGAAGACATTGCAACAGTTCCTGGTATTGATTTGGCATTTATCGGTTCTACAGACCTCTCGGTGAACATGGGATACCAACTAGAAGGGGCAAGTCATCCTGAAGTGCAAAAGGTCATCGATGAACTGTTCATAAAAGGGAAAGAGCTCGATATGCCAATTGGTACCGTTGCCAGTAACAGCGCTGCCGCTAATGCGGCTTTTGACAAAGGCGCCCAATATGTCGGGGTCATATTGAATAATGTGATTACGTCTGCGTTAAATGATGTTGTCTCTGTAAGCAAGGCCACTCAATCTGTTAAATGACTTTACAAGAAGTACAGCATTTCAACGAAACTATTTAAACGAAAAGGATGGTTATAATGGCAGACAAAAAGACAGGTTCAGTGCAAGTAGCTCCAAAAGAAGAAAAAACAGCAACGAATGCAAGCCAACCGGTCAAGAAAGCACCAAACTTCATCTTCTATGCGGATGCTGAAGACGTTAATATGCTCGATACAAAAGATGATTATGATTACATTAATATAGAAGAAACGAATCAAAAGAAACAGAGGATGAACGGCTTTGACCCGGAATACAATAACATCGTTGATTATATTGTGAAAATCACACGTCAAATCTGGAAAGAGAAAGACATCGGACTTATTTACGATACGTATAGCACAAGCATATCCGTTCATAAAGGGTTGATCAATAGCCATGGGGTTAACGAAGTCATCTCAGGTACGCTGCAAACCTTGCATGCTTTTCCGGATCGGAAAGGGCTGGGATGGAGTGTAATCTGGTCAGGGGATGATGAAGCAGGATTTTTCACTTCACACCGGGGGCGTTCAGTTGCAACGAACCTTGGAGATAGTTTATACGGTCCTGCCACTGGAAAGAAAGTGATGTTCAGAACAAGCGCTGATTGTATGATTTTAAATAATAAGATTTACGAAGAATGGCTTGTGATGGATACATATCATCTTGTCCTGCAACTTGGCTTGGATCCGGTCGAGTTTGCTAAAAAAATGGCTAGAAGTACGCAGAAGCTTGCTCCTTCGATACAGTTTGGATTTAAAGAGACAGCAGAAACGGGGCTTCCTCCCAAACTATTCACTCCATCTTCTGATGAGTTTGAGATAGGGGAGTTCATGCAGCTTGTATTCAATCGAATTTGGGCTCGGCGGTCATTTAATTTTGTTCGGGAATATTATGAGGAAAATGCAGTCGTTCATTATGTCTGCAACAAGGATGTAATCGGAGTAAGTGAAATTCAAGGAATGTTCATGAGCCTCTTTGCCTCCATACCGAATGGGAAAGTGATTCTTGAGAGGGTAACTTGTAATAGACGCGGCTCTGACAGTGATTGGGATGTAGCTGTTCGCTGGAGAATACAAGGAGTGCACGAAGGAACGGGATACTTCGGAGCCCCTAGCGGAAAAGCCATTGATATTGCCGGCATCAGCCACTATAAAATCCGCAATCAAAAAATTTCGGAGGAATGGCTATTGTTTGATGGAATGGAAGTTTTGCGTCAGATTTATTTGCCTGATGAAAACGAATCACAACAAGATGGAGAATCCACAATCGATGACGGGAATTTTACCGGCGTATCATGATTGGCCAGTTGACGGCTGTTCTGCAGCCGTCACTTTACTAAACAACGATTAGGGGGAAAATAGGATGGAATATATGAAAAAAGCGGACGTAGTTGAACAGACCTCTTCACATGAAGTGGAACAAACGGTGAAGTCCATTATTGAAAATGTAAAAGCAGGCGGGGATGATGCCGTACGGGAATATGAAAAAAAATTCGGTGATTCCGATCGTCCTGTCCGGGTTAGTGAAGAAGAGATCGAGCATTGTATCAGGACTCTTCCAGAAGAGGTAAAGGTGCTGATCGATCGAGTCGTGGAAAGAGTATCCGATTTTGCTAAAGCACAGTTGAACTGCCTAACTCCATTCGAAAAGGACTTTGGCGAGGGTATTAAAATGGGGCATAGAATCGTACCGATCGAAAAGGTGGGGGCTTATGTTCCAGGCGGGAGATTCCCGTTATTATCATCAGGACCCATGGTCGTTGCCCCGGCAAAGGTAGCAGGAGCAAAAAGGATCGTTGCAGCAAGCCCGGCCAATTATGAAGGCGGCATCCATCCGGCCGTTTTATATGGCTTGATCCGCTCCGGTGCAACAGACATTTTTGCAATTGGCGGGGCGCAGGCCATTGCTGCCATGGCATATGGAACCGAATCCATCCCGGAAGTGGATATCATCGCTGGACCAGGTAACCGGTTTGTCGCAGAAGCAAAACGTCAGGTGTTCGGTAAAGTGGGCATAGACCTTATTGCCGGACCGAGTGAAGTGATGGTATTTGCTGATGATTCGGCTTCACCTCAGAAAATAGCGGCCGATTTACTTGCCCAGGCTGAACACGATCCGTACGCACGGGCCATTCTTGTCACAACGTCCAGAACGGTTGCCGAAGAAACAGAAAAAGCAATCGAAGGATTTTTGAAAACATTCTCACCATCTTCCCCTGCACACGAATCATGGGAAAAAAGAGGGGAAATCATTTATGCAGATTCATTACAAGAAGGACTGGATATTTGCAATGATTATGCCATTGAACATCTACATTTGCATATCAAAAATAGCCGCGAATTGATGGATAAACTAAATAATTATGGATCATTATTCCTTGATGAAGGAAGTTCCGTCGTCTTCTCTGACAAAGTATCTGGAACGAACCATACATTGCCGACTCAAAAGGCAGCAAGATATACAGGGGGACTTTGGGCAGGAAGTTATGTGAAGGTCATGACACACCAGGAAATCACAGGTCAGGGCATTCAATTCCTGGCATCCCATGCGGAAGATCAATCTGAACTCGAAGGCTTGGAAGGCCATAAATTATCGGCCACAGTCAGGTTGACAGAGTGTGCTTCTAAATGATTATGATTGCTGAAAACGCATTCAATTAAGGAGCATGCTTCTGGTGCAGCCCCTTGAAGAAATGGATACTACCATTCTGCCTGAAATAGTTTCAGGTGGATGGGCAGTATCTGCAGATTAGATCCTAACCCTGAAAAATATATGAGAATATGTGTAAATACTAATAGCATCGCCTTTCTGTCCAGTGGGACGAAAGGGAGGGGAATGAAAGGGTGGAATATATGGACAAAACTAAAATTAATAATCGGAAAGAAACCATCTTATTCTTTATCATTAGCTTGTTGTTCTTTGTCACCATTACCGCATTTGATCCATTTATCTCCTCTTATGCTAAGGATCTTGGGTTCGATTCAGTTATTATAGGCAGTATAATCGGAATTTCAGGGATTGTGGCCCTATTGACACGACTTCCGATAGGTGTATTTTCGGATATGCTGCATAAACGAAGATTGTTTATCCAAATGGGGTTGCTGATAACCATTGTAATGTGGACGCTAGCCTTTTTCATACCAAATGCTACCACATTGTACCTTGGGAAAATTTCGGATGGTTTAACTGGTTCCACCTGGGTTATTTACAATGTTATGTTCGCCTCTTATTTTGGTGTGAAGGAAGCTGCAAAAGCAGTGGCGATATTGGGTGTTGCATCGCCGGTTGGCTCCATACTAGGGACAACCATCGGTGCATTAGTGGCCAATAGTTATGGGTATCGGTATAGCTTTTTAGTAGCGGTGGCCGCCGCCATACTTGCGTTTGTTTTAACATTTTTCACAAAAGACCTCAGCATTAAAGGGTTAAAAGTAAAATACGATAAGAAAATACTTGTTGAGCAAATCACCGATAAAAAAATCTGGGTCATTTCCGTTTTGGCAACGATTGCTTTGATGGTCACCATTGGAACAAGGGATACGTTCACACCTTTAGTTGCTACCGACCTTGGAGCAAATCCGCTATTGATTGGCATGCTGGCAAACACACACCTGATCATATATGGCTTAGCCGCAGGATTATGCGGAGCCCTTTTTTATAAAAAAATCGGTTTAATGAATACGGCGATTTTGGGAGCGGTATTACAAGGGGTCATCATCATATTGATTCCTTATGCTGAAAATTTAACGATGCTTTTTCTATTGCAGGCATTCCAAGGTTTTGGTTACGGGCTGATCTTTACGGTCGTCACTTCCTGGGCTGTTGAAAATATCCCGGAGATTAAACAATCTACGAGAATGGGCTTGTTCCAAAGTTTATATTCGGCTGGAATGTTTTTGGGACCCGTCCTAATTGGCATCTTGATTGAAGTGTTTTCAAGATCCACAGGTTACCTGATCATGGGGGCATTATCAATTGCTTCAACCATTCTTATCAAAACCTCCATAAAACGCTCAAAAAAAGAAGCTTCTAATGAAGAATTTCCTCTTGAAGAGATGCTGATAAATAGAAAATGATTCATTGAAACAGGCAAGAGCAGACCTTAACGGGTTTGCTCTTTTGAGTCGGATCCTATATTAAATAAAACAACTATCTGTCATTTAAGGCTGAGCGTCAAACCAATATTAGTTAATATTTGAGTTTGTAGACAAAAAAGGTATTACCTAAAATTTCAAAACAAAGTTGATGGGAGCGAGTGCCTGTAGTGGAAAGGGACGTTAGAAGTTTTATAAACCCACATAAAAACTGAGACAAACTTGATTTTCAACGAATTTGGTCCACAATCTCAATATTAGTTCATTTTTTGTTAACTGGTAAATCTTGATAAGCTAAGACTATCATAGGGTCCAATTTACTTCACGTTATCAATAAAATGCATGCAGATTGTCTTAATGGCCATAATGATTTTTATTCACAAAATTTCATTAATATTGACCGCATCAATCTATGACTTTATCATAACAACAGGATAATGATAATCATTTTCAATTATGAATGTATTCGTCGGATAAGAAGTTAAGTAGTTATAGATGACGGAAAGGGTGCAAAAAATGAGAGAATCTAGAAAAGTAAGAACATTTGGGGGAGGAGCATTCATCCTGTTATTTACGATTATGATGGTGTTAACAGGATGTAATAATTCTCAAAAAACAACGGAGGCAGAGAAGACATCTGCCGCAACAAAGAATCAAGAAGTAAGGACGATTAAGCATGAAATGGGAGAAACGGAAATTAAAAACACTCCTAAAAAAATAGTTACGCTTGAGTTATCTTTCGTTGATTCTTTAAATGCCCTAGGGATAAAACCTATCGGGATTTCAGATGACAACAAAAAAGATATGATTACAAAACTTGTTGGTCAAGAAATGGATTATACTTCCGTAGGAACACGTGAGCAGCCTAATTTAGAGGTTATCAGTTCTTTACAGCCGGATTTAATCATTGCAGATGCTGAGCGACATAAAGGGATTTATAAAGATTTACAGCAGATTGCTCCTACCGTTGTCTTAAAAAGTCGGGAATCTACATATCAAGAAAATCTGGATTCTTTTAAAACGATTGCAAAGGCAGTAAACCAGGAAGATGCTGCAGAAAAAAGATTGAGCGAGCATGAAAAAACGATTAAGGAACTTAAATCAAAGCTTACTGTTGATTCAAATATGACGGTTTTACCAGCAGTTGTACGAGATACTTCATTCCAAGCCCATACTTCATCTTCGTATGATGGAGAATTGCTTGAGCGCATGGGATTGAAAAATGCCATTCAGCAGGAACTACCACATGCCGAAATGAATCTGGAGCAGCTTGTCGAGATTGATCCGGATGTGCTGCTTTTAGCGAACAATGAGGGTAAGTTACTTACTGATGAGTGGAAAGACAATCCTCTTTGGAAAGACTTGAAGGCTGTAAAAAACGGACAAGTGTATAGTGTTGATCGAGATTTATGGACGAGATACCGCGGTGTTGTATCCGCAGAGGCCATTGCTAAAGACACTTTAAAAATGCTTGGAGAAGAATAGACGAACAAAAGCGAAGTAAGAGATCCCATTCTTACTTCGCTTTCCATTAGGTTTAAATTTTGTCAGGAAGTGTGTTGTATAGAAAATGGAAACTGTAGGTAGAAGTAAACTGAAAGTGTTATGTACGGCTATAGCTGGGATCGTTTTGTTAATTTTAGGTATCCTGACGAGTATTTCTGTGGGAGCGTCCGATATTGATGCATCAATGGTTTTGAAGTCCTTTTTTGAGGCCGACTCGTCCAAGGAACAGACTATTATAAGGACTCTTCGATTGCCACGAGCTTTAGTTGGAGCGTTGGTCGGTGCCAATTTAGCGGTAGCGGGTGCTCTCATGCAGGCTATTACCCGGAATTCATTAGCTTCTCCACAAGTGTTTGGTGTTAATGCCGGTGCCTCATTTTTTATTGTGTCAGCTTTTGTTTTCTTTCCTAACCTTTCTTCCGTGTCTCTAGTTTGCGTTGCATTCATTGGTGCAGCAGTGGGAGGGATGGCAGTCTATTCTTTTGCTTCGGGGGGAGGAATGACCCAAGTGAAGCTGGCATTGGCTGGAATGGCTGTTCACTTTTTTTTATCTTCCTTAACGCAAGGCATGATCATCTTTAATGAACAAGCGAAAGATGTGCTCTATTGGTTAGTCGGGTCTATTAATGGAAAAACATGGGCTCACGTGAACATGATCCTTCCTTGGTCTCTTTTCGGGCTGCTTGTTGCTGCCATGTTCTCTCGATCTGTTTCGATCCTTGTCTTAGGAGAAAATATGGCGCAGGGACTTGGGCAGCGGGTGCATCGAATCCGTATTTTAGCAGGAATATTGGTGATCATTTTGGCAGGATCTTCGGTTGCCGTCGCAGGCCCAGTGGGATTTGTGGGATTGATCATTCCTCATATCGTCAGGAGGCTGGTGGGCGGGGATTATCGAAGGATCATCCCTTTTTCTGCATTATTCGGCGCTTTACTCTTAGTTTACGCAGATATTCTCGCACGTTTCATCGCTTATCCTTTTGAGTCGCCGGTAGGCATCGTAACCGCTATGATCGGTGCGCCATTCTTCCTTTATTTAGCTAAGAAAGGGAGGAATATTAAGCAATGAAACTAAAACGGACATTTGGGTTGAAATCAACTTTGCCCCCGTATTCTATTATCCTGTTGCTGACGGTTACCGTGCTGATTTTAGCAATGGTGAGCCTGGGCTTAGGGGCCATTTATATTTCACCTTTAGAAATTCTCCAAAATTTCCTTGGAAATGGCATGCAAAGTCAGACATTCATTTTGCACAACTATCGCATACCGCGCATTCTAATTGCCGTGATAGTGGGGGCCGGATTGGCAACGGCCGGAGCCATTCTGCAAGGAGTCCTTCGAAATCCGCTGGCTTCTCCAGATGTGATTGGGGTAACAAAAGGGGCCGGATTGGCAGCAGTTATCGTCATTGTTTTATTTCCGCAATCGCCCATTATCGTACTGCCTCTTTCAGCTTTTATCGGCGCTGCGGTCATGGCGGCCATTTTGATGATATTTGTTTATAAAAAAGGAGCTCAACCAAATACGATAGCTTTGGTCGGAATCGCTTTAGGGGCCATATGTCAAGCTGGCATAGAGTATTTCATGGTCAAGTTCCCGGATGATGTAAACACGACACTGCTGTGGTTGACTGGCAGTCTATGGGGAAGAGGATGGGATCAAGTATTCATTTTGCTTCCATGTCTTGTGCTTGTACCTGTATTGATTGCATTGACGTCTAAAATGGATGTACTGAGTCTTGGAGACGATATAGCTACAGGTCTCGGTGAAAGATCAAAATCACTGCGTTATATATTGTTAAGTGTTTCTGTCATATTAATCGGAGTCTGTGTAGCAGCGGTTGGTTCGATCGGGTTCATTGGTTTAATTGCCCCCCATATTGCACGGAGGATGGTAGGGTCAAAATTCAAGGTATTACTTCCTGCTTCAGCTATTTTCGGTTCTATCTTTCTCCTCGTTGCCGATAGTCTTGGAAGAGGATTATTCCCTCCAATAGAAATACCCGCCGGAATCATCACTGCGGTGATTGGTGTACCATATTTTTTATATCTATTACGCCGTGAACGAAAAATAACATAAGGAAGGCTGAATATCATGACAACATTATCAGCAGAGCATCTTTCTCTCTCTTATGGATCAACTCAAATTATTGAAAATATTGATTTAGAAATTCCCGAAGGCAAGATCAGTATAATCATTGGCTCCAATGGCTGTGGCAAATCAACCATTCTGAGGTCTCTAGCTAGATTATTGATGCCTCAGCAAGGCACGATCTATTTAGATGGAAAAGCAATTCATCAGCAGTCTTCCAAGGAAGTAGCGAAGAAATTGGCCATCTTACCCCAAGCTCCGGAAGCTCCGGAAGATATAACCGTTAAAGAACTATGCTATTATGGCAGGCATCCGCACAAGGGCTTATTTTCTAGACAAACCCAGGAAGATCATAGGATTGTCGACCGTGCATTATCAGCAACAAAAATGACGGAGTTTGCTGATCGGACATTGGATGCATTATCTGGAGGACAAAGGCAAAGGGCATGGATTTCGATGGCTTTAGTACAAGAAACCGACCTTTTACTGTTAGATGAACCGACAACCTATCTCGACTTAGCGCACCAAATTGAAATATTGGAATTACTGCGCTATTTAAACGTAACTTATGGACGTACGATAGTCATGGTTCTGCATGATTTGAATCAAGCGGCACAGTATGCCGATCACCTGATTAGCATTAAGAAGGGAAAAATCTATAAAGAGGGACCTCCTGAAACAGTATTCACAAAAGAGATGATCAAGGACGTCTTCAGACTGGAATGCTGTATTATTGAAAATCCAGTAGATCAAACGCCCCTATGCATTCCAATTGGTTTATCTAAAGAGTATTAGAAAAACTAACGACGATCGTGCCGGATGGAATAACGAATTACAGAAGTCAACATATTCATTGTTGGCTTTTTTGCTTATTTACGATGTTGAGAGGGATAGTTAAGATATTTTAGATCAAGAGTATAAATGATAGAATAGATAGACATATATATTAAAGGAGACTTAGTATCTTGGAAGCCAAATGTGTTAAATTCTATGAGTTTGGGAATCCGGAAAAGGTTTTAAAAGTTGAAAATAAACTTATTCAAAAACCTTTAAACGGGGAAGTCCTCGTTCGGATGACCACACGTCCCGTTAACCCGTCTGACTTGCTGCCCATTCGCGGTGCATATTCTCACCGAATTCCCTTGCCTTCCATACCTGGTTATGAAGGGGTCGGCATTGTCGAAGAGGTGGGTGCTTCGGTTTCGAAAGAACTGATAGGCAAGCGTGTTCTGCCTTTGCGCGGTGAAGGGACCTGGCAGGATTATGTTAAAACATCTGCGGAGCTGGCCATCGTCATTCCAGATTCACTTGAGGACCATATAGCAGCGCAATTATATATAAACCCGATAACCGCATGGCTAATCTGTACAGAAGTATTAACATTGAAACCGGATGATGTTTTACTAGTAAATGCCTGCGGATCTTCCATTGGCCGCATCTTTGCCCAGTTATCCAGAATTCTTGGATTTAAGCTGATTGCTGTAACGAGAAACAATAAGTATACGGAAGAACTGCTTAAACTTGGTGCTTCATATGTGATCGATACGTCACGATCATCATTGCATGATACAGTGATGGAAATGACGGATGGGCGCGGAGCGAAAGCGGCCATAGATTCAGTGGGCGGCATCGATGGCTCAGAACTCGCTTTTTGCGTTCGGCCAAATGGCACCTTATTAACGATTGGCCTTTTATCGGGACAGCCTGTGAATTGGGCAAAAATTTCCGAAAGGACAAAAGTGAATGTTAAAATGTTTCATCTTCGGCATTGGAATCAGCAGGCTTCCGTTCAAACCTGGCATGAAACGTTTAATCTTTTGATGGGGTTCATCGCTGATAAAAGGGTGAAATTCATGATGCCGGATTCCTACTATGGTCTTCAAGATGTGAAAGAAGCCATGATTGTCACAGGCAATAGAGGGAAGATATTTTTAAGCAATTGATTTTGCAATAGGCATCCACTATGTGGTGGTAATTGAAGAAGCATTCATCTTGGAGCACTTCCAATAGGTTCCTAAGGTAAATGGAAATGTCCCTTGATAATATGGAATTACTTGATTACATGTAAGGTGCTAGTTTAGAATGCGGAATAGAACATGTTAATACATGTGAAGACTTTGGAGGAAATACTTATGAAAACAATATATGTGAATGCTACATTTTTTACTATGGACAAGGAAAATCAAATCTTTGAAAACGGCATGATGATTGTACAAGATCATACCATATCCTACATTGGCCAGCATGATGAACAACAATTGGCAGATGCAGATCAAGTGGTCAACCTTGGCGGGAAATGGATTATGCCAGGCCTTGTGAATGCCCATTCGCATATTGTAATGACCCTTTTACGCGGTATCGGGGACGATATGCTGCTGAAGCCATGGCTTGAAACGAAAATATGGCCGATCGAAAGCCAGTTTACAACGGAAATCGCCTCTGTAAGTTCACAGCTTGGCATCATGGAAATGATGAAATCAGGAACCACGACATTTTCGGATATGTTTAATCCTAATGGAATAGATGCGGGTGCTGTCATGGAGACGATAGGCGAAACAGGAATGCGGGGAGCCTTTTCCTACACGATCTTCAGCTTGGGTACGGAAAAAGATCAAAAGGCGAACCTCATGGGAGCTGAGCAGTTTTCAAAAAACTATAAAACGTTTGCCGATGGCCGCCTGACTACAATGGTCGCACCACATAGCCCATATGCCTGCACACCTGAAGCGATTATGGAAAGTGCACGGATTGCAAAAGATAATGATTTGATGGTGCACATTCACGTATCGGAAACGGACTTTGAAATCCTCGACATCGAAAAACGTTACGGATCCCGTCCTGTCGAGCACCTTCGCCGTCTAGGGCTGTTCGATCAGCCTACCGTGATGGCACATGGAGTGGTTCTCAATGATGAAGAGCGGGCAATCCTAAAACAGCATGATGTTCGCGTTGCCCATAATCCAATCAGTAACCTAAAGCTCGGATCTGGAATAGCAGATGTCGTCAGCCTTCTTGATGCAGGCATTAAAGTGGGGGTGGCAACAGATGGCGTTGCCTCCAATAACAACTTTGATATGTTCGAAGAAATGAGGACAGCTGCATTACTGCAAAAAGGAATGTATAAGGATGCTACTAAATTCCCTGCCCAAACGGCACTCGCCATGGCCACAAGAATGGGTGCCGAAGCAGTAGGAATGGGTCATACAGGATCACTGGAAGCTGGTAAAAAAGCAGATTTCATCACCATTTACCCATATGACAAAGAACATCTTCAGCCATTGAGTGAAGCCTATTCGCACCTGCTTTATGCAGCACGCGGAAATGATGTATGTGATGTATACATTGATGGCAAAAACGTCGTGAAAGATGGCCGCTGCTTAACGATCGATGAAGAAAAAGTAATCGCCGAAACAAATCGTCTGCAAGGTACCTTATCACGATAATGCAGATGTGAGAACAAAAAAAGGAGCTGCCATTTGCAGCTCCTTTTTTATGGATTAAGTTAAGCGACGAAAATTGGTTGTAGGTCAATTAATCTGGTTGCACGTCGGAATAAATTTGTAGGGGATAATTCGTGTCAAATGGCATTCAAAAAAATTTACCGCCAGTATTGTAGAATAAATAGATCTCAACACTTAGAAACCCGTCGTGAGTCCAGTTTCTTGGAAATATGGAAACAAAGGAAGCCGATAAAAAATATTAATAAGAAAATAGGTATGGCAAAAACGGTAAAAAACGAAAAGACGAAAAAAATGCTGCTGACCGCAAATATTAACCAACTGGTAATCAGCAAGCAGCTGGATAAAAAATCTTTGACAGCATGGATCATGAATTTCACCACCGTATGAAGATTTATGTAATGATTATACACTATCTTCCAATCATGTTGTTTCGACGGCTCACCCTTCATTCACATCACGATGGAAATGCCTTTCCATGACATAGCCAAAAAAGGAGGCAAGCATTTGTTGAAACAGCATCCCAAGTACAACGGGTACCGCGACGGCAGCAGGGAAATAGGCGGTTGCAAGAACGGCTCCCGCACTGATGTTTCGCATGCCACCTGTAAATGTCAAAGTGATGATATCCGCCTTATCCCATCTTAAATATGCCCCGACCATCCAAGAAATGGCATACCCAGAAGCAGCTATGAACAAAACCAAGAAGGCCATGATCATTAATTTCTTATCGAAATGGGTTAAGTAAGGCGCGATTTTTGAACTGTTCAATATGACTACGATTCCAACGCTTATCTTGGAAAATGGAGCTAAGCGGGGGGATAGTGTATATTGTATCTTCCCTTTTGTAGCTTGATTCAAGAACATGGCAAGCATGGAGGGAAGAACGACCATACCGATTAATCCTTTCACCATCGAACCTAAATCCATTTCGATCGAACCGCCTCCAAAAAGGGATACACTGTATGGAACGATGAATGGCGAGAGTAGGGTGTCGATCAAGATGATCGTTAGGGCAAGTACGGCATTCCCATTATAAATGGATACCCAGATCATACTGGTGACACCGGTTGGAATCACTACAGCCAGGACTAGGCCGGTTATCGTGAAAGCATCACCATGGAACACTAAATGGCCGAGTCCAAAAGCCCAAACAGGCATAAGCATATGAAGGATGATCAATACGATGAAAACAGGTAAAGGGTGGGTGACTGCCTGTTTAAGAGATTCAAAGTTGGAGCCTAAACTTCCGGAAAAGGTAATGAAGGCAAATATCCATGGGACAAGAAAGGTGTAATCCATTAGATGTTCGGCCAATAATACCCCAATAACCACGCTTATCGGCGTGATAAGGGGCATAATTTTATCCATTTGTTCATTTATTGTTTTCAGCATGATTCATCCACTTCCTGAGTAAAGTAAATTCTATTAAGTAAGTTTACCATATTCCTAAAAATATAATTTGTAAGACAAGCAATTTGTCTATTTATTTTTTGGATTTTTAAAAAAGATTACTATCACTGCCCTGGAACTCGCATCGTTCCAAAAGGGCTTCAAGCTTTCCCCGACGAGGGAGGGTTCATTAAAAAGAAGAGGTTTTAGGCAGGATTGTTCGATGCATCGTTGTATATTCATTGAAAAATAGTTTAAAGTAGAGGAGAGAGGTGAAAGAAATGTCAGAAAAGGTTTCCAGTATTATGTGGTTTAGTCTTGCCGTACAAGCCCTGCTTGTTCTTGCTGATCATGATGGATTATGTAATAGTAATAAATTGGCCGTTAAGCTTGATTCGGAGTCAGGTTTTCTTAGAAAAATATTAAGTAATTTAGTGAAGGCCGGGCTGATTCAAGCGAAGGAGGGCAGGGATGGGGGATATTCACTTGCCAAAAATCCCGAACAAATCATTCTTGCAGACATATACTCTGCAATTAAATCGGAACCTTTCTCAAAAGGTTTTCTTGATGTGAATGATAAAAAATGCTTTCATCCATCTTCTAGAGAAGCGTTATGCGGTTTGAAAAACGAGATGGAGAGCTGGATTATACACGGCTTGGAACAAAAGACGATTGCTGACTTACTATCAAAATCTTAATGTAAAAAACGAAACTGACAAGGTTTCGTTTTTCTTAAACTGTATTTGACAAAAGAACAGTATGCATTATATACTGTTCCTGTATTAAATACAGTTAAATGGAGGTCATTATAAATGACAAAAAATATAATGAGTAAAGAAGAGTACCTAAATAAATCGAAAGAATTGAATATACCGGTTGAAAAGCCCAAAGTCCTTAATGATACGGATTTCATTACGGTAGCAAATGAACGGAGATCTGTTCGCCAGTACGATCCTGAATACGTGATGACTGAAGAAGAAATTCGTGAAATTCTGGAAATTGCGATTCAAGCACCATCTTCTTCCAACTTGCAGCCATGGAGATTCCTTGTGATTCAAGATAAGCAAACCCAGCAAGAATTGCTTCCCATCGCAAATAACCAACAACAAATCGTCGACGCATCTGCTGTCATTGCCGTTTTAGCTGATATTGAAGGTTACAAAAATGCAGAGCGGATTTATGGTGAATTAGTCAATAAAGGGATCATGAAGAATGAAATCAAAGAGCCATATGTAGCCTCTATTCTGCATAATTACGGAAACTTTTCTGCTGAAAAGGCTTTAAGTGTAGCCATGATTGACGGTGGCTTGGTTTCCATGCAGATCATGTTGGCTGCAAAAGCAAAAGGATACGATACAGTACCAATGGGAGGCTTTGATGAAGCCAAATTTGTCGATGCATTCAATGTACCGGAAAACTTCAAGCCTGTCATGTTAATTTCCATTGGAAAAGGAACTAAAGCAGGGTTTGAAAAAGTTCGTTTGCCACTCGATACTATATTGACTTGGAATAAATACTGAGGAAAAAACGTAGTAAGAGGATAGCTGAAATTTGCTATCCTTTTTTTCATGGTTTGAGATTGGCATTGAAAATGATTTAATCTCGCAAGCGATAAATGGATATGTTACAATTTTTCCATATATTTCTTTGGAAAGTCACCTCGAAAGTCCCCGACCGCAAAAGGATATTTAAGGGGATAAACAGAGCTAAAGAATTGCGCTGAAAGCCAATAATTGGTTTAGCCGTTCACAATGGATGGGAGGGAGTCCTTATGAAGAATATGAAAAGTGAAGTGTTTTCGTGGTTGAAAGCCATTTTATTCGCTTTAATGATCGTGTTCATTTGCCAACAGTTTTTATTTACGCCAGTCACAGTAAAAGGTGAATCAATGGAGCCGACTTATGAGAATGATGACCGGATCGTGGTAGCTAAAATCGGAAAGCCGGAGCGCTTCGATATGGTTGTATTTTATGCTCCGGACGCTGAAGAGAATTATATAAAAAGGGTGATCGGTTTACCAGGTGACAGTGTCGAAATGAAAGATGATGTCTTATATATTAATGGGAAAAAGTATAAGGAACCATATTTGAAAACAAAAAAAGGGGAAATTCCTCCTGAAGAGAATCTGACGGAGAATTTCAGCCTGAGTGATTTACTTGGGAAATCCAAGGTACCTGCGGGTCATTTATTTGTCATGGGGGATAATCGGAGGAACAGTTGGGATGGAAGAAGATTTGGTTTTATTTCTGAAGAATCACTTGTGGGCAAAGTGAAATTTCGTATCTACCCACTTAATGAAATGGGAGTGCCGAAGTGAATTGAACACAGTAAGTACAAGTGAAAGCTTAGAGGATAATTATGTGGACTAAGTTGTATTTATAGCAGATGATGGATAAGAACCTTTTCCTGTGGTTAAGGTTTTTCATTTTGGATTGTGGGGGTATTAATATGACGAATGGGTTAGCTGCCATCTCCATCCCGATGCTGGATGAAGAAATGGGACGGCAGGTTAAAGGACATGTCGATTCGCTGACGGTTCCTAAGGGAAGCTTAGGCCGGCTTGAAGAATGGATAATCGAACTGGCCAAGATGACAGGAGAGGCATTTCCGGACATTTCGAAACCGGGGGTTATCGTGTTTGCGGCCGACCATGGAATTACGGAAGAAGGGGTTTCGGCTTATCCAAAAGAAGTGACGGAACAAATGGCTCTCAACTTCCTGAATGACGGTGCCGCAATCAATGTATTAAGCCGGGCGATAGACGCTTACTTGGATATTGTCGATATAGGGATCGATGCAGATATCGAGGCACCAGGGTTAACTTCGAGAAAAGTCCGCAATGGAACTAGAAACTTTTATAAGGAAGAGGCGATGACAAAGGAAGAAGTAATTCAAGCGCTTGAAATTGGATATGAGCGTGCAGAGAAAATGATTGCCCATGGTGTGAACTGCCTGATTCTTGGTGAAATGGGAATCGGAAATACGACATCCAGTACCGCCATCATCTCCATCGTAAGCGGGAAAAGCGTCGAATCACTAGTGGGGCAGGGAACAGGATTGAATTCAGAAGGCATTTTACATAAGCGAAGAATAATTGAGGAAGCGATTTCATTAAGAAATCCCAATCCTGATGATCCAATCAACATTTTGATGAATATCGGTGGATTCGAAATTGCAGGTATGGCAGGGGCCATGCTTGCTGCAGCGAATAACCGTATACCGATTCTTGTTGATGGTTTCATTACAACCACGGCTGCTGTATTGGCAAACCTGATTTCCGGACGTGCAGTCGATTATATGTTTGTTGGACATCGATCTGCAGAACCTGGTCATAGAACGGCCATTGAACTGCTTGGCAAGGAGCCGATCCTCGACCTGGGAATGAGAATCGGGGAAGGAACAGGGGCTGCCCTGTCATACCCCATCCTTAAGGCAGCGACATTGGTCATTAAAGAAATGGCAACATTTGAATCTGCAGGCGTGTCAAATAAATAAGAAACAGGAGACCTTCGATACGCTGGTCTCCTATTTATACAGGTTAAAAAGGTGGATACTGCATTGAAATATACACTCATCCCGCTGTTACTTAATGGGCAGGTGTTCTTTATATTTCTTCATTTTCCTGACGACGGAAGGCTGGCTGATTCCTAAGAATTTAGCCATTTCATATGTGGACTTGCATTGTTTACTCGCTTTCATCATCATCCATTTTTCGACTTGTTCGAGGGCGGTATTGAGATCACTATCATCAACCATCATATTGTCGATCATTAGGGTATCATCTATTTTCTCCAAAGATTCTTGTCCATGGAAATGGGAGGGGAGAAAGCCTGGGAAAATGATGGAGTCTTCCGAGGTCAAAATGAGCCGTTCAATCAGGTTTTCCAATTCACGAACGTTTCCTGACCATTTATGCTGAATCAGTATTTCATAAGTGGAAGGGTGCAACTTCTTATCTGTCTTGTATTTATTGTTGATAATTTCGAGATTATGATTGATTAAGATGGCAATGTCTTCTTTTCTTTCGCGTAATGGAGGTATTTGGATCGGAATCACATTTAAGCGGTAATACAAATCTAGCCTGAATGTTCCCTTTTCCACCATTTCTTCAAGGTTTTGATTGGTTGCAGTCACAAGCCGAAAATCTATCCTATACTCTTTTTTCCCGCCCACTCTTTTAAAGGTCTTCTCTTGCAGGACATTTAATAATTTCACTTGCATATCCAGGGGAAGCTCCCCGATTTCATCCAGAAATAAGGTTCCGTTATCTGCTTGTTCCACCAGCCCCTGCTTCCCCTGCTTCTGCGCACCGGTGAAAGATCCCGCTTCATATCCAAACATTTCGGATTCAAAGAGACTTTCTGGGATGGTACTGCAGTTGACTTCGATGAATGGCTCTTTGCTGCGGTAACTCTGATTGTGCAGCCGCCGGGCAAATACGCTTTTTCCCACACCGGATTCCCCAAGAAGCATGACTGTCGCATCCGTTTTGGAAACACGGTGTATCGTTTTGGCGATTTGCCGCATTTCCTTACTGCGATAGATCAGCTCCTCCTGTTCCCTAAGTTCCTCGACCTCCGATTGGTATTCTTGAATCTTTTTCTCCAATTGACCGTACTGATCCTGGAGGTTCCTTATTTCAGTTTGATCTTGGGCATAGCTGACGACACGAATCAATTCACCATCCTCATCAAAGATGGGGTAGGCAGTCGACATGACGATTTTTCCCGTCTTCGTTTGCTGCATGATCTGGACAGGTGTTTTCTCTTTCAATACCATGGCGGAAATCGACGGTGAAAGGATTCCTTCCGTTTCGAGCTGGTAAACGGATTTCCCAAGATAATGTTCTGGTTCGATTCCATATATCCACCAATGGTTAGGATTCGTGAATAAAATGAATCCTTTTTCATCGGTCACGGTAATATTGTTATTGGAAGTGTTGATGATGCATTCCAAAACTCTTTTAACATTGTTATCACTCATCATTTTCCCCCTTATCCACTTTCCAGTGATTCAAATATAAATCAAAATCAGAGGTGAATCAAGAATTTTCAGATATTTTGATTTGGAATTGAATCATTTATGAAAGCATGCCTGCGATAATCTCACTCATTTCATACATCAAAGCTAAAACTAGAGTAATAGAGTAGCGAACTGCTTTACTTACGGTTAACCTACATATGTTTGGGTATAAATAAAGTATAGAGTATTCGATTTGAAGGAGTGATTGACTTTGAACAGAACCTTGGGACAATTTTTATACGACTGCTTAAAAGCAGAAGGCATTACAGAGATTTTTGGTGTGCCTGGAGACTATAATTTCTCATTGCTAGATACTTTGGAAGATTACGATGGGATTGAGTTTATTAATGGACGAAATGAACTCAATGCTGGATATGCAGCGGACGCTTATGCCCGGGTGAAGGGCATGTCGGCACTGATCACCACCTTTGGTGTCGGTGAAATGAGCGCATGTAATGCAATCGCTGGTGCGTACAGTGAAAATGTGCCGCTCATACATATTGTCGGCTCGCCAAAGTCCATGATGCAACAGGAGAAGGAGCTTGCCCATCATACGTTAATGGACGGAGATTTTGATGTTTTCCGTAAGGTTTATGAGCATATCACCGGTTATACGGCGATCCTTACACCGGAAAACGCGGCTAGGGAGATACCGGCTGCAATCCGAATTGCGAAAGAAAAGAAAAAGCCGGTTTATTTGGTAGTGGCTATCGATCTCGTTGAAAAACCGTTGATTTCCCACAGTGAGGCTTATGAGAATGCGGCCAAACCGAATGTCGATGCGTTGCAGTCAGCAGTAAAGCATATAAAGGGTATGTTAGAACATGTAAATAAAGCGGTTCTGCTTGTCGACGTAAAAACACTTCGCTATAACTTGCAGAAACCTGTACTTCAGCTCGCTGAGAGATTAAATGTTCCAGTTGCTTCATTAATGCAGGGGAAAAGCGGGTTTGATGAGAGCCACCCCCAGTATATTGGTGTATACGGTGGAGCTTTCGGAAGTAAGGATGTAACTCAGACTGTTGAAGAAGCGGATTTCATCATAGCCGTTGGTGCTGTTTGGTCAGACGTCAATACTTCCAAAGGTACAGCAAAGCTTAACCCGTTGAAAATGGTGGAAATTCAACCTGACACTTTAAAAGTTGGGGAAGCCAGTTATATGAATGTCATGGCGGAGGAAATTCTAAGTGCGCTCCAGGACATTGGCTACCGGCAGAACGAATCTGTCGGAAACATCTCGTTTCCGTATGACACAATGGTGGAAGACCCGTCAGCACCACTGAAAGCGGCTTCCTATTATCCTCGAATTCAGAAAATGTTGAAGGAAAATGACATTGTGGTCACGGAAACAGGAACATTCTCTTATGGCATGTCACAGGTCAGATTGCCGAAAGGGGCGACTTATATTGCTCAGGGAGGCTGGCAAAGCATCGGTTATGCGACGCCCGCAGCTTTCGGAGCTTGTATAGCGGATAGAAACCGGCGTGTTCTTTTGTTTACCGGGGACGGCTCGATTCAGCTGACAGTACAGGAAATAAGCTCGATGCTGGAGAACGGCTGCAAGCCCATCGTGTTCATCCTCAACAATAACGGCTATACGATTGAAAAATTCTTAAACGTAAAAGTCGATATAGAAAAACAGAAATACAACGAAATACCAGAGTGGGATTATACAAAACTGGCTGAAGCGTTTGGTCAAGAGGCATTTACAGCAAGAGTCGAGACTAATGGTGAACTGGATGATGCCATTACAAATGCTCAGGACATGAACGCCGATAAACTTTGCCTTATAGAGCTGGTCGTGAAAGATCAAATGGATGCACCGGATTATTTGAAAAAAATAAGGCAGTACCTTGAAGAGCAAGAGAAACTAAAGTAATTCATGTACGAAATTCCCTCACTCCTGATTAAAACACTAGAATATATACTTTATGTTTTGTTTATGAACCTCACTAGATAGAAGAATTATGCGACACTCCTGCCGAATAACTGCTGGCCGAGACACCACAGGCGTTTGCTTAGATGTAGCTTGGCAGACAGCCGGCGGAAAGGGAGCGGATTTCTGAAATGAAGCTGGAACGTTTTTTTAGTAGAAACTGTAGGCGAACTTGCTCTTCATCGAGTGTGGAGACAAAATGGGTTTCGGAGTCCGAATAATGAGGTGAAAGTCGAAAAAAATTCGTGAACGGTCGAATAAAGTGCCTCAACGGTCGAATAAAGTGCGGGGTAGGTCGAATAAAGTGCCTCAACGGTCGAATGCTGTCCGGGATAGGTCGAATCCAGTGCATGAACGACCGAATACAGTGAGGCTTAGGTCGATAAACTGTGTCAACGGCCCAAGACAGTGCAGCTGTTCGAATACCTTGCTTCGGCCTTGATGGTTTTTACTGTAACCGTTATTGGATAGAAGAATTATGCGACACTCCTGCCGAATAAATGACTGGTCGAGACACCACAGGCGCTTGCTTAGATGTAGCTTGGCAGACAGTCAGCGGAAAGGGAGCGGATTCTGAAATGAAGCTGGAACGTTTTTTTAGTAGAAACTGTAGGAGAACTTGCTCTTCTTATTAATATACAGTCTGAAAGGTCTTCTGTGATGAAGGCCTTTTTTTGTTGGTAATCTAGATACTGCACGGCCCGATCAAGGACAAGAATGGCAAGTTCCAGAGTGACAATACCAGTAATGGTACCTGTCATTTCAAAATTGAAACCAAGAATTTTTAAACTAATAGTATTATGAAAATGTCACTAAGTAATAGGGAAAATATTTTTCCTAAGTAGAGAAAACCATTCTTTTTAGCAATTTCTGTAGAGAAGGAGGCACAAAAAATGCGTAAAAGTGTATCATTAGCGCGGTTAATAGAGTCGAATAAAGAAAATCTCAACAATAATCAGCCGTTCATAGATCTTATAGAAGAAAAAGTCCATAGAAAGCAAGTTGAAATGCAGGAAAGGCATTTAACAAAACAGGCAGGTGAGGAAAATGTTATTAAGAAAGGCTTGGTTATTACAACAAACGATTACCTTTCATAGAAAAAAGAAGGATGAAATAGCACAACGAAAGGAATTATCAAGCTTTGAAGGCGTCCGTATCAGTAATCAACTTAATTATGCGATTGTGGAAATGCAAAGGTTAATGCGCGAGGTATGAGGAAAGAGGGGGATAAAAAAGGTTAGCTTAAATTTGTATATTATTAAGTGAAGAATTTTAATGGTTTAACTAAAACTACCTATTCAGATTATTAAAATGAAAAAAGAGGTGATGATAATTAGTAAGTATTGGTCTTATAAAATGCTTTTAACTGGTGTGTTTATCATTGCTGTAATTATTTATAAATTTGGGTTTACTAGTGAAGGTTTTTGTATGTCTTGCAATAACTTTTAAGTGTGTTGAGTATTTTTAATCGTAAAATCAATTATAAAAAAAGACTTAATACTTTAACGAATAAAAAATAATAACATTTCATTTCCAGTTATAAATAACAAACCACATTTGGATTATCCAGCTTGGAAGGAGTCCGTATCAATAAACAATTTAATTATGCGATGCAAAGGTTAATGCGCTAGTGAGGATGAGAAGGGTTATAAGCCATAACACCAGTTGGCGGCTATTTGACATTATCATACACAAAAAAGCGTGTTTGATCTTTTTTATCAAAACACGCTTTTTGCTCTTTATCGTTTACTGCCATCACATTTAGTTAAGAACTCGGACTGCCTTCACAAAGCTAGGTCCCCAGTAAGAATTGTTAATGTTAGCGTAGGATACTCCTTTAGATGTAGAAGCATTCAGCATTTGACCATTACCGGCATAAATTCCTACATGGTTGATTACTCCATCATTATTGGTATCAAAAAATACTAAATCCCCTTTTTGAAGGGCTTTTGAAGATACAGCTGTACCAACGTGTGATTGTGCCACTGAATTTCTAGGCAAGGAAATACCTGCACTTTTGAATGCCCTTAATGTGAACGAAGAGCAATCAAAAATGTCAGTCCGCGAAGTGCTCGCACCGTAAACATACTTGGCTCCCATGTATTTAGCACCAGCTGCCAGAACTTGATCCGCTTTGGTCGATTTGGACGGTTTATTAATTGAAGAAGCCGAGGCTTTCCCTGAAACACGGATGGTTTGGCCTATACGAATACGATCTGAATTAGAAATATTAGGGTTTATTTTAAGTAAGGCACTAAGGGAAAGGTTATATCTTTTAGCGATGGTTGATAAGGAATCCCCTAATTTAACCACATAAACGTCTGTTGTATTTTTATTATTATCCGGAGTGCTGGTAAGGGTATTAACCTTCAGGACCTGACCGGGAAAAATAAGGCTACCAGTCAAATGGTTTTTAGACTTTAATTGTTGGACAGTCATATTGTTGGCTCTTGCAATTTTGTCCAGGGTGTCCCCGGATTTGACTGTATATGTAGCATTTGTTTTAGCCGTAGAGCTGGATGCAGGAGCTTGTCCGGAAACACGGATGGATTGGCCAATATAAATGCGATCCGAATTAGAAATATTAGTGTTTAATTTAAGCAGGGCACTAAGTGAAAGGTTGTATCTTTTAGCAATTTTAGATAAAGTATCCCCCAGTTTAACTACATGTTTTTCGGTTTTATCTATATTCTTAGTGTTAAGAGTATTAAATTTCAAGATTTGGCCGGGAAAAATAAGGTTACTAGTCAAATGGTTTTGAGATTTTAATTGTTGGACAGTTGTATTATTAGCTTTAGAGATTTTATCAAGGGTGTCCCCTGATTTAACTTGATAAGAACCAGCATAGGCAGAAGTGCCGGCGATAAGGGTACCTATAATGGTTCCTGCAAGAATGAAAGAGTTTTTCGAATTGTTCATTTAGGAAAGTTCCTCCTGATGTGGTAAAAAAATATGTAGCATTTATATTATAAAGGTAAGGCATATAAAAAACATGACCCATTTAAATAAAATTCAACTTTTTCGTCATTTATCAGGATATTTTGCAGATCTGTCATATTGAGTGGATTCAAGTGGATGGGCAGGATCCTTAATATCGCATAAAGAGATAACTAGGCTAAAAGAGATTTCATAAATGGAAGCTTTGAGGTAATTAAAAAGAAAGGTAAGAATAATATAATATCCTTACCTTTCCATGATAAATTTTTTAATATTGTCTATAAACATAGGGATCGTCAGGTTCTGCGATTTTACTATGTGATGATACTCTGAGCAGGGAAAGGTTTTCTTGAATGGCTGATAATAAATGGATTCCAATTCTCCTGTCACGGAATACCACTCATCATTTTTTGGATGCATACCTTCGGGAAATTCGATCAGTATACCGAATACCCCAGAGTCTGCGACACAGTGAATGACGCCAAAGCGAAACAGGAATACCTGGTTTTTGGCTAGCTCATCTGAATTGTACGAAAACCCGGTTAACGTAATTTGTTTGCCCGTGAATTTTCCAGGAGAGTAATAGATGGCCTCTAAGTCGTTTAGATAGTTTTCATCGGTTAAATGAAGACTATCACGTTCAACTAAGTATTTGAGCGAGTGATCCATTAAAGTTAAATAGTCATCCTTGCCATAATAAAGACTCGTATCCGGCTGCAGAAATTGATGCTGGCTATAATCATCTGAGTCATCATATACCGGGAAATGAAATCCTTTTTTTTCTACGATATTCGAGTCCATAGTGGCAACAGGCAAAAAGAGACCGGTTAAAATGGGAATGACGTAAAGGAAGTAAGTAAGGTTCTTTTTCCATTTCTTGTTTTCCTGGGAGTGATCATGTCCGCACTGACAATCAACACATTCTTCTTGATTATCTTCTTTAAAATAATGGAAGGAAGTCAATTTAATATTACTGGGGTATAGGCTGGAAGTTAAATAGGGAGGGGGATTAAGAAAATTGAATAAAGTAAACTCCCCTCAAAGTTGTGTAACATCCAAAGGATTTACACTATTCAACATAGAGGGGATAAAATCATGGTTTATTTTTCGGTACAGCTTTATTAATTAGGTTTTTACGTGATACAAACTGATTGTCGGTAACCCAGAAGCGCCAAGGGTAATCTTTTGCTACCCCGGAGTTGTCGATTCCGACGCGGGGGCCGCTGGATATGTGTTCAGGCTGTTTTCCGACAGCTAGATATAGCGGGGGATCCGTAAAAGATCGACCATAATCATCCATGGTGATGCCCAGTGCCTTTGTTAGCTTCCCTGGTCCATCGGTCCATTTACGAATATCGGCAATTCCTCGTCTTTCATGCATTAACTCGAGCCCCGAATAGGGTTCAACCGCACGGATTAAAATGGCTTCCGGATTTTCAGGCCCTCCGCTTACGATATTGACCAGTGTATGTGTGTGCATGACGTATGTATAGATCAAACCTGAATTTCCGAACATCACTTCCGTCCGTTTTGTCCTTCTATTTCCAAAGCTATGTGCGGCCCTGTCTCCAGGTCCAATATAGGCCTCTGTTTCAACAATGAATCCAGAAGCGGTTCCATCCGCTGTTTCTTTTATAATCAGGCAGCCAAGAAGGGATTTTGCCAGTTCAAGGGTAGGCTGCTGATAAAAATCCGCAGGTAAAATTGAATCGTATATCTTCATGATATCACTCCATTTAGTCTCATACAGGTAAAATTCCCATATCGATGAAAAAGAAACATGAAGGGAAAAAAAGACCGGCTGATTATATCAGCCGACCTTTTTTTAGCCTAATTCCTTCTCCGTTTCTTGATCTTTTTTGATTCGGCCCGAACCCACGGAAAGTGCCACTAATATCCCCGCGGAAACAAAAAAGATACCGGTGATGAAAACACTGGAGAATGCATCGATCCAAGCATTTTCAATCGTTTTTACAAGGACAGTGCTGACTTCTGCGGGCATTTTAAGGTTTTCAGGATAAAGCATGATGTTGAATAACGCATCCGTTTTATCTGCTAATGCTTTCAGTGCCTCATGCAATATAGGGTCCTTTTGACTTACGACCGCATCATCCATATTTTGCTGGAGATTGTGATTCATGACAGCATTCAAAATCGTGATGCCCATCGTTCCTCCTATTGATCTGAAGAATGTCGAAGCCGCTGTAACCGACCCGAGCTGCGATTTTGGAAATTCGTTTTGAACGGCAATCATCAATGTCGGCATGACAAGACCCATGCCTATCCCAAGGATGGCCATGAATGAGTACGCAGTGAATATAGTCGTACTGCCGTCCATCATGCTCATTAGGAAAAAGCCAAGCGTCGCAAAGACCATTCCAAAGGTAAGCACGGTACGAAAACGGAATTTCAAAAGTAACCGCCCGCCAATGATGCTGGAAAGAATCATACCGATCATCATCGGAGTCATGGTCGACCCTGCTTTTGTTGGTGAAACTCCCAATACGCCTTGCATGAACAGCGGGACAAACATGATTGCCCCGAACATGCCAAGGCCAAGCAAGAATCCCAAAATATTCGTTGTGGAAAAAACTCTATTTTTAAAAAGGGATAAATCAAGGATCGGTTCGACCGCTCTTCTTTCAAAAAAGATGAATAGGGCAATGAAGACAATGGTGCTGCCGAAAATCAAGAAAGATTCTAATGATAACCATTCGAATTTATCACCACCGAAGGTCAAGCCAAGCAGTAACAGGACAATACCAGGAATCAAGGTGAAAATCCCTAGATAATCGATATTCACTTTCTCTGTTTTCCTTATCGCTTCATGTTTCAATCCTACATAAATCAAAATGGCAGATAGTAAGCCCGTCGGTACATTGATCAAAAAGATCCAATGCCAGCTGATATGGTCAACGATCAGGCCGCCCAGAAAAGGGCCGATGACAGAACTTAAACCAAAAAGGGCTCCGAATACACCCTGCCATTTGGCTCTTTGTTCCGCAGAGAATATATCACCGATTATCGTTTGGGATAAAGGCATGATCATCCCGCCGCCGATTCCCTGCAGGCCCCTGTAGATGATCAATTGCTCCATCGAAGTGGCTGTGGCACATAAAAACGAACCGATCGTAAATATGATCGTGCCAAGCAGATAAAGGGAACGTCTGCCATATAAATCAGATAGCTTTCCAACAATGGGTACAACAGTCGTTGAGGCTATTAAATAGGCAGTCGTTACCCATGCAAAGATGGTAAATCCATTCAATTCCCCGATAATTGTCGGCATGGCCGTACCGACGATCGTCTGTTCCAATGAACTGAAAAACATTCCAATGATCAATCCTGTTAAGACAAGCTTGGTATTGACCGCTTTTTTTTCCATTTGCATAGCATTTCTCCATTCCTATAACTGTATTCCTTATTCGCTTTTTGACTAATAGGTCAAAATTATAAATCCCTAATGACCATTTAGTCAACAATTTTTTTTTTTTTGAAAAAAAATTCAATTGCCTGACTATATTGCGTAAAGGTGGATTTAAAGATACATCCATATAACTAAAGTAATTCGACCAGAATCCACCAAATCCTTCCTTATTAATGTCTCCAACGTGTTTCCATTTATCATATCCGATATAATAAGAAGGAATATAGATGAAACTTATGATTGGAAGTGTAAGATATGAATAAAAAAATAGGATTTATTGGATGCGGCAAAATGGGTGAGGCGATGCTTGAGGGCATGCTGCTTACAGAGGTCATTTCACCTGAAGGGATCATGGTCAGTACTGCGAGTGTGGAGACCAAAACTAAAATCACCACGAAATATAAGGTTAAAGGTACTTTGGATAATAAAGAGGTTGCCGGTTTTGCTGATTTTCTCTTTCTAGGAATCCAACCTGCCATGCATAAGCAAGTGCTAGAAGAAGTGAAGAATCATGTTAAAGAAGACGCTGTGATCATTACTATGGCAGCAGGCATCACTGTATCACTAGTTGAGAACAGCTTCGGAAAAAAAGTGAAGGTTGTCCGGACGATGCCAAACACTCCTTCGCTTGTCGGTGAAGGCATGACTGCCATGAGCATTAATGATCAAATTACCGATGCTGATATAGAGGATGTGACTGCACTGCTGAATAGTTTCGGTAAAACGGAAATCCTGCATGAAGATTTGATGGACGCAGTACCTGCCATCAGCGGTTCGTCGCCTGCTTATGTATATATGTTCATCGAGGCGCTGGCTGATGGAGGGGTCCGTGACGGCATTCCACGAAAACAAGCATACCGAATGGCAGCACAAGCTGTAATGGGAGCTGCTAAAATGGTACTGGAAACGGAAAGACATCCTGCTGCTTTAAAGGATGATGTCTGCACGCCGGGCGGTTCAACGATAGCTGCGGTAGCGTCTTTAGAAGAGAATCAGCTAAGATCCAGCATTCTGCAAGCAATGAAGGCATGCACGGATAAAACGAAAGGTTTAAGTAAATGAAGAAAGATGGATTGCCTTTTAGAGGGCAATCTTGTCCGTTTTCCATTTTCAGAATGTTCTGTGAAAAAAGAGGGGGATGCATAATGAATGGTTATATAGAAGAATTAAGGAAGATTCTGACGGAAGAACAAGTAACGGTGAATGAAACATTATTGGAGCAGCACAGCCATGATGAATCATATCACACTCCGCACCTTCCGGATATGGTCATATATCCAAGGGATACTGCGGAAGTAAGCTCAGTCATGCGATATGCGAATGAGCATGAAATACCGGTCATTCCTTTTGGATTAGGATCAAGTTTGGAGGGGCATGTCGTTCCAGTCAAAGGGGGAATTTCCCTGGATCTGTCCTTGATGAATCGAGTATTGGAAGTCAGGGAAAATGACTTCCTTGTGAAGGTGCAACCAGGTGTGACTAGGACGCAGCTCAATAAAGAATTAAAAAAACACGGTTTGTTCTTTTCCGTCGACCCTGGTGCCGATGCTACATTGGGAGGGATGGCAGCTACGAATGCAAGTGGGACGACCTCGGTCAAATATGGGATAATGCGCGATCAAGTAAGGGATTTGGAAATAGTTTTAGCAAACGGTGAAGTGATTCATTCCGGAAGCTTAGCGACAAAATCATCTTCAGGCATCCATTTGAATGGCTTGTTTGTTGGCTCTGAAGGTACGCTGGGTGTATTTACTGAACTGACATTAAAGGTGTATGGCATTCCTGAAGTCACAATGGCCGGGAGAGCATCATTTCCAACCGTCGAACAGGCAGTATCTGCGGTTAATGGGATTATGCTTGCTGGTATTCCGATTGCACGAATTGAATTGGTTGATGCCGAGTCCATAAGAAAAGTTAATCAATTCATGGACAAATCCTATGAAGTCAAACCAACTTTATTCCTCGAGTTTCATGGGAACTTTGCCGGACTGGAACAGGACGTCAAATTTGCCAAGGAAATCGTAAGTGATTTTAGCTGTGGAGATATCCAGTTTGAAACCGATTCAAGAGCACGGAATGCCTTATGGGAAGCGCGCCATAATCTCGCGTACGCATTCATTCACAGCGCTCCGGGGAAGAAGCTGATGGTGACCGACGTTAGTGTGCCCCTTCAAGAATTATCGAATGCCATACTGGATACAAGGAAGAAAGTCGAACAATCCAAAGTGGAGGGGGCGATTGTAGGTCATGTAGGTGACGGGAATTATCACGTATTGTTCATGATCGATCTGAAAAATCCTGAAGAAGTTAAAGAAGCGAAAAGGTTGAATGAAGAAATCGTTGAATATGCATTAACCAGAGGCGGTACATGTACGGGTGAACATGGAGTGGGCCTTGGAAAATCGAAGTATCAGCGAAGGGAGCATGGAGGAGCTTACGAAGTGATGAAAACGATCAAACAGGCATTGGATCCGAAAGGAATAATGAATCCCGGGAAGATCTTCATAGATTAAGAGGAATATTCTATTTTGATAGATTAGTAATAACACCAACTGGGGAAAGGGCAGAGTAGTGGCCTTTCCGGAAAAATAGTTCGTCATAGCAGATAATTCAATCTAACAGCTTCATCGAGATTCTCGTTCAAAAAAAATAAGACTCCAGACAAGATTCTGGAGTCTTATTTTTTATTAAGCGTTAATGTTATTTGGGTTTAAGGCGTTTTCAACACTTACGTAGTTGTAGCCAAGGTCTGTGGCAACTGCTTCGAACGTGATTTCACCGTTCGCCACATTGACGCCTTTTGCAAGGGCATCATTTTCAAGGATTGCTTTGATGGCACCTTTGTTTGCAATTTGAAGTGCAAATGGTACAGTTACGTTAGTTAAAGCAACTGTAGAAGTTTGAGGCACTGCTCCTGGCATATTCGCCACTGCATAATGCACTACTCCATGTTTAACATAAGTAGGGTTATCATGTGTTGTTATGTGGTCGACCGTTTCAAAGATACCGCCTTGGTCGATTGCAACATCGACAATGACTGAACCTGGAGACATCGATTTAACCATTTCTTCAGTAACGAGCTTAGGAGCTTTAGCACCTGGAATCAATACAGCACCGATAACCAAATCGGCATCTTTGACTGCTTCTGCAATATTATAAGGGTTGGAGATGAGTGTAGTCAGTTCATTTCCGAAAATATCATCAAGTTGACGAAGGCGGTCTGGGCTTAAGTCAAGAATGGTAACATCTGCGCCTAATCCAATAGCGATTTTAGCAGCATTCGTTCCAACCATGCCTCCGCCGATAACAGCGACTTTACCGCGTTTAACTCCAGGAACTCCGCTTAAGAGTATTCCTTTACCGCCGTTATTTTTTTCAAGGAACTGAGCACCGATTTGTGCAGCCATGCGTCCTGCAACTTCACTCATTGGTGTCAATAAAGGAAGTGTGCGGTTTACTGCAACCGTTTCATAAGCAATGGCCAAGACACCGCTTTCTTTTAGGGCCTGAGCTAGTGCCGGTTCTGCCGCAAGATGTAAATATGTGAAAAGGATTAAATCTTTTCGGAAATATTTATATTCAGATGAGATAGGTTCTTTTACTTTCATGATCATTTCTGTGCTTGCCCAAACGCTAGCAGCGTCCTCGACTATAACAGCTCCAGCTTCTTGATATGCTTCATTTGTAAAACTGCTTCCTAGACCTGCGTTCATTTCGATTAATACTTCATGTCCTGCATTGACTAATGCTACGACCCCAGCTGGAGTGATAGCTACACGATTTTCATTGTTCTTAATCTCTTTTGGAATTCCTATTCTCATCTTAATCCCTCCAATAATATGTTTTACTATTTGTATCACAAGTATAGTTGGAAAAAGAAACAGTTAGTATGTGGAAATCAGAAAAATGAAAAAGGTGTATTTGTGGAATTCCACAAACGCAGTTTCAAAAAACATGGGCTTGCCAGGATCAAAACCTAATTAAAGCTGAATTCAATTCTTTGCAATTGGTTCTTGAATGCGCTCTAGAATCCTTCTTTTCTTATAAAGCATGATTCCCGTATCGGCTATGTCGGCAATCATGGAACGATTTGTAAGGGCGCCAAATATTATTCCGGCAACAGGAACCATTTGCAAAAGCTTTTTCCAGCCAAACTGATCACGGTATGTATAAACGACTTCTCGCCATCCTTGCAGTTCTGATGCTATTTCCCTTTTTGATTGGGAATCAGTCTGGGTCATTTTCGACAATTCATTTAATAGAGCCTTTTTGCCGACTACATCCGATGTTGTGAATTGCAGGCATTTGACGATGAATATACGTTCTTGGCGGTCCCTTGGATTGAAGCCATATGTGATGGCGATATCCTGAAGGGTTTTGATCGACATGCCGAGAAGAAGGGGGATGTCGATTGCCAAGGTGAAGATTCCGCCAATCCCGGTAGTGGCACCTTGAACCGTTGCCAATTTGCTCCCTGAATTTTTAATATCCTGACTCACGCTATCCATGATATGGAGGGGGATGCTTGAAACATCTTCCAGGGCAGAAATATTCAACTCGGGATTCTTGGCTTGCAGCTGATTTAGAATATGAGCTTCTTTCGTTAAATATTTTCCGCCATTCTGAATGTAGCTGCCGATTTCATCAAGCATGACACCCAATTTTTTTTGAATGAAATCCGGTGTCAACTTATCCAATAGCTTGAAAGGGATCCGCCCAATACGTTCCCAAAACCATAGTCCTTTCTGATCCTTCTCCCATTTATCTATGATTGCTAATTCTTTTTCAAGTTCTTCTTTTGTTTCAAATTTCATAAGATCAACCTTTCCACACCTCTAGTATTCCATATCAGGGAATATATCATTAATTTTTCTTGAAGAATTCATCATATTGATTAAGTTTAATGTTAAGAAAGAGGGACATTTTTTGAATCGGGTCTTTTAACCGGATATTTCCCACTTCCGAAATCCTTTTTAATCGGTAATTCAATGTATTCACATGGATATGAAGGTTTCTTGAAGCTTCGTTTGGGTTGCAGTCTTTCTCTAGATAGACAGTTAGTGTTTGCAGCAATTCCGTCTGGTTTTTCATGTCGTATGCTTTTAGTTTAAGGATGGAAGGATGAACACGACGCTGTTTGTTGCTTGCGAGTGATTCAATCATTTGAAACATGCCAAGTTCTTCATAATGTAAAATGAGTTTCATGTCATCAGGGAATATATTCTTCATTTTTAGGGTGTATTGAGCTTCTTCGTAACTTGATTTAACGTCCATTAAGTTTTTATACATATTGCCAGCCGTTCCAAGGATATGCTCAACACCGAAACGCCGTTTCATCTCCAGAATGAAAAAAGGAATGAACTCATAAATGGATGAAGTGAAAGAAGGGCTGTTTTCCTGGTTGGCTCCCGCGAAAAGAATGAGTTTGTTATGGTCAATGGCAAATAATGAACTGTTTATCTTTTGAGTGGTCGTTAACATGTATGAAATGTAGCGCTCCACTTCGCGATTGATTTCTTTAGGGAATTCAAATACCAATATGGAAAAAACAACTGGAACATGGATGGAGAATTTCTGATAATTTTCAATTATTTCCGATTCTTCTTGATAATGCCCGGTCAACATGCGCCAAAGAAACTCTTGATGACCGGCTTCTTTCCTTTTCTTTTTCAATTGCAATTGCTGTAACTGGTTCTTCGCTTCCTTGGCAGCGAATTGCAGAAATTTCATATCTTCTTCGGAGAAAGGTTCATTTACTTCCAAAGCCCAAATGAAACCAAGTACTTCATTATTTTTCCGGATGGAAACCGCAACCCTGTTACCGAGCCCGACATCATTGATGGCCCCGATTTTAATGGGGGCATCTTCTTTCAATAACGCGGGTATGAAGCCATCTTTCCATAAACTGTTGATGACCTTCTCAGGGACACGTCTTCCGATTATGGTCATGATACGAGCCTGATCCGTAGTATCATCGTGTGTGCTATAAGCAAGTAAGCGATGGTTACCGTCCTCGATTGTAATGGGGCAACCTAAAACAGAACTGATTCTATCGGCAAACTCCATCATATCTCCATAAAGGTCTTTAAAAATATCTCTATTTTTTTCGAATTCCTTCATTATTATTTTGCCCCTCGCTAAAAAAATTCCTTCTCCTTGAATTTTAAACGATTTTCTATTAATAAGCATAGATAAATCCTTTGTTAAAACAAAAAATCCCTACCTATGGTTACCGGTAGGGATTTTATTTTAGAATAGGAAGTTAATTAAAAGATAAAACAAACCAGCTAATGTTGCCGAGATGGGAATGGTGATGAACCAAGTGATGATCATTCTCTTTGCCGTTCCCCATTTTACGCCCTTGACACGATGCGCAGATCCAACACCAAGGATTGAAGACGAAATAACATGGGTTGTACTGACGGGCATGTGTATTACAGTCGCGCCGAAAATAATGAAAGCGCCGGTTAAATCCGCTGCAACACCATTGACCGGACGGATTTTCATGATTTTGCCGCCAACGGTTTTAATGATTTTCCATCCGCCGACGGAAGTTCCAAGTCCCATTGCCAGTGCACATGAGAATTGAACCCAGAAGGGGATATCGGTACTTGATGCATAACCATTTGCAATGAGGGCCATCGTGATGATACCCATCGCTTTTTGAGCGTCGTTCGTTCCGTGTGTATACGATTGAAGTGCCGCAGTAGCAATCTGTATAGTCCGGAATTTTTGGTTTGTTTTTGTCAGGTTATTGTTTTTAAAGACTACTTTAAAAATGCTGTATACGATAAACCCGATTGCAAAAGCAATTAGCGGGGAGAAGATCAAAGCTTGAAGAATTTTCATGAATCCTTCCCATTTAATGCCGGCGAAGCCTGCTGCAGCAATGGCTGCACCTGCAATCGAACCAATCAATGCATGGGAGGAACTGCTTGGTATTCCGTAATACCAGGTAAGAAGATTCCATATGATAGCGGCAAGCAGAGCAGCCAGAATTACATATGAACCATTCGGAAGCGTGAACGGATCCACGATATCCTTCGTTATGGTCTTCGCCACTCCAGTAAATGTCATAGCTCCGACGAAATTCATGATTGCTGCCATGATGATGGCATGCCTAGGCTTCATGGCCTTTGTTGAAACAGCAGTAGCTATTGCATTGGCTGTATCATGAAAACCATTGATGAAGTCAAATGCTAAAGCAAAGAAAACGATTAATATTGTTAAAATTAATAAAGTATCCATTTATTGGGGTACTCCTTAGGCGTTTTTCATTATGATTGTTTCAAGTGTATTGGCCACCGCTTGACAGTGATCGGCGATCTCTTCAAGGCTTTCGTAAATTTCTTTATATTGAATGATCCTGATTGGATCTTTTTCAACTGTAAACAAGTTTTTGATTGATTGACGTTGAATTCCGTCACAAACTGATTCAAGATCTTTAATTTTGATTGCATTTTCACGAATCATTGGCAATTTTTTAGTGGATAGTGTATCGACAGCATTTTCAATCTCATACGTACACTGTTTGATTGCATCCACAAACTTAAGCATATACTCATCTGCATTGACAATTGAGTACATTTCGAATAATGCCGCACAGTGTTCCAAACCGTCTATGACATCATCCATTCTCATGGTTAATTCAAGGATATCCTCCCGTTCGATAGGAGTGATGAAAGCATTGTTCAGCTCTTTGATCACATTATGGACCATTGAATCGCCTTTATGCTCGTAGTCTTTCATCGTATCTGAAAATACTTTTAGATCGGAGATATTTTTGAGTTTATAATCCGCGAAATAGTCAGCACCTTCTTTAAGGTTTTGAGCGATGTTAAAAAGCATTACAGCGAATTTGTCTTTTTTTGATTTAAAAGCCATGTTAAAGCCTCCCAATTAGTCATGCAAATTTACGCACTTTAGTCGTACGCTTAGTATTAACAAATTGATTGTAACGAATTCATGTAGTATCCGGGAAGGTTTTTCGACGAAAATTTACAAAATCTTAATAAAACTTTACATAAAAAAACAAGGAAAATTAAAAAAAGGGAAAAACCTGCAATTATAAGGGGAAATCTGCAAAAAAAAGCCTTTCCGATATGGAAAGGCACTCCGAATGTAGACAACTCGATATTAATCAAGATTGCCTGCATTTTTTTTGAGCGGGTGTGAAATATGAACGTTGATTGAAACGTAAGGCACTCGCTTTCCGCGGGCGGTCCGGGAGCGGTCGTGGCGTCTCCTTTGGACGCGCTTTTCCAGCAGGAGTCACGTCCCTACCGTTCCATTGTCTGCAAACTCTGCATGGAAAAGGCAAAAGGTTCTATAAAAATAAAGCAATCAAATAGTAAATGATTCCAGATAAGGAAGCGGAAATTGGCAATGTAATGAACCAAGTGACCAACATGTTTTTTGCGGTTCCCCATTTTACCCCTTTGATGCGGTGTGCAGAACCGACCCCTAGTATTGAAGAAGAAATGACATGAGTCGTGCTGACAGGCATATGCAGGAAGGTTGCACCGAAAATGATCGCTGCACCAGTCATATCTGCAGCAACGCCATTAACCGGACGGATTTTCATGATTTTACCGCCAACGGTTTTGATGATTTTCCAACCTCCGATAGATGTACCAAGCGCCATGGCAATGGCACATGATAATTGTACCCAGAATGGAACTTCAGAGGTAGAGGCATATCCGTTAGCGATCAAAGCCATCGTGATGATACCCATGGATTTTTGAGCATCATTCGTTCCATGTGTATAAGACTGGATGGCCGCCGTGAGAATTTGTATTCTCCTGAATCGCTTATTGGTTTTTCCTAAATTATTATTTTTGAATACTACCTTGAAAATACTGTATACAATGAATCCAAGCGTAAAGGCAAGGATGGGAGATAGAATCAATGCTTGTACAATTTTAGTGAATCCACTCCATTTAATCGCATCGAATCCACTGGCCACGATGGCAGCTCCCGCTATTGAACCAATGATCGCATGGGAGGAACTGCTTGGAATGCCAAAATACCAAGTGATTAAATTCCATATTATGGCCGAAATAAGTGCAGCAAGGATTACATAAGAACCATTGTTCAATGTGAAAGGATCCACGATATCCTTCGTAATGGTATGCGCAACACCGGTAAAGGTCAGTGCTCCTAATAAATTCATGACCGCAGCCATGATGATTGCATGACGTGGTTTAAGCGCCTTGGTTGATACTGCGGTAGCGATGGCGTTAGCCGTATCATGGAAACCATTGATAAAGTCAAAGACCAAAGCAAAAATAATAATTAACACTGTTAAGATGAGTATGCTATTCATACATGGAGGACTCCCTTGATTTCAAGTGTAAAGTGTATATGGATTTTGGCCAATGAATGGGCGCATAACAGTTTGCAACTCCTCAATATTTAGGATGGGAGTTTTGCGTTTGATTATTCTATAAAAGCTGACACCTTCTTTTTTACTTGGTTTTAAGTCGAACTATTCAATTGTAACGAATTTCATATCTATAAGGATAGATGTTTCGTCATTTTTTTACAAAATATTTAACTTAGTGAATGATTAAAAAGATAAAATGTTTCCTTTTATATATATAGATGGGTGCGTTTTCGTTTAAGAACTCTGTAAATCCCGAGGCTTATGGTTAGAAATAGAAGGTGGAGGGATGTATAATTGGTAAATAAAAGTAAGGGGGAATGATGGAATGATTTCAAATATTGGGGAAACGATCACCTTACATAATGGAGTTAAAATGCCACAGTTGGGTTTTGGTGTATTTAAAGTGAAAAACGGCAATGAAACGGTTGAGTCTGTCAAGAAAGCGATCGAAGTTGGATATCGTGCGATCGATACGGCTGCCATTTATGAAAATGAAGAAGGTGTTGGTCAGGCGATTCGTGAATGCGGCGTGCCTCGTGAAGAATTGTTCATAACATCTAAAGTGTGGAATACAGAGCAAGGATACGAAACGACGCTCCAGGCATTTGATGATAGTTTAAATCGCCTTGGCTTGGAATACATGGATTTATACTTGATCCACTGGCCGGGAAAAGATAAATATCTGGAAACCTGGAGGGCTTTGGAAAAGCTTTATAAGGATGGAAAGGTGAAATCAATCGGTGTAAGTAATTTCCATGTTCATCATTTGGAAAATTTACTTGCAAACAGTGAAGTGAAGCCGGTCGTCAATCAAATTGAATTGCATCCACTTTTGACTCAAGTCGAAATTCGTGATTACTGTGCAAAACACGAAATAAAGGTAGAATCTTGGAGCCCGCTAGGAAGAGGGAACCTATTGGAAGAGCCGACAATTAATCATATAGCGAAGAAGCATGGGAAAAGTTCAGCGCAAGTGTTGATTAGATGGCATCTGCAACATGATCTAGTTGTAATACCTAAATCGATTACGCCGTCCCGCATTGAGGAAAATGCACATGTATTTGACTTTTCATTAAGCTTGAATGAAATGAATCAAATAGATGCCTTGAACAAAAATGAACGGTTCGGCAGCAATCCCGATGAACTTTTGTTCTAAAAAGAATGCTGCAAATAATAGAAGGATGTCCCGGAAATTGGGGCATCCTTTTTCTTTTTCCTTTATGAACATATTTGAGACGGTTACTGCTTATACTAACAATGTGACAAAGTTAAAGCCTATGGTATACCCGTTTAATATGTCTGATAATCCTGTTTTCGTTGCCAAATATTTTTTAAAAAAATTAGGTTTTAGATTATTTAAACGGGGAAAATAATGAGTACAGCGGCAAACAAAAAGAAAAAAATCACTAACATGAGGATTGTCCAATCAGTTACTCAAGGGCTATAGCTAGCTAACTCTACCCAATAACTAAAGCATTCACATTCATTAGATATCGTGCTAATCGGCATCATACCATTTGAATGTAAAAGTTAAAATAACTGAAAAAAGCATGACAATATGGAAGTGATTTGATTTCTTGGAGTCTGCTGCAGAAATGAAAAAATAACTAATTTGAAGGAGGAAATATATTATGGGATTTTTATGGTCATTAATTATCGGAGGTATCATTGGTTGGTTAGCAGGTATGATCGTTGGACGTGACGTACCATTTGGAATTATCGGTAACATTATCGCTGGTTTTGTTGGTGCATGGTTAGGTTCATTAATTCTTGGGAACTGGGGACCTTCAGTAGCAGATTTCGCTATAATTCCAGCATTGATTGGTGCAATAGTATTTGTCTTCATCTTAAGCCTTATCTTAAAAGGCATGAGAAAAGCTTCATAAATAAAAAAATAAAGCTGGCCCTAGTGGCCAGCTATTTTTTATGCCAAAATGAACGGATTTCGTCCCGACATGCGTATATTTCGGCCGTATAGCGGAAAAATTCGACCCAACATGCAGAAGATCCGTCCGTGAAAAAATATGAGCGACAATTCGGATAATATTAATGAAGAAATAAGAACACCGTCCGAAATGGAACGGTGTTCTTTTGTTTAAATGGTGACATCGAATATATCAGGTTCATCAATGAAAGGAGCTTCAACGATCATTTTTTCTTCTGATATGGGATGGATGAATTCAATTTTCCTTGCATGAAGGGCTTGACGTGGAAATGTCCTTTTTCCGCCATATAAGGTATCTCCGGCCAATGGGTGGTTTAAATGACTGAAATGCACCCTGATTTGATGGGTTCGGCCGCTTTCCAAGGTGCAGCTGACCAGCGTCAAGTTTTTCTTGGGATCTCGGTTGAGCACCCGATAGTGTGTGACTGCTGTCTGGCCTGTAGGGGAAACCCTTCTTCTCGTCGCATGGTGGCGGTCGCGGCCAATTTTTTCTTTGATTTCGCCTTCATTCTTTTTAATGTTTCCTTCGACTAAAGCTAGGTAAGTCCGCTTGATTTCCCTTTCTTCCAACAATCTGTCCAGCATGGACCCAATAAGGCGGTTTTTGGCAAAAAGGACGGCACCGGTGGTATCTTTATCAAGCCTATGAATATGCTTGATCATACAGGTCTGGCCGGTTTTTTGAAGATGGTGCGCGACACCATTGAGGAGGGAGTGTGCTTCACCGGGCTGAGAAGGATGGGTATCCATTCCAGCCGGTTTATTGGCTATCAACAACACATCATCTTCATATAAGATGGAAATTCCTAAGTCTGCCGCTTGTACTGTTTCATTTTCAGCGTGATCCAATAAGGGGATGCTGATCGAATCTCCTTCATTAAGGATAGTTGACCATGCGACGGAATTCCCGTTCACTGTAACTTCTTTACTCATTCTCCATTCATGCACTAATTTTTTGGGGGCCTGCCAACGCTCCCTAAAAAGCTTTTCAATTGTTAATCCATTCCAACTTTGGAGAACATCAATTATTAAATGTTGGTTAGTTATTCTGAAATTTTCCAATAAAAACTCCTACTTTCGACTGCTTTGTTTTTGATTAAATGAAAAAAATATATAATAATTAAGAATTAGTCATGAAAAAGTAACCTTGGACCTATTGATGAAATTTCCGTGGTGGAAATTACCACATATTTTTTACAATATTTATGTTATTCTAGTGAGAAAGAAATCGCTTGTCCTAGAATATACATATAATAGATAGGTCTAACGGATCTGAAAAAAGGTGGTTTTTTTAGTGAAGACGGTCTTTTCTTCAACGGAAGAACAAGAGCAAGAAATAGCGAGTCTCGTTTCTCGTTTCTACGAATCTGTATTTCCCAAATACTTTACGGAAAGTGAAATCCTTCATTTTCGCGAGATTGGCGTTTTAAAGCCCAATCAAAGTTCTGTTACTTACTTGGCAACATTAAGAGACGCATTTCAAGTAATGACATGTCTTCAAGTCCTTATGTCGATATTAGACAAACAAAAGAGAGAAGATTTTATGGAATCTGAATCTGAAGAATTGTTCCAACATAACATCACTCTATTGAATGAATGCGGAATATTCTTCCCCTTTTATTATGACCATTTTTCAAGTATAAACCATGAAGCGAATAATGAGATGCAGATGATGGACATCCAGGTGGCGAATCAATATTTAGTATAAGGCAAAAAAAATGAGCCGGCTATAACGGGAGAAGCATTTCCGTTAGGGCCGGCTCATTTTTTCCATCCTTAATTAATATCGTGGTCCTTGAACCATTTCTCGAACGTTTCCTCATCATTATAGCCAACGATCCGTTCTTGTTCTTTGCCATTATTATAGTGAACGATGGTCGGTGTGCTTTTGATGCCATAATCGCTCCATCCTTGTTCAAACTCCAAAAGATTGTATTGAACTAGATCGATTCCCAGCTTTTCTGCCAAAGGAGCCACGATTGGCGTGGTTTTTTGACAATGCGGGCACTCAGGACTATAGAAGTAAACGGTCACATCTTCATTATCCTGGAGGTCCTGCTCCAATTCTTCCGGCAGGATCAAGTTTTGATAATTGGGGTCATCCAGCTGATCGACAGTAGCGGGTTTAAGCTTATCCTTACCGTATGGATTTCCTTTTGATTTTTCTTCTTTTTTCAAGTTTGTAAAAACGCCCAGCAGGACAAATATCGCGACGATTATCACTAAAAATATAGCCATTTTCTTCATTAAGCTGCAACCTCCTTGGATCTTGTCCATATGATGTAACTGCATATGAAAATAATGATGAATGCAGTCAAGGCTAGGAACGGGATGGTGATGAAACCAAATACGTTTATATATTGACCTGTACATGGAACCCTTCCGCATGCAAGGGTGTGGTCAGAAAAGAATGAAACCTTTTGTATCAAGTAATGGTACGTGGAAATGAATGCACCGATAGCGGATAATATCATCGTATAAAAGCTGATCCAATAATCTTTTCGAATGATTGCAATTCCTAAAATGATCGTAAAGGGATACATGATGATCCGCTGATACCAACAGAGGACACAAGGTTCATATTGCTTGATTTCAGAAAAATATAAGCTTCCAAACATAGCAATGATGGAAGCAGCCCAGGCTACAAATAATAAGTTTTCCACACTGCGTTTTGTATTGTTCATGGTTCCTCTTCCCCATCTCTTTTTACTCTCATGAAAAGTATAGTATGTAAGGACCGCGTATGTAAAATATATATTCTTTTAACGGACATTCAGAATGTTTTTATTTGTAATCCATGGGTAGGTTCAGTTGTTTTAATTTTTGAATAAGGGGTATAATTCTTATGGAAGAGATTAAAGGAGTCTGAGGAAAAATGCCCAATTTGGACCTGCATAAATATGAAAAAATAATGGAAATACGTAATATGAGGCTAGGAGACATAGATGAAATAATTGCTTTGCAGTCGAGTTGCTTTCCTGGAATGGTTCCCTGGAAGCGAGATCAGCTTGAGAGCCATCTGGCGATTTTTCCAGAAGGACAGTTTGTGGCTGAATATGATGGAAAAGTGATTGGCTCATGTTCCAGTCTCATTATTAATTTTGACGAATATGATGACCGCCATACATGGGATGATGTAACCGATAATGGGTACATCACGAATCATAATCCAGACGGTTATAATTTATATGGAATCGAGGTCATGGTCCATCCTGAATTCCGCAGGATGAAAATTGGCCAAAGATTATATGATTCAAGGAAAGAGCTTGTTGCCCATTTGAATTTAAAAAGCATCATTATCGGGGGAAGGATCCCCAATTACCATAAACATGCGGAGGAACTATTACCAAGGGAATATGTGAAAGAAGTGCAATTGCATAAAATATATGATCCGGTTCTTTCATTCCAGCTTTTAAATGGGTTCACGCTTATGAGGATCAATCCGAATTACTTGCCTGATGATCTGCAATCGAATAAGTATGCTACTCTCATGGAGTGGAATAACGTCGATTATCAGCCGAAAACAAAACGTTATTATAAAACATCAGAGCCGGTACGTATCTGCGTCGTGCAATACATGCTGCGTAAAATCGATTCATTCGAAGATTTCGCTAACCAAGTCGAATATTTCACCGATGTTGCTTCGGATGCTAATGCGGATTTCGCCGTGTTCCCGGAATTGTTCACCACCCAGCTGATGTCTTTCTTGAATGAAAGATCACCAAGCTTGGCTGTCCGGAAACTGTCGGATTTCACGGAGCAATACATTGAATTGTTTACCACTTTAGCTGTAAGGTATAACGTCAATATCATCGGCGGTTCCCACTTCGTTAAAGAAGATGATGACAATATCTATAATATCGCTTATTTATTCCGTCGCGATGGGACGATTGAAAAGCAATATAAAATTCATATCACACCGAATGAAAGAAAATGGTGGGGTATTAACGCAGGTGACCGCGTTCGTGTCTTTGATACGGATTGTGGAAAAATTGCGATACAAATTTGTTATGATATTGAGTTTCCGGAACTCGCCCGGATTGCTACCGACATGGGAGCCAAAATCATATTCACTCCATTTTGTACAGAAGACAGGCAAGGCTATCTGCGAGTTCGTTATTGTGCCCAGGCCCGTGCAGTCGAAAACCAAATCTATACTGTCATTTCCGGAACGGTCGGAAATCTTCCGCAAACGGAAAATATGGATATCCAATATGCCCAATCGGGAATCTTCTCTCCATCGGATTTCGAATTTGCGCGTGACGGCATAGTCGGGGAAACCAGCCCGAACCTTGAGATGGTCCTGATTGGCGATGTCGATTTGGAAATCTTAAGGCGGGAGCGTCAGTCTGGTACTGTAAAGCAATTGAAAGATCGCCGCCATGATATTTACCATCTGCATTACAAAGATGGCCAAAAATAAAGAGGTATACGAGCTCGTGATGTGAAGAATGCTGGATTCGGTTCTTTTCATTACGAGCTTCATTTATTGGAATAAATGTGATAATTTTGTATATGTAAGGTAGATACATAATAATTACAAATATGAGGCGTTTGGGAGGAGATGTTGGAGATGGATTGGAAATCTTTATACACCACTTGGGCAGGGTACCAGAATTTAAATGGGGAATTACGTGTCCTCCTTGAGGAAATGCAGCGGGATGAAGCACAACTCGAAGATGCCTTTTATAAAAATTTAGAGTTTGGAACAGGCGGAATGCGTGGGGAAATCGGAGCGGGAACGAACCGGATGAATGTTTATACGGTAAGGAAGGCAACGGTTGGGTTGGCTCAATATATCTCTTCGTTTGGGGAAGAAGCGAAAGGAAGAGGGGCTGTGATCGCTTATGATTCAAGACATAAGTCCCCGGAATTTGCACTGGAAGCAGCTAAGACCTTGGCAACATTTGGGGTGAAAGCTTATTTATTCGATGAATTGCGTCCAACTCCAGAATTGTCCTTTGCGGTTCGAGAGCTGAATGCTTTTGCTGGCATCGTCATCACGGCAAGCCACAATCCGCCTGAATATAATGGTTACAAGGTTTATGGGTCAGATGGGGCACAATTGCCACCGGATGCGGCGGATCAAGTGATCAGCTACGTGAATGCCATTGAAAACGAGCTTGAAATTCAGGTTGAAGAAGCTGAAGTCCTTAAACTGCAGGGCCTCATCGAAATGGTTGGGGAGGAAGTGGATGCAGCGTATAATCGCGCGTTGCTTACAGTTCCAGAGAACCCGCAGCTTGCCGAGGAAATAGATGTGTCAATCGTCTTTACGCCGCTTCATGGAACGGCAAATAAATCCGTCAGGCGGGCACTGCAAAGCTTAGGATATCAAAATTTGCATATCGTTAAGGAGCAGGAAATGCCAGATCCGGATTTTTCGACAGTTCAGTCTCCAAACCCGGAGGAACCTGCTGCATTTGAAATGGCCATCGAGCTTGGTAACAAGGTGGAAGCGGATCTATTGATAGCAACGGACCCGGATGCCGACCGGCTTGGAATTGCCGTGAGAGACGAGATGGGCCAATATGTTGTCCTGACTGGTAATCAAACAGGTGCCCTTTTCCTGGATTATTTACTGTCCCAGAAAAAAGAAAAAGGGAAGATTCCTCAAAATGGAGTCATCTTGAAAACGATCGTCACTTCAGAAATCGGGCGTACGATTGCCGAGTCATATGGCTTGAAGACGGTTGATGTACTTACCGGGTTTAAGTTCATTGCCGAGAAAATAAATCAGTATCATGAAAGCGGGGAAAGCAGCTTTTTGTTCGGATATGAAGAAAGCTACGGTTATCTGATTAAAGACTTTGCACGTGATAAGGATGCCATTCAAGCTGCGGTGCTTGCTGTCGAGGTCTGTGCCCATTATAAAAAGCAGGGATTGACCTTATATGAAGGGTTGCTGAATGTGTTTGAAAAGTACGGCTTTTACTTGGAAGGTTTGCGTTCATTGACTTTGAAGGGCATTGAGGGAGCGAAACAGATTCAAGGAATATTGAATCAATTCCGTCAAAATCCTCCTTCCCAAATAGCTGGCATTCCGGTAGTCGTTGAAGAAGATTACCAAAGCAGCAAGAAGCGTACATTACTTTCAAATGATGAAGAATTGATCGAGCTTCCGAAATCAAATGTATTGAAGTATTTCCTTGAGGATGGTACATGGGTTTGCCTGCGTCCTTCAGGCACTGAACCGAAAATTAAATTCTATTTCGGTGTCCAAGGTAAATCAATGCAAGAAGCTGAGTCCAAGTTATCGGGAGTCATGGAAGATTTCATGAGCAAGATTGAAGCATTGGTTTAAATGTATGAAAGCTAAACGAAAGACTTCTTCAGGTCTTTCGTTTTTTTTTTTTGATTTTTAGTTGCATGAAAAATCAAAATTCTAGGAAATTCCGTTGCGGTTTTGGTATACTGTATTGGCGACTGATCTCGGAAAACATCGGGGAATAATGGAGGTTTAATTCATGAAATTAGTAATCATTAATGGTTCACCACGTAAACAAGGGCGTACGGGGATTGCCTCACGCTACATATCCAAGAAATACGGAGCGGAACTTATTGATTTAAGCAATAGCGAAATCCCTTTATATTCAGGTGAAGGTGAACAATATCAACTGGAAGTTATTCAAGGACTTCGGAAAAGCATCGAGGAAGCTGATGGCGTAATTCTGACAACTCCGGAGTATCATGGTTCCATGAGCGGAGCCTTGAAAAATGCCTTGGATTTTCTAAGCAGCGAACAATTCACGCATAAACCAGTCGCTCTATTGGCTGTTTCCGGCGGAGGAAAAGGCGGGATCAATGCCTTGAATTCCGTGAGGACAGTGGGTCGAAGCCTTTATGCAAATGTGATCGCCAAACAATTGGTTCTGGATCCGCATTGCTTCGATTACGAAAATGATGGTTTATTTGAAGAATCTGCAGTACTTGTAGAAGGTATGATTGAAGAGCTTAAAATGTATGCAACGGCATATGCTACAATCAAAAAATGATGAAATGAGGGTCAGGTATTTACATACCTGACCCTTCCTTGTTTTTATAGGGTTTCACCAGCCAAAGTTATATCCCCGAAAATCGATCCTCTTGTATAATTTTTCCCGTTTTGCAAAAACTATAGTTGATTTTAGCTTGGAAGTTCACTTAAATAATCACTTGTTTTTTCTGCCGCATGATCCAGATAACGAAGCAGTGCATACAGCTGGGATTGAACGATTTGATAATCATGCTCAAACCTGTAAGCGTGCAGAAAATGTTCTATTTTTTTTGAAAGAAAGTGATCTTTCGTTCGAACCATCAATACTAACAAGCTGTCCCAATCAGAACGATGCGTGTGAAACAATGCCTGATCATAATCAGCAATCCTCATGTTCTTCTCCCCCTTATTAAGGAGCTATTTGTATTTTGTTCAGATATGACAGAACATTTCCTTACAATAAGTGGCGATGTATTTGGAACGCGGTTGTTGCTTTTTACCTGAATAAAAATAAAAGGTGAGTACATGAGAAAAATAATGGTAATTGGAATACTGGTGCTTCTTTTTTTCCCTGAACCATCGCTGGCGGCAAAAGTGTATTCCCCAGAACAGATGGAAATGGATCTGCAAGGAATCCAAAAGCAGTATGAATTGGACGTTCAAATTATCGGACAAACTGAAAAGGGGAAAAATATAAAGGCAGTCAGGTTAGGAAAAGGAAAAAGATCGATTTTGCTGGTGGGATCACATCATGGACGGGAATGGCTCAGCTCCAAACTTTTAATGCGCATGCTTGAAGAATATGCAGCCGCATATCGAGTGGGCAAACCTGTTGGAGAATATCGGACGGAATCATTGGATGAGGTGAGCATCTGGTTCATCCCGATGCTGAATCCAGATGGCGTCAGCATCCAGCAAGGAGATTTATCCAACTTAAATGTTCTTGAAAAGGCTGCGGTATGGAAAATGAATCGATATAGCAGGAATTGGTCCCGGTGGAAAGCCAACGCTAATGGCATTGATTTAAATAGGCAGTATCCGGCTGGATGGAAAGAAGTCATGAGTCATGAAACAAAACCGACGTATCAATTTTATAAGGGCCGACAACCACTTGAAGCAGCTGAAGCTATAGCGCTTACGGATTTCACGAAAAAGATCGATCCCCTTATTGCCGTTTCCTATCATACCTCAGGACGGGAAATCTTTTGGCATTACAATAATAAACGGAAAAATATGGCGAGGGATTATGGCATTGCGAAAAAGACTGCCGAATTGACTGGATATGAACTGACCTTTCCGGACAAAGAAGCGGTAGGAAGCGGATATACGGATTGGTTCATAACTGAATTCCGCCGCCCGGGAATGACGATTGAACTTAGTTATTTAGTGGATGAAACCAATCCGCCATTGACTGTGTTTCCTGAGGAGTGGGAGAGGAATCGATTAGTTGGAATCATGCTTGTAAAAGAAGCAAAGCAGCTGCATAACAACTGAACAATTTTACATAATAATACTAACCGGAAAGTATGAGGAGGAAAGATTTTGAAGAAAGTCATCGTGATGCTAATGGGTATTTTTTTGATTATGCAAGCAGGGGCCATTTCAGCACAAGCCCAAAAACCCGATTACGAAAAATACGGAAAGATTGCGATTACAATAGTTCAGGCAGATTATCCTGAAGTTGAGATTACCGATTACGAATATAAGGGCAGAAAAACAGTAGCGAAAAATCTAGTCGAAGACGATTTCAAATTTTTGGTCGAGAATAAAGGTCAGAAGTTCAATGTCATCGTGACTGTACAACATGATTTGAAAAATGAAAAATTACTTAGTTTGAAGGTCACGGAACAAAAAGGAAAGTGAGATCGGAACAACCGGAAAACTTAAGGGATGCATTACAGAACATCTTCACCTCGAGAAGATGTTTTTTTCTGATTTTGTTTAAGGTTGTCCGGGAAATGGTGGATTTCGGATTAGCTGCCAGTGGGGAATGATGGCAGCCGTTCAGCTTCCATGAAGTTTTCATTGCATTTATGAGCAGCTAACAAGTATAGTTAGTATCAGAATGAAACAATAAGCTTGATTGTAGGGGTATTAGAAAATGAGAAAGTTTAAGAAAGTTTATGTGGAAATTACGAATATATGTAATTTGAAGTGTAATTTTTGTCCAAGCTCCAGTCTGCAAAGGACCCTGAAATTCATGGATCCTGAAGGGTTTACGGATGTTATCAAGAAAATCAAACCACACACCGATCATATTTATTTTCATCTGATGGGTGAACCGTTTTTAAATAAAAATTTGGGTACATTCCTGGATATCAGTGCTGAAAATGACCTGAAGGTTAATATTACAACGAACGGTACTTTGATTCAAAAGGTCAAAGACAAGCTGCTCTCCAAAAAAGCCCTTCGGCAGGTGAATATTTCACTTCATAGCTTTGAGGCAAACGATACGAGCAATAGTCTTGACTCTTATGTCAGTAATATTGCCGATTTTATTAATGAAGCAAATGAAAAAAGCGAAGTGATTTGTGCCATTCGTTTATGGAATATGGATACGGATGAATTAAAAGCGAGTAATGGCCTGAACGATGATATTCTGAGCATGCTGGAGGAGAAGCTTTCATTGGACATTCGCTTATGTGAAGCTCTTCAGCAAAAGAATAATATAAAGTTGAGGGACAGGGTTTATATAAACATGGCCGAAAAATTCGAGTGGCCGGAATTGGACCGTGACATTATCGATGAAAATATTTTCTGCTATGCCCTTAGAGATCAATTAGGCATCTTGGTGGATGGTACAGTCGTACCTTGTTGCTTGGATAGTGAAGGCAAAATACCGCTGGGAAATATATTCGAAACATCACTTGAAGACATTTTAAATGGTGAACGGGCGAAAAATATGTATGATGGTTTTTCAAGAAGATGTGCAGTTGAAGAATTATGCAAACGATGTGGCTATGCAAAGCGTCATAAAAAATAAATGAAGGAAAACCACCAGTACATTTCGTGGTTTCAGACTGTAGACAAACTCGATGAAAACTCAGTTTGCCTACAGTTTTTTATTTTAAAATGTTCAGTTGATTTCAGAAATCCGCTCCCTTTCCGCCGACTGTCTTGGGCCGTTGACGCAGTTTATCGACCTAAACCACACCGTATTCGACCGTTGAGGCACAGTATTCGACCTACCCCGCACTGTATTCGGCCGTTTAAGTTCACCTCACTATTCGGACTATGAACCCCATTTTGCCGCCAAACTGAAACCACGGAGTCCATCTCCGTGGTTTTTTTGTGCTTGAAGCATTTCCTTCTTTTTTATTAAAAATTCAGAATATTATTGTTTTATTAAAAGTCCTGTGATAAAATACTCTCTATTATTGTTGAAGCGAAAACTTCATATTGTCATATAAAAAGTTTTGGATTCATATCTTGTTTCAGAGGGGATGTTTTATGGATTTACAGCAAAAAGTTAAAGAAGTATTCCCTGGTTTATCTACTGGTCAAAAAAAGGTAGCAAAATACTTGTTAGTGCATTCACATACATTTGCAGTCACTTCAGCTCAAAAGCTCGGAAAGGATATTGGGGTGAGTGAAACGACCATCATCCGCTTTTGCTATTCATTAGGGTTAAGTGGATATGCTGAGCTTCAAAAGCTTATTCGCAATCAGTTGATATACGAGAGCAGCAGTTTGAATGAATATCATTCTTCAAAACTTGAAGCCGCGAGTCAGCCAAACTTCATGGCTCAGGTGATGGGGCAGGATATCATCAGCATCGAAAAGACAATGAAAAATTTATCAAATGAAGATTTCTCCAAAACAGTCGATAAATTGGCGGCAGCTGACAATGTTTTAATATCCGGACACCGTTTATCATTTTCGGCAGCACATTGGTTAACCTTTACGCTTAGGCTTGTTAGGGAAGAGGTTCATTTATATCGCCCTGATACTGATGATATATTTTTACTGTTGGATAAAATGACTGAAAATTCCGTTTTTGTGGCCATTTCATTTCACCGCTATGTTAAAGAGACTGTGAAAATAACGGAAATGGCCAAAAAAGCGGGTGCATTTGTAATTGGGGTTACGGATTCCGAACTGGCTCCGATTGCTGAATACACTGACATTTTACTGCCCATTTCAACACCAAGGACTTCCACGATCGATACCGCACCGGTTTTATTCTCATTATTGAATAGTTTAGTAGCTGGTGTATCGATTAAGGACGAACAGGGTTTCAAAGAAAGAAAAGCTATATATGATGCGTTCAATCAAGACGATTATTTCTTTTGAGGTAAAACTTCCACCAGTTTGGGGAACAAGCCGATTAAACCGGGATACAAGGGGGAGACAGAAATGGATATCACACAATCTATCGAAAAATTAAGGCCGCGTATACTCGATATTTTTGACCATTTACACGCAAATCCTGAAACGAGTTGGAATGAAGTGAATACGACAGCTTTCATTTCAAATATTTTAACGGAGAATCAGTGTACGGTGAAAACATTCGAGGACTGTACAGGAGTGATTGGGGAAATCGGGGATGGGAATTTTACGGTCGGGTTACGATCGGATATCGATGCACTTTGGCAGGAGGTGCATGGCACGTTTCAAGCCAATCATTCGTGTGGACACGATGGTCATATGACCTTGGCACTTGGAGTATTCCTGGTATTGAGGGAAATGGACTTTCATCCTAGCGGGAAGCTGAAGTTCATTTTTCAACCTGCCGAAGAAAAAGGTACGGGCGCCTTGAAGATGATTGAAGAAAAGGTATTGGATGATGTCGATTTCCTTTATGGAGTGCACTTAAGGCCGGTTGAGGAAGTGAAGGATGGGCAAGCGGCGCCAGCCATTGTGCATGGAGCCGCTCAGTTTATTAAAGGTGAAATAGCGGGAACTGATGCGCATGGAGCCAGACCGCATCAAGGACAAAATGCCATCGAGATAGGAGCGGCATTCATCACTTTGTTAAATGGTATCCATCTCAATCCGTCGATCCCTTATTCCGTAAAAATGACGCAGTTTTTTGCTGGCGGCGAAAGTTCCAATATCATCCCGGGGAGAGCCACTTTTTCCTTGGATTTAAGGGCACAGGATAATGCAGTGATGGAAGAGCTCACCAAAAAGGTGGAAAAGGTTGCAGAATCTTTGGCCATTGTCCATGGAGTCGAAATGAAACTCGAACCGGGAACCTGTGTTGCTGCAGCAACCGTGAACGATCAAGCCCAGGAAATAATGTCTGAAGCGATAGCCGATACACTCGGGGAAAAAAATCTGGTAGCTCCTGTCATTACAACCGGGGGAGAGGATTTTCATTTTTATACGTTGAAAAGACCTGAACTCAAAGCGACGATGCTTGGATTGGGCTGTGATTTGGCACCAGGGCTCCATCATCCGAACATGACTTTCAACAAAGATGCTTTGTTATCGGGAATTGAAATCCTGGTCAAAGCCATCATACTGACTTTCGAGAAATATGGGGATGGGGGCCACTTACATGACTGATGAATTAATTGTTAAATCCCTATCCACATTAGAGGATTTACAAGAGGTGCAGCGACTGGAAGCCCTCGTATGGGGTATGGATTGCGTTCCCATCCATCAGACGATTACGGCAGTCAAAAACGGCGGGCTTGTTTTAGGCGGCTATATCAATGGCCAGTTAGTCGGGTTTCAATACAGTTTCCCGGGATTCAAAGACGGAAGGGTATATCTTTGTTCACATATGTTAGCCATCCATCCGGACCATCAAAAGAAGGGCTACGGCAGATTACTTAAACTTGCACAAAAAGAAGAAGCACTAAAAAAAGGCTACGACTTGATCACATGGACGTATGATCCATTGGAAAGTGTGAATGCAAACTTGAATATCGGTAAGCTAAAAGCTGTTTGCTCTACATATATGGAAGATTGTTATGGAAATATGAAGGATACCCTCAATGAAGGACTGTCCACAGATCGATTCATGGTGGAATGGAATATACGGCAGGAAGCAAAGGAAGAGACTCCGCTTCCTGATGAAGCCGTACACCTCGTAACGACAGCAATGAATGACCAAGGCTTTCCTTACATCAAGGATTATCATTTCGAAACCAATGCCGAGGTGATTGCCATACCCATTCCGACAGATATTCAACAAATCAAAAAAGCTGATCTTCGCCTTGCGATTGATTGGCGGTTAAAAACCGGTGAATTATTCAAAGCCTTTTTTGCCAAAGGATATGTTGCAGCCGGGATCGAACGGGAAAAAGGTAAAAACATTCAAAACTATTTATTAAAAATACAAGAATAAGAGGGGATTCGGGATGAAAATAACAGAAGTGCGTTTACGTCATTTAAATATGGATTTGGTAGCTCCCTTTACAACAAGCTTTGGAACGTTTGTGGATAAGGAGTTCATTCTTGTGGAAGTGAAAAATGGAGAAGGGCTTTCGGGCTGGGCTGAATCTGTGGCGTTTTCAGCACCTTGGTATAACGAAGAAACCATAAAAACCAATTGGACCATGCTGGAGGATTTCCTGATTCCGCTTGTATTGGATAAAGAAATAGAGCATCCTCGTGATGTATCGGATATGTTCTCGCATATTCGTAAAAATAATATGGCAAAATCGGCAATCGAGGGAGCCATCTGGGATTTATATGCGAAAGAAAAGAATATTCCATTAAGTATGGCTTTAGGCGGAAAACTGGAAAAAATCGATGTTGGAATCAGCATCGGCATCCAAAAAACGGTATCTGAATTACTGGCGAAGATAGAAGCTGGATTGAGGGATGGGTATAAAAGAATCAAAATTAAAATACAACCAGGATGGGATGTAGATGTAATAAGGGAAGTACGAAATCGTTATCCTGATGTTCCGATCATGGCAGATGCAAACTCCGCTTACCGGCTGAAAGACATCGAATTACTGAAACAACTTGATCAATTTGATTTAATGATGATCGAGCAGCCCTTGTCATCAGATGATATTGTCGATCATGCCACATTACAAGCGGAAATCAAAACACCGATTTGCTTGGATGAAAGTATACATTCCGTCGAAGATGCAAGAAAAGCCCTTGAATTGGGAAGCTGTAAAATCATTAATATTAAGATCGGCAGGGTTGGCGGTTTAACGGAAGCAATGAAAATACATGAATTATGTAAAGAAAGGAACGTACCGGTTTGGTGTGGAGGCATGTTGGAATCTGGTGTCGGGCGTGCTCATAATATCGCTTTGACAACACTTGATAACTTCACGATGCCTGGTGATACGGCAGCATCCGCGAATTATTGGCACAAAGACATCATCCAACCAGAGGTTACAGTGGAAGATGGTGTCATAACCGTCCCAAAGGCGGCAGGCATTGGCTATGAAGTCGATTATGCTGCGATCGATGAATTCACTTCCTATAGTAAAAGATATCCTAATAAATAAGAGTAAGAATAAAAGAACTCCCGGCTTCATGGACATCGGCCCGTTAACTTGAAGCTGGGAGGCTATTAAAGAACAGGATCATGATGAAGGGGAAGATATTTCTTTTAACTTAAATTGTCAGAATAATCATATAATTAGGGTGGTATTTGATATGAAAAATAGTATAAATCTTGCAGGAGCATATATTGGAATCATCATTGGAGCAGGTTTCGCTTCAGGACAAGAAGTATTACAGTTCTTCACGAGTTTTGGAATCTACAGTGTATTGGGAATTGTGGTGGCGACAGCTTTATTCGCGTTTTTAGGCATGCAAGTTACCCAGCTGGGGAGCACTCTCCAAACACGCTCCCATAAAAGCATCATCGATCATATTTGTGGCCGCTATATAGGCAGGGTGGTCGATATTATCATCACATTTTTCTTGTTTGGCGTTACAGTCATCATGATTGCCGGTTCCGGAACGATTTTTGAGGAACAATTCGGGATTCCAAGCATTGTCGGTGCAATCGTCATGACGGTGCTCACGATTGGTACGCTTTTACTTAATGTTAATAAAATAATGTCCATCATTAGTGCCGTCACACCGTTTTTATTTGTTATCATGATCATTATTTCAGGTTATTCATTTTTTACATCCGATCTAAGTTTCAATCAAATCATTTCATCTTCAAGTAAAGGAACGGCTGCAACCGGGAATTGGATGATGGGTTCATTACTTTATGTTTCATATAATATGACTGCCGGAATAGCCATGCTAGCCGTAATGGGAGGGACCTTCAAGAATAAGAAAGTGGCTGGTATGGGAGGAATTCTAGGAGGGATCGGTTTAGGGATCCTGCTATTCTTGATCAATTTGGGGATGATGTCCGACTTGAAGGGCATAGAAGGCTCAGGAATGCCTACCCTTCATTTAGCGAATCAGATTTCTCCATGGTTGGGATATATCCTATCAATCATCCTTTTAGGAATGATTTATAATACCGCTGTCGGGATGCTGTATGCGTTCACCGCCAGGTTGGTACCTGCCGAAACGAAACGCTTTAAAATATCCGTGATTATAGTCGGCATCCTCGCTTTCCTTGCAAGTTTCGTTGGCTTTATTAAATTGGTTGGGACGGTATACCCTGTCACAGGATACTTAGGTTTTGTCATCATTGCAGCGCTCATCATTTCCTGGATCCGTTCAAGAACGAAAAAAGAGGCTGTGAATACGGAATTCGCGAAATTTTAATTTCAAAGGGATTAAGTGCAGAACTGCACGAAACTTTTGGCCTGACATCTTCTATATGGAGGTGTTTTTTTTCTGTTATCGAGGACCTTTCTCATGATCACGGCATTTTTCCTCCTTTTTTTCATACATTAGTTTAAAGGCGAAAGACAAGGGGGATATCGGATGAATGAAGCGGAGCAAAAGGCTCTGGAATATGCCATTAGTGAAATTACCGAAATAGCAACAGGGTTCGGGTTGGATTTTTACCCGATGCGTTATGAAATTTGCCCTTCAGAAATCATTTATACATTTGGTGCCTATGGGATGCCTACCCGTTTTTCTCATTGGAGCTTTGGGAAGCAATTTCATAAAATGAAGCTGCAGTACGACTTTGGATTAAGTAAGATCTATGAACTGGTCATTAACTCTGATCCTTGTTACGCTTTTCTGCTGGACTCCAATTCACTTGTACAAAATAAATTGATTGTTGCCCACGTTTTGGCGCATTGTGATTTCTTTAAGAATAATATACGTTTCAATAATACTAAGAGAGATATGGTAGAAAGTATGTCGGCAACGGCAGAAAGAATCCGTGAATATGAAATCCTGCATGGCAAAAAGGAAGTGGAAACCTTCCTTGATGCACTTTTAGCCATTGAAGAACATATCGATCCGTCGCTGATGAGACCAAAGCTTGCCTGGACGATGGAGGATGAGGAAGAAGAAGAGGAAATAAAACCGACAGCCACACAATATGATGATTTATGGGACCTTGATAATAAGGATAAACCGAAGAAATCCAACATTAAAAAAAGAAAAAAATTCCCGCCTAGGCCTGAAAAGGATATTATGCTTTTCATAGAACAGTACAGCAGGGATTTAACCGATTGGCAACGGGATATCATGACGATGATCAGGGAAGAGATGCTGTATTTCTGGCCGCAGCTGGAAACGAAAATCATGAACGAAGGCTGGGCATCCTACTGGCATCAGCGCATAATCCGTGAATTGGATCTATCCTCAGGGGAAGCCATTGAATTCGCGAAACTGAACGCAGGGGTCGTTCAGCCATCACGGACCAGTATCAATCCTTATTATCTCGGCTTGAAAGTGCTTGAAGATATTGAAGAACGCTATGATAATCCAACCGAAGAAATGATCAGGCTGGGCGTCAAGCCTGGATCTGGCCGGGAAAAGATGTTCGAAGTCAGGGAAATCGAATCTGATATTTCCTTTCTCCGCAATTATTTGACGAAAGATCTGGTCATGCGGGAGGATATGTACTTATTCCAAAAGCAGGGCAAGGATTATAAAATCGTCGATAAGGCATGGGAACATGTTCGTGATCAACTCGTCAGTATGAGGGTTAACGGCGGTTTCCCCTATATCACAGTAAATGATGGGGACTTCATGCGCAATGGGGAACTTTATCTAAAGCATTGGTATGAAGATATTGAACTGGATCTGAAATATCTCGAAAAAGTCATGCCATATATCTATCAGCTCTGGGGCCGCCCCGTGCATATGGAATCAGTCATGGAAGGAAAAGAAGTCCTGTTTTCCTATGATGGAAAAGGTATTCATCGGAAATATTTATAAAGCTGAAAAAAACTGCCGGTCACTCGGCAGTTTTCTTGTTTCAAGCTCTATTATTCGTTAAGGCTACTTTGCATAAAATTTATAATACTTGTAATTTACAACTATTAGTGTTATAAATCAACTATAGAATATTGAAAAACTCATGTGGCAAATGAAGGGGGAAAGATATGATAATTCGGGAAGCGATCGAAACAGACATGGGCTCGGTCAAAGAAATTTATAATCAAGGGATTGAGGATAGAATTGCCACGTTAGAAACGGAACTGAAGGATCAAGCCTACATGGAGGAGTGGTTCGCCAAACACAGCGGTCGATTTAAGGTAATTGTCGCTGAACAAGAAGGGGAAATCGTTGGATGGGCTTCCTTGAATCAATATAACAATCGTAGTGCTTATAATGGGGTTGCCGATTTATCCGTTTATATCTCAAGAGGTCATCGAGGAAAAGGGATTGGCGGTTTATTGCTGCAATCAATCGAAAAGCTCGCAATAGAAAATGACTTCAATAAAATTGTGTTATTCACATTTCCCTTTAACCAGATTGGTCAAGGATTGTACAAAAAACGGGGGTATCGCGAAGTGGGAGTGTTTAAGAACCAGGGAATTTTAGACGGGGAATTTGTCGATGTGATGGCTATGGAGAAATTACTTTAAACAATTAGGAGGGTAGGAGGGATTATGACAGTAAACCATTCAAGCGTATTGTCTGTTGGTTATTTTGATGCTTATTTCAAGCTGGTTTTAGCTTCTCGTGAACCTATGGTGGGAAAGGCAAAAGAATTCATTGAAACAAACTTTTTTAAAGGTGAAGCGTGTTATTATGGAGAGCAAACTCACCGAAATTTCATGGCAGCTTTTAATAAGCTAAAAGGATAAATGAAAAAATAGTTGAATCAAATAGTTGAAAATTGCAAATAAATAGCGTATAAATAAAGTGAGGTGACAGTGATGGAAAATGAAAACCTAAGAGGTCTCTTCCAACTCTTGACTAGGCGCTTTGGATTATTGAATAAAAATTGCTGCAGTGCAGATGGAATTGAAATTTCTCTCGTTCAAAGCCATATCCTGTATGAAATAAACCGACAAAACAACGCTTCCATCCAGCAAATTGCAGAAACATTGGGAACGGACATTACGACGTTCAGCCGACAAATCCAATCCTTAATAAAATTGAATTTAGTCACAAAAACACAAGATGCTCAAGATCGGAGAATTTCTATTCTTTCTCTGACCGATAAAGGAATGAAGGTCAATCAATTAGTCGATCAGCAAATGAATGATTACTTGAATGAAATCTTCAAGACAATGAATGAGTTTGAAAAGGAATCCGTCGTGCGTTCGCTGAAATTGCTTAATGATAAAATGCTGAAGTCTTCCGTATGCTGTACTACTCCTTGGGGGTAGTATAATTTTCAATAATACTTGCAATTTACAACTTTTAATATAGGAGGGAATAATGATGGATCAATTTGATAAAACAGGATTGCGGGTAGCCATTATAGGCGGGGGTCCTGTAGGGCTTGCCGCTGCCGCTCACTTACTGAAAAAAGGAGAGAAGTTTATCGTATTGGAAGCGGGGGATTCGGTTGGTTCCAGCATGCTGGAGTGGGGACACGTCAGAATGTTTTCCCCATGGCAGTATAACATCGATCAAACAGCAAAGGAATTACTTGAGAAGTCTGGGTGGACTTCACCCAACCAAGAAGCTTTGCCAACAGGTCGCGAATTGGTGGAAGAATACCTTCTGCCGCTAAGTAACCTTCCGGAAATTAATGAAAACATCTTATTACAAGCAAAAGTAGTCGGTGTTGCCAAAAAGGCTCACGATAAATTGAAAACAGGAAAGCGGGACACGGTTCCCTTTCAACTCTATGTAGAAGTGAATGGTGACACAACAGTCATTGAAGCGAAGGCTGTTATTGATTCATCAGGTACTTGGAGCAATCCGAACCCTATCCTTTCCAATGGTATCTGGACGAATGCCGAGAGAAAATTACACAATCAAATCCACTATGGCATTCCAAATGTCGTCCAATTGGAAAATAGATATCAAAATAAATCGATCATGGTGATCGGGAGCGGACATTCTGCAATAAATGCCCTATTAGATCTCGCAACCTTACAGCAAAAGTTTCCGGATACCAAGATCTACTGGGTTCTTCGTAAAAAACAAATCCATGAAGTGTACGGCGGACAAGAAAACGACGGCTTGGCAGCTCGCGGAGAACTTGGCATTAGAATTCAGCAATTAGTGGAGTCTGGACGAATCAATATTCTTACTCCCTTTCATATTAGCGGAGTGTATCCAACAAATGATAAAATCACTGTGGTGGGGGAACTTGATGGAGAAAAAACCACAATCGGTGAGATCGATGAAATCGTTGTGAGTACGGGTTTCAGACCTGATACATCCTTTTTAAATGAAATAAGGATAAACCTTGATTCAGCTGTGGAAAGCATAGATGCGCTTGCTCCGCTAATTGATCCCAATATTCATAGCTGCGGAACAGTGCGGCCTCATGGTGAACAGGAATTACGACACCCTGAAAAGAACTTCTACATTGTTGGCATGAAGAGTTATGGAAGAGCACCTACATTCTTACTGGCGACAGGCTACGAACAAGTCCGTTCGGTAGTGGCTTATCTTACTGGCGATATAGAGGGAGCAAAAGAAGTACATTTGGAACTCCCTGAAACAGGAGTTTGCAGTGTGAACCTGACATCTAGCTCCTGCGACTCTGATACCCCAGCAACTGAAACTAAGGATGGTTCTTGCTGTGGCAGTCCCGTTCCAGTGAGATTGGAAATTAAAAATAAATCTTGTTGTAAATGAAATGAAAGACCAGCCTTAAGTCAGGCTGGTCTTTTAATATGGATACTTTTTATTTCGAGATGCAGAATTAAATTAGTTTTGGATAGGAGTTGTTAAGCATTTTATTCTTCATCTACAATTCGAAATCTTTAATAACAGCAGTTGGGTGTAATACTTTTTCCGAATCGAACGCTTCCAAAGGTTCTTCATTTTGAACTTTCTTTACCCAGTCATGATTAGCCAATGCTCCTTTGCCTAAAGTTATAATATCAGCATGACCATTATTAATCATTTCAGAAGCTCTTTCTGGGTTCTCTAACTTTCCATTAGCGATTATAAGTAATTGACTATACTCTTTGGCAAGTGCTACAAGTGAGGTCTTTCCTGTTTCAAATGCTGGCTGCCATGCTTTATATTCTGTTACATGAATATAATCAAGACCTGTTTTTCCTAATGCTCCAAAGATAATTGCGGCGTCCTGCTCTTTGCCTGACCAATGATAGGAGTAATCATTCACTTTTGATTGTGAAATCCTAATACCAATAGTGAAGTCGTCTCCTACCGATTTTCTAACTTCATTAATTATTTCTACTAATAACCTAACTCTGTTTTCTGTTGTGCCACCATAGGCATCAGTACGTTGGTTTGTATATTCCGTTAGAAACGCATCTAATAAATAACCATTTGCTCCATGTAGTTCTATCCCATCAAAGCCAACGGATTTAGCTCGTTTTGCAGCTTCAACAAAACTGTTTTTAACATAGGCTAATTCTTCTTTTGTTATTTCTCTAGGTAATCGAAATGGTCCTTCCCCTAAATAAAATTTTAGCTGTTCTCCTTTTGGTTGAATAGAAGAGGGAGCGACTGTTTCATCAGTAAATCGATTTCCCTGGGATAATGGCCCAGTGTGTTGTAACTGCATAAAGATTGCTGATCCTGCAGAATGAACGGCATTAACAACTTTTTTCCACTCTTGTGCTTGCTCTTCAAAAGCAATACCTGGCTGAAAATCGTACGTTTGACTATACTTATCATCAATATAGGTTCCTTCAGTAATAATGAGCCCAAAACCGCCTTCAGCAAAGGAACTATAATACTTAATCATTTTATCCGTGACAAAACCTTTTTCAGTAGCACTAATACGCGTCATTGGTGCCACGCCCACTCGGTTATTTAATGTAATTGTTCCTATATTAAATGGTTCAAATAATGAATTTATATCCGACATGATGTTTGCCTCCTATTTTTGCTTTCTGATTAGTATTTGATTTAACAACTGTTTGATATTAGTTTAAATCCTATATTTGATTTAGTAAAATTGATATATTAGATAATTTAATTCAAAAAAATTGAACATAAGGAGATATAATTATAAATGGAGCTCCGTCAATTGATTACTTTTAAAACAATAGTAGAAAAAGGTGGGTTTAATAAGGCGGCAGAACATCTTGGTTATGCACAATCCTCCATTACTACTCACATCAAAGAACTGGAGAAGGAATTAGGTAGACCAGTATTTGATCGCTTAGGAAAGAAAGTTATATTAACTCACTATGGAAATGAATTTTTGTCTTATGCCACCAAGATCATTGAACTATATAATCAGTCATTAAATATTGACAAAGAACCACAAGGACCTTTAACTTTAGGGATTTCTGAATCTTTAACGATTTGTAGAATTCCGTCGCTTCTTCTCGAATATAAAACGAAATATCCTAAAGTGAAGCTTTCATTGAAATCACTTGAAAATTATGATGTTACAAAAAGCCTTCAAAATGGGGAAATTGACATTGCCTTATTATTAGAAAAAGATGGGTGGAGACAAGAAGAACTTTACTCTGAAAAACTTATAAGAGAAAGAATGGTTTTAATCAGCCCTCTAGATGTAAAAGAGTTATCTCAAACAGCACTGTACTCCGAATCTAGATGTAGTTATAAATCGGTTTTTGATGAATATATTCGCCATCAGAATATGAACGTAACAGAAAGTTTAGAATTCCAAAGTATAGAAGCAATAAAACAATGCGTTAAAAGTGGTTTAGGAATATCACTAGTTCCTTACTTTTCGGTCAAAGAAGAATTAGAAAGCAATAAACTAAAAGGTGAAATTATTCCACAACACCATTCCTCCATATCAACATATTTGACTTATCATAAGGATAAATGGCTTTCTCCTTCTATAATTCGGATGATTGAACTCATACAAAAACACGCTGAAAATTGGTAATTCATAAAAAGAGATGCTGACTTAATAAGCATCTCTTTCATTTTTATTAAACTGACCTGTCCTATTAGTACATAAGGAAAATCAACAACACCCTAAATAGAGTCTTTAGATAAAGATTTCCCCACACTAGTCGAGGGGAAGTGCATGCTAGTTTCTTCATAAGCAGAGACTTTGAAATTATTTTTTTGGATAGTTAATGCTTGATTAAATAAGAATATGCTTATACAATGATGATGAATAATCACATAAGCATATACTTATTTACTTTGTGCTAGGAGGGATGAAAAACTATGAATGAAGCGTTGGATCTGGAAACCACGGCAAACATTCTTAAATTACTAGGTGATAAAACCCGTTTGACCATGATTAAGATCATGGCTGAGCATGAATGCTGTGTCTGTGAATTTGTGGACCTATTCGAGATGAGCCAGCCCGCTATCAGCCAGCATTTACGAAAGTTGAAAGATAGCGGGATCGTGAATGAAGCGAGGAGGGGACAATGGGTTTTTTACTCGTTAAACCCGTCTTCTTCCCATTACACATTTATTCAGACGGTCATCAAGGACTTGCCAAGTCAAAACTTTAAATTAGAAAACTTAACAGCACAAGGAAAACGGATTTGTTGTGACTAACTAGGAGGTACTACTTCAGTGGGATCAGTTATTTTGGCAGTTATCATCTTTTTATTAACACTTCTTCTCGTCATCTGGCAGCCGAAGGGATTGTCAATCGGATGGTCAGCTTGTGGCGGTGCGGTTTTGGCCTTACTTGTTGGAGTGGTGGACTTTACTGATGTCATAGACGTGACATCGATAGTTTGGAACGCAACACTCGCCTTCATCGCGATCATCATCATCTCGCTTATTTTGGACGAAATAGGATTTTTTGAATGGGCAGCACTGCATATGGCGAGAGCCGCCAAGGGAAATGGAGTAAGGATGTTTGTCTATGTAAGTATCCTTGGTGCTCTTGTGGCTGCTTTTTTTGCGAATGACGGAGCCGCCCTTATCCTCACACCAATCGTATTAGCAATGGTTCGAGCCTTGAAATTTAGTGATAAAATGATTTTCCCTTTTATCATGGCAAGTGGGTTCATTGCTGATACAACCTCACTGCCTTTAGTGGTGAGTAATCTTGTAAACATTGTATCTGCAGACTTTTTCAATATCGGCTTTGCCGAGTTTGCTTCCAGAATGATCGTACCGGACATCTTTGCACTTATAGCAAGCATCTTGGTTTTATATTTATTTTTCCGAAAAAGCATACCGGAAAATTACGATGTATCACAGCTTAAAAAACCAGCGGAAGCCATTAAAGACCTAAGAATGTTTAGGCTTTCCGGGATAGTATTAGGAGTATTGCTGGTTGGTTATTTTACAAGTGAGTTTATTGGAGTACCTGTATCGATGATTGCAGGCATTGTTGCCATCTTCTTCCTCATGATGGCTAGAAGGAGTCCAGCGGTCAACACAAAAAACGTTATTAAAGGCGCACCATGGGCAATCGTCTTTTTCTCAATTGGTATGTATGTAGTGGTTTATAGCCTGCGAAATGTTGGCTTGACGAATGTATTAACGGATTTAATCCAAGTTACCGCCGATCAAGGATTATTTGTAGCAACGATCGGGATGGGCTTCATCGCCGCCATTCTGTCATCACTTATGAATAACATGCCGACCGTTATGATTGATGCCCTTGCCATTTCCGACACCCATACAACAGGCGCAATCAGGGAGGCCCTTATTTATGCAAATGTCATCGGTTCGGACTTGGGCCCGAAAATCACTCCTATCGGTTCTTTGGCTACGTTATTGTGGCTGCATGTCCTTTCATTAAAAGGCGTGAAAATCTCATGGGGAACTTATTTTAAAACGGGAATCATCTTAACCATCCCAACATTGTTCATCACATTGGCCGGCTTATATATATGGCTGCAAATCATTCATTAAACACTTACTACAAACAAAGGAGAGAAACAGCATGGCTAAAAAAACACTTTACTTCTTATGTACAGGGAACTCTTGCAGAAGCCAAATGGCTGAAGCATGGGGTAAGAAATATCTAGGTGACGAATGGCAAGTGCTTAGCGCAGGAATCGAGGCCCATGGGTTAAATCCAAAAGCTGTAAAAGCGATGAATGAAGTTGGATTGGACATCTCCAATCAAACATCGGATATCATCGACCCTGACATATTGAATAATGCCGATTTTGTCGTTACATTATGTGGTGATGCGGCAGACAAATGTCCAATGACGCCAACGCATGTGAGACGTGAACATTGGGGCTTTGATGACCCGGCAAGAGCGGAAGGAACAGATGAAGAAAAATGGGCTACCTTCCAACGTGTTCGTGATGAAATAGGAGAAAGAATTGCACGTTTCTCTAAAACGGGTGAATAAATAAAATTGAAACGCCTTGGGTGTTAGTGGGCGGACCAAAGACCATAAAGAAAGAGCTGCCATAATTGGCAGCTCTTTTCATCATTAAATCTTAATATCGACCTTAGCATTTTTCTGAAGTTCTTCCACATGCTTCACAAGCTTTTCTTGTTTCTTTTGCTGCTCTAGTTGTTCCTTGATTTGCGGCTTCATTTCCTCGAGTTTCTGTACCTTCTGTCCGCTTGTTTTAGCTTGCTCTGCAACCTGGTCATAATACTTTTGGATTTCTTCATCAGTTGCTTCTTCCACTTTAATTTCTTTTTCAACGTACTTCGTATATGGGATGTTCTCTGCAATCTGAGCATTCAGCGTTTCCGCATTCATGCCTGCTTGCTTCATCGCTTCCTTGAATTTCTCTTCACTCTCATATTGCTTTTTGATTTCGGCAAGTTGCTTATCAATTTCGGCCTTGGAAGCTGTGTAGCCCTTTTTATCAGCTGCTTGAAGCAGTAATGTTTGCCCCACTAAAGAGTTGAGCGTTTGCTCTTTAGTTTGTTTGGCTCCCTCCTTGGTTGTCGGGTCTTGTCCGAATTGCTGCATCTGCATTTGTGTGGTGGACAACACGGTATTATATTCCGCACCTAAAATTTTTTCGTCATTGACGATGGCCACCGTTTTCTTTTCATCCACCTTTTGCTTGTCTAGTTTCTTCTGCATTTCTTCCATCTGTTTTTGCTGTTCCTCAGTTGCTTTAGCCGTTTCTTTCTCAGTTGTTTTAGTCTCTTTCTCGTCATTTTTCTTATCAGCTTCATCGTTCGAACCACAAGCCGTCAGAACAACTGCCAATAATCCAATGATGATTGGGTACAATAGTTTCTTCATATTTCAGTCTCCTCTCGTATTCAATGCTAAAAAATCATCTAATGCGCATTATAAAGGAATTTACCATTAAAACACAATAAATTCATTCTTTTTTCCAGAAAACAGGAAGATAGTATAGGCATCATCTCATTATATAAGTGTAACATTCGCGGAAATGAACCCATTTACCCTTCGACATGCAATAGGCTTAAAAAATGACAAGGCCGATACCTGTTGCAGTCAGCTTGTATTCAATCTCTTAATCACAAACGTAACTACTGTAATTTGGTTTAGTAAAAGAAAGACTCGTCAGAAGATTCTTGGATACTCTTCTAAACCTCTACTTAATTTCCACATATGTGTTTTCTTCATCGATATATATCATCGGTTCCCAGCATTTTGACAAAAAACTTAGTCGACAGAACCCTTGTAATAAGTAGTTTATTGAAAGCTTCCTTTAGGAGATTTTAGAGATATGTAAATCCCTCGATGAATCTCTTTTGAAAAGAAGGGAAAATTTTCTCTTCCAGGTTAGTATTCAAAACATACAAAAACACATTTCCTTTTTCCTACAGAAAGCGGCTAACAATTTTACACGCAAGTTATTAATATAAAGACAAGGAAAAAATACCTAAGAGACTATCTGATGGTTTGTCAGCGCTTCCATTACAGTTTGGTCCTAATAAAGGAGGATACAATTCATGGACGTGGTTGAGTAAGAGTGTAGATTATGTAAGCGCTCAAAAAATCAATACATCCTATGGGTTATTATCATTAATCTTTAAAATATATTCTAGGAGGATAATTGAATGAAAATAAAAAAGGCTCCCTTTCTTTCTTTACTAATGGTTAGTATTCTTGCTGTTGCTACTCCACTTGCTAGTGCAGCTGACAACAAGGCTAAAATGTTAGAAGTCCCTATTAAGGAACCTTCTGTTAATTTAATTTCAGATGTTGTTTACTCTCAGCAACCTATTTATGGTGATTCCAATGTTCCGCTAGAAATGGATATATTACAGCCTGAAGGTAAAAAACCACTTCCTGCAGTTGTATTTGTACCAGGAGGTGGATTCATGTCAGCTAATAACGATAAGTCTGTACAACAAAGAATGACCATTTCAGAGGCAGGTTACGTTGTCGCTAGTATTGAATATCGGGTTACGCCTCAGAGTACCTTCCCTTCACCACTTGAAGATGTTAAAGCGGGCATTCGCTACCTGCGTGCCAATGCTGAAAAATTTAATATCGACCCTGAGAATATCGTTGTAATGGGTAGTTCAGCTGGCGGATATCTTGCTGCGTTTGCTGGAATAACTAGTGGTTTGGCGGAATTCGAGAAAGGGGAAAATCTAGATCAAAGCAGTGATGTGAAAGCGGTTATCGATTTATATGGGCTTTCTGATTTAACGAGAGTTGGAGATGGCTTTTCAGAAGAGATTCAGGCCCTTCACAAATCTCCTTCCGCACCAGAAGGTATGTGGGTAAATGGACCTTCAGTAATGAGCCCTGGTGGTTCGATTTTTGATAATCTTGAAAAAGCAGCCAAAGCAAACCCCATCACATATATCACTAAGGATTCACCTCCGTTCTTAATCATGCACGGAGATAAAGATACACTTGTTTCACCAAACCAGACTGAAATATTACACGAAAATTTAATTAACAAAGGGGTTGATTCCACTTATTATGTTGTAAAAGGTGCTGGCCATGGTGGAACTCACTGGATGCAACCAAAAGTCATGAAAATCTTGATTAATTTCTTAGATAAACACGTAAAAGGTAAAGAAAATAAAAAGAACTGAAGAGAGAAAAATGAATTGAAGCTAAATCCTTCCGTGAATCATACGGAAGGGTTTCTTAGTGTGCAGTGGATTCCAATGGAAATCCGAAATTTTTATCTCAGTAAAAAAAGAAACAAAAAGTCTGCAAAGGTCTTCTTCCAGAAAAGCTTTGCAGTCTATTTGAAATCAAACAAAAAAGTAGAAGGAAAAAACTCTAAATAAACTAATATGAAACTAACAAGCAATTTTCAAATGAATAGTAGACTCGGTAGAAGATACTGATAAGGCCATAACAAACAAGGCTAGTAGCCATAGGGGCTCACCCTTTATAAATTGTTTAGAAATCGAAAGAGATTAGGATCACGGGAGATTTGAAAACGGAGTTCCCTGCTTTTCTAAAACACTATAAATATTAGTCGAATGAAAACTGTGCAAATTAAATTAGCGAACGTCTTCTTTCTTATATATCACTAAGCTGTTTTACTAGTTGGATAGGTTACCCTATCCGAATAGACTACATAATAACTGAAAATAAACTTCTTTTTTCCTACATTAAGTGGCTAACAATCCTTACAGCCAGCTAATAAAATTAGATTACGGAAAAGTCAGTTACTTAAAAGGAGGGAACAGAGGTTACAAAAAAAATGAAAGCGTTTGCTATTGGTGCAGGGTACGATTTGTTAAATGAAATCTAAATTTAAAGGGGGGCAATAATAATGAAGTTGATTAACCCAATGAAAGTAATTGACGGAAGCCGCATCCATTCATTCCATATTTGGCTTGTTTTCTGGCTTTTTCTCGTCATTTTGTTTGATGGATATGATGTTGTCATATACGGGGCTGTTGTTCCATCCCTTATTAAGGAATGGGGAATATCGGATGTGACAGCAGGTGCAATTGGTAGTTATACGGTAATGGGTACAGCGGCCGGCGCAATCGTATTCGGGTTACTTGCAGACAAATTGGGCAGAAAGAAAATTATCTTGTTGACCATTTTCCTCTTCAGCTTTTTCACACTGCTATCTGGGTTCGCGAATGGACCGACAATGTTTATAATTTTTCGGGTTATTGCCGGTATTGGCCTAGGGGGAGTCATGCCAAATGTTATTGCCTTGACCACTGAATTTGCACCTAAGCACATCCGTTCTGCTCTCGTGTCATTCGTTTTTTGTGGTTATTCGGTTGGAGCTATAGCAGCTGCACTTACAAGCCGGTCGCTTCTGCCGACTGTTGGCTGGGAGCCCGTTTTCTGGCTCGCGGGAATCCCTCTTTTGTTCTTTCCATGGTTAATCAAAGTCATACCGGAATCTGTTAGCTTCCTAATTCAAACTGGTAGAGTGGAAGAAGCCAAGAGAGTTCTTGCCAAGATTGATCCTACAATAAACGTGAAAGAGGCAATAGAACTTAAGAAACCTGAAGAGAGAACACCAGGTTCACCTGTTATAAAATTGTTTGAACAAAAACGTGCAATAAGCACCGTAATGTTCTGGATTTCCTGCTTCAGCGCATTTATTTTGATTTACTCGATGAATACATGGCTTCCACGCCTTATGATGCAGGCTGGTTATGACCTTAAATCAAGCCTCACCTTTATTGCGGTCATGCAAATCGGAGCTATTGTAGGGACCATAGTATTTGGCCGATTGGTGGATAAACTGGGCTTTAAGAAAGTACTTGTTCCCCTGTTTTTCTGTGGTGCGATTGCCCTGTCGCTCATTGGCTTCACGAACAGTCCATTTATCGCATATGGCTTGATTTCAGTAATAGGTGCTGCATCGGTGGGTGTACAGAATATGTCAAATGCATTTGTTTCACAGTATTATCCTACTGAAATGCGTTCTACGGCCCTAGGCAGTACCATGGCTTTTGGACGTATGGGGGGGATAGTGGCTCCAACATTCGTAGGTATTCTTCTTACAATGAACTTGCAGCCCCAGTATAACTTCGCAGCAATTGCAAGCGCCGCTGTGCTTGGGGGATTCGCGATGCTGTTCGTTCAGGAAAAGCATGGTAATTATAATAAGGAAGCGGACAAACCTGAATCGGCAGAAGATCATTTGAATGCCGCTAAATAATATTCGTAAATCCCGACGAGATACTCTCTTCGGGATTTACGACTGAGAGGAGGGGAAGAGGAAATGAGCATAAACCTGAAGCATATTTTTACGGCAAACATACATGTGGACGATCCTCTTGAAGTAGGGGATGTGGGAACGGGGATAAGAAGAGTCATTCCTATAACGGGTGGAACGTTTTCCGGACCTGGGATAAAAGGAATTGTTTTACCGGGTGGCGCGGATTACCAGATGATTCGATATGACGGCATGACGGAGGCACTTGCCCATTATACGATTCAAACAGAGGAGGGGGTGCTTATTTATGTTGTGAACAAAGGTTACCGGCATGGTCCCAAAGAAATTATTGACCGTATCATCCAAGGGGAAGAGGTTCCAATTGGATCATATTATTTTAAAACGGCTCCATTGTTTGAGACAGGGAGTAAAGAATATGCTTTTTTAAATCGAAATATTTTTGTAGGAGAAGGCATAAGAAGACCTTCTGATGTGCAGATGAAATTTTATCAGGTACTATGATTTTTGGTTTTCCCTCTTTCATTATGTGTTTCTTCATTTACAATAGGATTAGGGAGAATTAGGAAGGAGGGAAGGGTTTTGTCTAGCAGTAAAAGAGAGAAATTAATGAGAAAAGTAGATAACCATTTGCGAAAGACATCACGTTATCTGATTAAGATTGACACCGAAGAAGAGGCACTGCAGTACTTGACCGATTCCTTTCGTTCTGAACTATACTGCGATTTTGTTGGTGTCGTGTTAGAAGAGGGCGGGCAGCTTTTACCGAAAGCGTGGAGCGGCAACATACCTTCTGTAACCGAGGCCTTTCCATTTTCCACAGATGACTGTTCCTCCAAATTATTTCGTCAAAGTATGACATATAAAACAGCGGAAGTGCCGGAAAAATGCCATATGGCAAAAGTATTGAAGAAGGCCAATATTAAAACATGGTTTACTGTCCCCCTCAAAGACGACATTCACCATTTTGGCTTCTGCATAGTTGGTTTCTTAAGCTTCGTCCCGCTTTTGGATATGGAAGTTCACTTTGAGGAATTTGGAAAGGATATGGCAGTTGCCATGGCAATGGCGAGGGAAAAGGAAACACAGCTGAAAAAAATAGAAGGCATTGAATGGATTAGCAAAAACCTCTCACTCGATGCACCTCTTGAACAGCATATCGCCGAACTGACGTCTAGGGCAGGAAAAGGGACCAATGCCGATTTTGCGTGCATTTATTTATATAATGAAAAAGAAAACTGTTTTGTTTTCCAACAACCTGCTTACGGGAAGATGGAATACGCACACAAAATCATGATCCAAGACAATTATATGCTGAAAGACTACTTTCCCTTTCTGGAAACACCTGGTGGGAATCAGCTAACGATTCCTCTTTTCAATGATCTGAAACCAATAGGAGTCCTGCATGTTGGGAACGAAGGGGCAGGTGTATTCTCAGAAGATGATTTGAGAATGTTGGAGCTGTTGTCCAAACACGTTGCCGCTTTGCTCGAAAATGCTCGTTTATATCATAGCGAAAGAGATCATAAACACAGGCTTCAATTTCTTTTGGATTCTCAGCAAGCGCTTGTAAAAGAAACCGTTGAAGTTGACAATTTTGATGGCATCACAACCATGCTCGGCGGAATATTTCAAAGTTCGGTCATCTTATTTGACCGGTTTATGCGGGAGTTATCAGTTCTCGACTATGGACATGAAGGTGGTCCGCTATATACACATCAGTTGGCTGAAAGAGCAAAGGAGGAACTTGGTAACCAAAAAGGGAACGAGCTTATCACTATGCAAGATCCCACTAGCGCAGACTATTATTTTTCATTCTGGCCAGTTAGTGGCGGTGGCAATTTACTTGGCTACCTAGCCATTCGCAGGTCTGGTGTAGAGATGGATGAGTTCGACCGTCTGACGGTCGATTTAGCTCGGAATATTTGCTCAATCCAGTTTATAAAGCAAAAGCTTGTCCTAGATGCAAAAGAACAGGCAAAGGATAGCTTCATTAGCAAATTGCTGACAGAAAAAATTGATAATGAAGAAAGCATTATCCAATATGCAAACTTATTTCAATGGGACCTGTTTAGCCGCCATCGGTTGGCTGTTTTGTCCATAGAGCTTGATGTAAGTGAAATGGAAGGAAGCAATCTTCTTGAACAGCAGACGAAAAAAACGCTTGTTTGGGATTCAATAAAATCTCATCTGTCGGAGCTCGATCGCACTTTTATATCTGCATCACATGACGAAAAGTTTGTTCTACTTGTTTCAACTGAAATGGAAGGGGATAAGCCAAAAAAGTTTTGGGCCACGCTTTTTGAAAGTATTCAGCGCTGGGCCGCGAAGGGATCTATCGAATGTAAAGTACTGATGGGGATCGGGAGTGAAACGGAGAATATCCAGGATTATTATGTGAGCTATCAGCAGGCCGTTCAGGCATTGAATATAGTAAGTAGTCGGTTCGAAAACACTGGTTATTCACTTTTTAAAGACCTCGGTTCCTATACCATTCTCCATCATTTGGGTCATTCAACTGCCATTGATTTATTTGTGAAGAGTCAACTAGGACCTCTTATCAAATATTCAGAAGGGAAAAACACCGATTTGTTCAATACTCTCCATGTATTCCTTCAAAATAACGGAAATGTAAAAGGCACGGCTGAAGAACTCTATATTCATCGGAGTTCCCTCATATACCGGCTTGAAAGGATCGAATTGCTTCTGGATGCCGAATTAAATGACGCTGAAGTCCGGTTCAATTTGATGATGGCATTAAAGCTTTATGATATGAATGGTGGACTTATCTAAAACAGCCTTTATAGGCTGTTTTTTTATCCTACAAAATAGCCGAAGTAATTATAGTTTTTTCCCTCATTTTGTAGGTACAAACCTAAGATTACCAAGGTTATAATTAATTTACAGAATATTGATAATTTTATACAGTCGGGAGATGGAGAGATGGCAATTCAAACAATTGGGGTAGTTGGTGCAGGTTCAATGGGTTCAGGCATAGCGAATCTAGCGGCAATGAATGGGTTTACCGTTATCTTGTGTGACATAGAAGACAGCTATTTGGAAAATGCAATAAAACGTATTGGAAAGTTTATGGATAAAAGTGTTGCAAGGGGGAAAATGACCGAAAACCAAAAACAGGAAACGCTTGGACGCATTCAAACCACGACGCGCCTCGAAGAAATGAAAGACGCGGACGTCGTGATTGAGGCCGTTCTGGAAGACCTTAATCTAAAAAAGGAAGTGTTCTCTGCACTCGACAAAATCGTTCGTGAAGGCGTGATTCTTGCAACTAACACATCATCGATGTCGATTACAGAAATTGCAGCAGCGACACAACATCCGGAACGGGTGGCTGGTATGCATTTTTTTAATCCGGCACAATTAATGAAACTTGTAGAGGTGGTTCGTGGATATCAGACAAGTGATGAAACTGTAGAGGAATTGAAAGCGCTCTCTAAACAGCTGACCAAAGAGCCGGTGGAGGTGAAAAAAGATACGCCGGGATTCATTGTCAACCGGATCATGATTCCACAGTTTATCGAGGCGATCAAGCTGCTTGAAGAAGGCGTGGCTTCTGCTGAAGATATCGATAAGGCCGTTACGCTAGGCCTGAACTATCCTATGGGTCCATTCACACTGCAGGACTTTGCGGGTGTGGATATTGGGTACCATGTGATGGAGTATTTCAAAGAGGAATTCAACGATGATCATTTTGCTCCCCCTCTTCTTCTGAAACAGCTAGTCAGGGCGGGGAGACACGGTAAGAAGACAGGCGCTGGGTTTTACGACTACGAATAATAAGAATGGGGTTGAATTGAATGTATAAATTTTTATTGTGTGAAATCGAAGATAAAATCGCGGTTGTAACCATTAACAGGCCGCCCGTCAATCCATTGAATACAAAGGTATTCCAAGAACTTTCAATCGTATTTGATGAGCTTGAAGCCAATGAAGATGTTCGAGCGATTGTCCTTACTGGCAGCGGAGAGAAAGCATTCGTTGCAGGAGCTGACATCAATGAAATGGCAAGTCTTGATCTTGTCGGAATCAATATGATGAACAAGACATCCAGAACGGTATTTACGAAAATTGAGAATGTGACAAAGCCGGTCATTGCCGCGTTGAATGGAATGGCGCTGGGTGGGGGTCTCGAGCTCGCGCTTGCCTGTGACCTGCGTATAAGTTCCGATCGTGCGAAGTTTGCTTTCCCGGAAGTGGGCCTCGGTATCATTCCAGGGGGAGGCGGTACCCAGCGGCTACAGAAGATTGTCGGACAGGGTGTTGCCAAAGAACTGCTTTATTTCGGCGATATGATTGATGCGCAACGGGCATTGGATTTACATATCGTCAATAAAGTGGTCGCAGCTGGTGAGGTGCTGGAGACAGCGAAGGAATGGGCCGGGAACTTGGCAAAAAAACCACCAGTTGCTCTTCAAATGGTGAAGACTGCAGTCAATGCAGGAGGCAATACTGACCTTGAATCGGGTTTGATTATCGAAAGCGTATGCTTTGGCAATGCATTTTCAACGGAAGATCGGAAAGAAGGACTGAAGGCCTTCGTTGAAAAAAGAGAACCAATTTATTCAGGAAGATAAACAGTGAAGCAACAATAGATAAGTAAAACCAATAAACGTAGATATGAAGGCAATTAAAGAGGATATTCAACTGTAGATTCCAGGACATTTAATGGTGGTAGCTAAGGACATAAGGCTGAATGATACTTCAAGTTTTAAAAAAAATTAAATTGAGGTGAATGAAGTGAAGGAAATCTTTTTGTTAGAAGGAGCAAGGACGCCATTTACTGAAATTTCCGGATCGTTCCGTGATATCACAGCAACGGACTTAGGCGTCTTTGCCGCAAAAGAAGCCATACGGCGAGCCAAAATTTCTGGTGAAGATATCGATCAAGTTGTATTTGGGAATGTGCAGCAATCAAGCAAAGATGCCCATTTGCTGGCGAGACATGTTGGGTTAAAAGCTGGTACCCCGATTCACGTCCCTGCATTGACCATTAATAGACTGTGTGGAACGGGTGTTGAATCTATTTTAACAGCAGCGCGTTACATTTTAACAGGAGAAGCGAATGTCATATTAGCAGGTGGAACTGAAAGCATGAGTCAGGTACCGCATGTAATTCGCGGAATGAGATGGGGAAGTCAACTAGGGGCGCCTGTTGTAGAAGACTGGGTATGGGACGGCCTATACGATACTTATGGAGAATGTACAATGGGTGAAACCGCTGAAAATTTGGCTGCCAAATATAGTCTGTCCAGGGAAGAAGTCGATCAGCACGCTCTCGCAAGCCATGAACGTGCCCTTGCTGCAAGAGAAAAAGGCTATTTAAATGAAGAAATTGTACCTGTGAACGTGAAAGGCAGAAAAGGCGATAAAGTCATAGAAGACGATGAACACATTCGGGAAACTAGCATGGCACAGCTTGGGAAACTGAAGGCGAGATTTGTTGAAAACGGGGTAGTTACACCAGGTAATGCGAGTGGCATGGTTGACGGAGCTGCGGCAGTCATTGTCGCCTCAAGTGACTATGCGGAAGTAAAAGGACTGAATCCGATTGCTCGACTTGTTTCCTGGGATGTAGTCGGAGTAGAGCCAAAGTACATGGGGATTGGACCTGTTCCGGCCATTCAAAGTGCATTAAAAAAAGCTAACTTAACAATCGCAGACTTAGATCTGATTGAAATCAATGAAGCATTCTCAGCTCAGTACCTTGCTTGTCAAAAAGAATTAGGCTTTGACCTTGAAATAGGAAATGTAAACGGTGGGGCAGTTGCAATGGGGCATCCGCTAGCTGCGAGCGGAACAAGAATCGTAACCGCACTCATTTATGAATTGAGAAGACGCAATAAAAAATATGGGGCAACAGCTGTTTGCATTGGCGGAGGTCAGGGAATTGCGGCAATTTGGGAAGCGTTATAAAGTTGTGATTTATAGAACCGTATAATCAAAGTTTAAGGCAGTCCTTTTCCAGGGATTGAAATGATTTTGTGTACAAATGACGAAATAACTGATGAAAATGCGGATTCCATAACGAGGCGTTCATGCTGAAAATAGAAGTTAAAGTAGGCTAAATGGTTCAGTTAAAAGGGAAAACAAGTTTCTGGTTAGAAAAATCACATATAGAGGCAGGAAAAATGGCGAGATTTTTAGAACCATACGGGAGCGAGTGAGTATATGGAAAAAGATCAGAATCTTTTGACAGTTTATGGCTTATTGGAGCGTGCTGTTTCAGCTAATGGGGATAAAGAAGCGATTTATGATTTGAAGAGACGGGTCTCCTACCATGAAATGAAAAAGGATGTGGAACGGTTTGCCGGGACACTCTACAATCTGGGCATAAAAAAAATGGACCGGATTGCTGTGTCATTGCCCAACTGGTATGAAACAGCGGTTATATTTTTTGCTGCAGCTAAAATTGGGGCGGTGATCGTCCCCTTTAACCATAAATATCGAACACATGAAGTCGAATACATCTTAAAGAATTCCGAGCCGAAAGCGTTGATAGTGACGGAAGAATTTGATCAAAACTTTGGGTTAAAAGAAGCGCAGTCGATTGTGCCGTCATTGATCTCTGTACGGTTCACACGGGATGGCCTCCATCCATACGAGGACCAAACCGATGGTGATGTCATTGAAGCAGAAATTGATGTAAATAACGATCTATTTTGTATTTTATATACGTCCGGGACAACCGGCGTGCCAAAAGGCGTTATGATCACGCATAGAGGTGTGGTACAATCCGCGAATACATTGGCAGGGGAACTTAGATGTACTGAAGAGGACGTTTTTGTTGTATCAGCGCCGCTGTTTCATATCTTTGGCATGGCATGCAACTTGTTTTGCAGCGTATCCGCCGGGGCACGAATGGTGTTACAGGAAAAATATCATCCCCGTGAAACTCTTAAACTGATTGAACAAGAAAAAGTTACGATAAAGATGGGTGTACCGACAATGTTCATTAAAGAAATGGAACTGGATGATTTTGATAGTTACGACTTGTCGACATTGCGTACAGGCATGGTGGGATCTGCTCCAATTCCACCAAGTAAAGTCAAGGAAATACGAGATCGCATGGGCATAAAACTTTGTCAATCATTTGGGATAACGGAAACGGTTACGGTTACATTGACTCCTTATGATGATGATGAACAGAAAATAACGAAGACACTAGGAAAACCGATTCCTGGGGTTGAGTTGAAAATTGTTGATGAAAACCGGCTTGAAATCCCATTTGGGGAAACAGGAGAGATAGCCCTCAAAAGCTTTGGGATAATGAAAGGCTATTACAAAATGCAAGAACATACGGACGAGGTTCTAGATCGGGAAGGCTGGTTCTATACCGGTGATCTAGGTGTGCAGGATGAAGAAGGATATCTGCATTTTGTAGGCAGAAAAAAAGAAATGATAATCCGTGGGGGCTATAACATATATCCTCAGGAAATTGAAAGTGTGCTGACCAAACATCCAAACATAATGGTTGCTGCAGTCGTGGGCATTCCAGATGAAGTGCTTGGTGAAGTTGTGTGCGCGTTCATTCAGCTAAAAAAAGGAACAGAAATTTCAGAAGGTGAAATTAAAGCCTTTGTAAAGAAACAAATAGCAAATTATAAAGTCCCGGAAAAACTCATGTTCATTGAGGATTTTCCAATGACGGCTAGCGGAAAAATCCAAAAATCGAGACTTCTTGATCAGATGGATGCGAAGGTCAGTCGTCCAGTCTGAAATTGAAAGGAGCATATCTAACATGATAGCAGAATATTCGTTCCAGGTAAGATGGGGTGACACGGACGCAGCAGGAATAGTGTTTTATCCCAACTTTTATAAATGGATGGATGAAGCCACTCATGAATATTTGTCAGCCCTAGGGTATCCATCCTCCAAACTTTATGCAGAACAGCAAATTGGTGTCCCTTTATTAGAAGCTAACTGCATTTTCAAATGTCCTCTTTTCTTTGAGGATAGCGTGGTTGTGCAAAGTACAGTTGAAGAATTACAAAACAAAGTATTTAAATTGCGGCATGCTTTTATTAGAGGCGAACAAATAGTAGCTGAAGGGTATGAATTACGTGCCTGGACATCATTTGAGGGTAAGCCGAAGGCGCTACCGGTTCCTGAAGGTATCCGAAAAAAAATGATGCCGAAAACCCACCAGTCTATGAAGAGGTGAATACATGCTTACGGAAAAAAAGGAAATCAATCATTTTTTGAATACTGACATCCTTCCTGACGAAATTTTCACACCCGAAGACTTTAGTGATGAACATATTATGCTGGAAGAGATGACTGGGAAATTTGTGAAAAACAGAGTTTATCCTGCATTAGGAAACATAGAAAACCAGGAGTTTGATGAAACAGTGCGTCTTATCAAAGAGGCAGGTGAACTCGGGCTGATCAGCGCAGATATTCCAGAGCAAGATGGCGGGCTAGAACTTGGCAAAGTCAGTGCGTCCATCATATCTGAAAAAATGGCGCTTGGCCGTTCGTTTTCCATTACATTTGGAGGGCAAACCGGAATTGGGGCGTTGCCAATTGCCTATTTTGGAACTGTGAAACAAAAGGCGATGTATCTCCCAAAAATGTTATCTGGTGAAACTATAGCTGCATATGCATTAACCGAACCTTCATCCGGCACGGATGCAATGAGTGCAAAGACAACAGCGGTACTCTCAAAATGCGGGAAATATTACATTTTAAATGGAGAAAAACAGTGGATTACCAACTCTTCTATCGCTGGCCTATTTATTGTGTATGCAAAAGTGAACGGTGAAAAGTTTACTGCTTTCATTATTGAAAAAGATTACGAAGGAGTCTCCATTAGTCCTGAAGAAAAGAAAATGGGGTTGCGGGGCTCTTCCACATGTTCTCTTATTTTGGATAATGTAAGAGTACCTTCTGAAAATGTTATTGGTGAAGTAGGGCGTGGGCATATTATTGCGTTTAACGTATTGAATATCGGCCGCCATAAGCTTTCAGCCACTTCATTGGGAACTGCTAAGAGATCGATTGAGCTAGCAGTTAGCTACGCCATTGAAAGGAAGCAATTTGGCCAGCCTATTTCCAGCTTCAACTTAATCAAAAATAAACTGGCTGATATGGCTATAAAAACATACGCTAATGAAAGTTCCGTGTATAGAACTGCAGGCGCGATGCAGGAAGGGTTTGCAAATATGAAACAAACGGGCTCCGATGACTTTTGTGAAACGATTTCCCGTTATGCTTTAGCATGTTCGATCAACAAAGTTATGTCCACGGAAGTTCTTGACTTTATCGTAGATGAAGCCTTGCAGATCCACGGCGGATATGGATATATGGAAGAATATGAAATAGAGTCACTATATCGTGATTCCAGGATTAATCGGATTTTTGAAGGTACTAATGAAATTAATAGAACCCTGATTGCTTCAACATTACTGAAAACCTATGAATTGCCTAGTAAGAAAGGAAATGTTGACGAAGGTACGCTGCTACGTGAAAAGCAGACACTTCAGCTGATGAAAAAGCTTTATCATTCTACAATAGAGTCTGTTCGGAAGAACGACCTGATAAATCTAAATCAGGAACAGGAAACAGCTGCATTTATCGCGGACCTAGTCATCGGAATTTATTCGGCGGAAAGCTCCATTTTACGAACGGAAAAAGCAGTACAGATAACAGGGAAAGATAAAAACAGCCAAAAAGTTGCTTATACGAAAGTATTTATACATGAAACATCCCAAATGGTTGCCATCAGAGCCTTAAATATTCTAAATCATCTCGGTGATGATGAAGCATTTTCGCGGATTGCTGGCCGTCTTATCATGAGTTGCCCGGAAAATATTGTGGAATTGAAGCGTAAAATAGCGGATGTAATTATTGAAGCTGAAAAATATGTTTCTTAGTTTTAGTGCAGATACTTGATCAGCTACCGAGATAATTGGGAGTGGTAAATAAAGTTCAATTATTAGATTTAATTATGGAATCGCTTTCAAATCATGAATTTATTTTAAAAGGAGTGAATTGAGTGGCTAAAAGTGAAGTTTATACACAGGAAAAGCTAGATCAGTATTATGAAGGAATGAAGAAAAGAAATCTTGGCCCTCTATGGTACGACCTTGGTCATATGGTAACCAAAGAGCCGGTACATGATGTAGAGCCGTATTTATGGAAGTGGAAATCCATTCGTGAATATGTGCTGACTGCAGGGGAATTGCTGGAGCCGGGGAAAGACGCAGAACGCCGTGTAGTGTATCTTCAAAATCCGAGTCTGCTGAAGCGAGGTCTTGTTGGCTATGGGACACATACTTTATATGCTGGCATTCAGCTACTGTTACCTGGTGAGAGCGCCCCCTCCCATCATCACTCACAATCTGCGATCCGTTTTGTTATTGAAGGGGACGGGGCATACACGGCGGTTAATGGAGAGAAAACGTATATGGAACGAGGAGACATGATTTTGACGCCGGCTTGGACTTGGCATGAGCACAAGCACGAAGGAACAGAGCCGATGTTTTGGATGGATGGGCTAGATGTAGGTCTCGTCCGCACGATGGCTGCATCGTTTTTTGAGCCGTATGAGGAAGAGTCTTACCCGATGGAAGCACCAGAAAACTATGCTAATCAGCAATTTTCAATGGGAGCGTTTAAAAAGCTAAATGAAAAATCAAATCCTGAATATCCATCACCAATTTTCGGTTACAAATTCGATCGTGTTAAATATTTGCTTAATCAGATGACAGAAGCAGATTTTGACCCGTTTGACGGATACGCGATTGAATATATTAATCCAACCACAGGTGGTTCGGCTGATTCCCGCATTGGCACAATGATGCAAAAGCTGAAACCAGGTCAGCAAACGAAAGCGCACCGACATGTTCACAGCGCAATTTTTCATGTTCTTGAAGGTACAGGCTATACGGTCATTGATGGTCAGAAGTTTGAATGGGAAAAAGGGGATTTCTTTATTCTACCACCATGGAGCAATCATGAGCATGTGAACACGGGATCAGATGATGTGTTCCTATTCTCCTTCAATGACAAACCCGTCATGGAAAAATTAGAGCTTGAATTCAGCGAGGGGTACCAAGAAAATGATGGACACCAGGTAGTGGAAAAAGTCTTTATACCTGACGGAACCGTTTGAGAAGAGAAGGGGGAGACATTGTGAAGATTGCTATTTTTAATGACGATTTACTTGGAGTGGTAATGGGAGACCGTGTAACAGATGTATCAAAAGTAGCAGGATGGGATAAAGCTGACCCGAATTCTTCTTTCCTCAAGCTCGTTGAAAATTTTAATGAACTAAAAGAGGAAATGAATCGGGAAGCGGAAACAGGAACTTCTTATTCATTGAATGAGGTGACATTGAAGTCCCCCGTACCAAGTACAAGGAAAATTTGGGCTGCACCTGTGAACTATCGAAAACATCAAGAAGAAATGAATGAAATATTCAACAACGCACCTAGGACAATCGAAGAAATTGCCTTGTTTCTGAAATCACCTGAGTCCTTATCTGGCCCCTCCGATCCCATTTTACTTCCTTATAAGGATCGTCGTACGGACCATGAGGCTGAGCTTGGATATGTGGTCGGTAAAAAGGCGAAAAATATAAAGGAGGAAGAGGCAAAAGATTATATCTTTGGTTACTTTGCCTTATTGGATATTTCCATTCGGGGCAATGAAGAGCGGACCTGGCGAAAGTCGTTTGATTCATTTACTCCGATCGGACCATGGATTGTGACTTCCGATGAGATTGAAGATCCAAATGACTTGGCCATGACATTATGGGTGAACGATGAAGTGCGTCAGGATGGAAGTACAAAACATCTCATTTACGATAGTTACAAATGTTTTGAAGTGGCATGCAATAATATGACGCTCCTTCCTGGAGATATTGTGGCAACGGGTACCCCTGAAGGAGTGGGTCCGATTGAAGAGGGGGATTGTGTCCGCATTAAAATTGACAAAATTGGTGAATTCACCGTAGATGTTAAACTGGCCGGTGAAGTTTAAGGAATTGTAAAACTGAAAATGTCTATTTTGCCTTATAATTCTAACCACAAATAATCATAAAATATTAAATAAGGAGAATCTCATCTATGGAAAAAATAAATAAATGCGATGTAATAGTTGTTGGCGCTGGCCCGGTTGGTTTAGTTGCAGGTCTTGCATTGAAGCAAAAAGGAATTTCTTCTGTAGTTATAGAAGCGGATCCGCACGGACGTCCTCGTCCGGGTAGCCGGGCGATCTATATGCACAGTGCAACTCTAAAACTTTTGGAAGAAATTTCGAAAGGACTGGGGTTCACACTGGGGCGCAACGGGATCATTTGGCCTGTTAAGCGAACACTTTATAAAGGAAAAGAAGTATATGTCCGTAATTATGGATTTACGGATAATACCGATCAAAATAAATTACCCCATTTCACGGCATTGCACCAAGATGATATCGAAAACCACATTTATGATGCCTGTCTTGACGCTGGTGTTGAGTTCGTTTGGGATTCACCAGTGAAAAAATTGGATATTACCGGTGCTGGGGTGAGATTGACTACAAAATCCGGTGAAGTGTGGGAAGCACAATACATTATTGGCAGTGACGGATCACATTCAGTTGTTAGAGAACAGGCTGGTTTAAAATTTGAAGGACCGCGAACGGCAGATACATTCCTTGTAGTTGATGTAAAAGAGGATGAGGAAAATCCCCTGCCGCTTGAGCGTACATTTCATTATCAACATCCAGCAATGGGAGGAAGGAATGTGATGTTTGTTCCGTTTAAAGGTGGCTGGCGGGTGGACCTTCAGCTTTTAGAAGGGGACAATCCGGATGACTATACAAATATCGAGGGTGTCAAAAAGTGGCTTCCAAAAGTGATGGATGCTAAATATGCTGAGCGTATTACATGGGTATCAACATACCGTTTCCATCAGGTCGTTGCCAATTCCTTTACAGATGAAAAAAGACGAGTTCTTCTCGCCGGTGAAGCAGCCCATTTATTTGCACCTTTTGGTGCCCGTGGATTGAACTCCGGAGTTCCGGATGCAATTATTTCTGTACGGGGGATTAAGAAAGCGCTTCAATCTAACTCTGAAACGGAGCGAAAAGAAGCAATTGATGCAGCTGCCACCGAAAGACGTATTGCCGCAAAGTGGAACCGTGATGGATCAACCACTGCATTACATCACCTTCAAGGGGATGCCCCTGAAATGAATCTAAAGCGTGAACTTGCAGCATCCCTCGTATCCATAGTTCCAAGACTGGGACGCTGGCTCGATGAAGGCCCATATGGACCGAAATTTGGTCCTCCAGAACTGACAACAAAATATTAACAGACATTGGTCGGCAGGGGAATCCCAGTCAGCCTGATAAAACGGAAGGTATGAAAGGAGCGGACTAATATGGCTTTAGCCGGAATAATCAATGAAGAAAAGTACGGTACGGACGCACGGCCTGCCAATGAAATGATTGTGCGACTTACTTCCATAGACTGGTATTCACAAGTCGGGGTGAAGTGTAATGAAGCAGAGAAAAAAGTAGATCAGTTTATGAACGCAATTGGCGTCAGTGAATATAAAATAAAGTGGCTTTCGGCAACTCAGGTTTCAGAGGCAATCAGCTGTCTTTCGTTTGAAAGAAGTACACTTTGGGAAGTTCTAAAGGAATTACCAGATCAACTTAAGGAAAAGATCGATGCCGCTGGAAATGAAAAACTGCTTGCAGATATCGTGGACAAAGTGCCGGAGGCCGTTTTTCATGGAGCATATAAACATGCATTCAACGCATTTAGGGATGAAAAAGCAATAAAGTTCCTCGTTGGACATGCCATGTATATAAGTGTTCTTGCTTGTACAGCTGAACTTGCTGGTGAAGAAAACCCATTTTCCTTTATTGTAGAATTGCTTGAAGATGGACATCTGCCGCTCGGTCCTGAAGGAAATACATTTTATCTTCTATAATTTAAGAAGCAAACATGATAGGATGTTTGCGTGCTAATATCACCTACTCACACATACCGGATAACACATATTGTAGTGTTAAGATACTATTGCAAACAGAGACTTTTGAAGACTACCATCTTCCAATAAGAAAACAAGGTTGCCAGAAACGGAAAATCTGGTGCAGCCTTGTTTTCGCTTCAGTTTTATATACCAATAATATGCCTAAGAACAACTTGTTAGTTTCGGATTATAACTTATTTCTATTAAAGTAATAAACGACTGCGATTACCAGAATCGACAGTACCAAAACAATCCTTATATCGTCCGATGCCTTCAATACTTGTGTCACCGAATACGCCTCGACAAGGAGGGCAGGCAGTTTTCCGATGGATGTGGCGAGGAAGAAAATCATCATTCGCGTCTTGCTTAATGCTGCTGTAAGGTTAATCACGCCGGATGGTATAAAAGGAAGGAGCCTAAGCATCAGGATCATCCAAAATGCATGAAACCCTTGTGACTTTTGCAGCTTCATGACCCACAGGTTCTTCATGAACTTGGGTTGGAATGTTTGAATGCCCTTTCGATATAACCAAAAGCTGACCACTGCACCGGCAATTTCCCCCATGTAAGAAAGGATCAATCCCTTTTCAAATCCAAATACGGTGATATTGGCGGCCGTGATAAATACGCTTGGAACAAAACCAAGCACGCTAATCAATATATTGAATACTAAACTTACAGCAATGGAAAAAGGGCCGCTGGATAGTAATGCCTCAGAAATGAAATTCATATCAATCCACAGAACTCCATTTATACCCGATGCCCCAGACCGTTTTCAAGTGTTGATCTACAGGAAAACCGACATGACGCAATTTCTCTCTAATATTTCGAATATGGGAATCGATTGTCCGATCTTCCGTATCCGTTTTAAATCCCCAAATGGTCGAAAGCAGGTGGTCTCTGGAATACACTTGATCTGTTGATTTTAAAAACAAGCACAACAGTGAGAACTCTTTTGGTGTCAATGGGATTGTTTTGGTATCATAATGTGCTTCATAAGCGGATTCATTTAATTTTAGCCCTCTAAATATCACAGTATCATCCTGATTATGCACTCGCCGCGTCACTGCTTCGATTCTGGCAAGTAAAACTTCTTCATTAAACGGTTTCGTAATATAATCGTCTGCGCCCTTTTTCAACCCTTTCACCATTTCTTGTGCAGCATCCCGGGCGGTGAGCATGATTATGGGAATGTTGGTAAACGCACGAATCCTTTCACATGTTTCCCACCCATCCAAATTAGGCATCATTACATCAAGAAGTACTATATCCGCATGTTTATGCGATAAGAACTGTAAGGCTTCATGTCCAGATTTCATCTTCATGCATGTATATCCGTGAGGTTTAATGTATAGCTCTAATAGATCAAGCATTCTCTGTTCATCATCAACCAGAACTATTGTCTTCATTTGTAATCTCCTTAAATGTGATAGTGAAGCACGTTCCTTGCTCCAAGTTGCTTTTAACCGAAATGATCCCTCCCTGTATCTCCACTAATTGCTTGACGATGGAAAGCCCCAATCCGAATCCACCGGTATCTCTGGCGCGTGATTTCTCGACACGATATAAACGGTCAAAGATATGGGGGATATCTTCAGGGGGAATGCCAACCCCTTGATCGATTATGGAAATGGAAATCCTGCCAAGGCATTCAGTGGCTTTGATGGTGGTGACTGTATATTCGTTCGAGTACTTCAGCGCATTATCAAGCAGGTTAAGAATGACTTGCTCAAACCGTGAGGGATCTATATCTATAAATAAATCATCCTTACATTCCAGATTCAATTGAATTCTTTCATTTGCAAAAGCCGGCAGCACTTTTTCATGAATGATTTGCAGGAATGAAGAGAGCTGGACGGTTTCTTTTGATATGGTGAATGTATTCACATCCATTCTAGCCATATTGAATAGTTCGTCCAATAATCTGTTTAATCGTTCGGATTCATCATGGATGATCTCTAAGTATCGTGTTCGTTCGGCAGCATTCAAGTCTTTACGGCGGGCAATATCAGCGTATCCCTTGATATAAGTTAGCGGCGTGCGCAGTTCATGAGAGATACTTGCCAAAAATTCATTGCGTTCCTTCTTTAAATAGTTCAATTCATTAGCCAAGCTTTGAATGGATTGGGCAAGCTCCCCGAGTTCATCATGAGATCGTACTGGCACTGCCACTGAAAAATTCCCTTTGCTGAGTTTGGTTGTCGCTTCCTTCATTGAAATAAGCGGTCTAGTCAAAGCTTTTGATAGAAAATAAATGGTGATAAGCATGAAGAAAAGGAGCAATGCAGTCGCAAAAAGGAAATGCTTATTCAATTGTGCAATTAAATCCTCAACTTCCCTAGTATCTTTGAACATATAAACATAGCCTTTTTTTTCTTTATCACTGATAAATGGCGTAATGGTCGCTATATATCTTTCATCCTTCCAACTTGATTGGATGACCATACCTTTTCGGGGAACTTGCGGGATGTTTTTTGCCAAGATTTTTTTCATTCCCCCATTTACCTTTTCGGAAGATATCAGAATATCGCCCCTTGTGTTCGTAATCACGACATCTGTATCGGTATGGTACTCCATCAGGCCGATATGCTTAAGGGTAGAGTCGGAATACGTGATTTCCAACACATCACGATGACTATTGCCACGGGCCTTCAGTGATTCCAATTCTTGATTGATACGGGAATGGATCACTTTATTATGCAAGTAAATCATCGAAACGGTTTCCATCAAAAAAATGCAAACAAATATAGATAGTCCGAGCTTAAAGGAGATTTTCATGAGCATTCACCTTCTTATGGAATAAAGTCAGTTTAGCGAAAAAGTATGAAGAAAGTATGCAGTATTTTCAATTTCTTCGCATCTCTTAAACAACGATAATCCGAATGAAGACTTGTTGCAAGAAGGACAATAACTTTAATGGACCCAAACTGCATTTTTTCAGTCTTGTATATGGTAATGCGGGAATCAGTTTTTTTAATTCTATTGGAAGTTGTTATTTAAAAAATAGATGATGATTCTTGAATTTATGTAGACTGCTTTTATTTTATTTAAACCTATAATAAATTGAAACTGCCGAAAAAATGGGCAGTTTTTTTATTTAGCCAATTCAAAATGTTTTGTATTAAGGAAACATTTTGTCGTAAATGAATACTATATAAAAAAGGAGCTGATCCATATGAATTGTACAAACCGTACGCAGAAAAAAATAATGGCTTATTCCGCATTATTCAAAAAAATGGGCATTCTCAATGATGAGGAATACAAAAATATCGCAAAAACCTTACAAACAAAGGATTGAGGAAGTGCCCATTGGAAATTCATAAACTATTATCCTGCATTAAACGGGCTGTAAAACCCCCGCCTTCCAATTTTCGAAGTAGGAGGGGGACTTCAGTCTGGAACTCAAGGAGGTGCCGTCATTTGTCCGGCCCTGAGTCTATCAAATTCCATCTTTTTGGCGGCTGCACTCAGCTGGATGAAATACTGCATCTTTATTTTGGAAAACTACATATATGATGGACATTCATATACAAATAGAGGGGGGGAATTTGGACTGCCCAAAAATTTCTGCCTTTATTAGAAGTGAAAAGGAAGATTGTTGTGATCCGGTGGTGTTCTCTGCGATAATGGAATAAAGAAATCGAAAAGGAGTTACATAGGATGGCAGAGGACTTTAAGATTCCCAGCTTGAAAGTTGATGAGATCGATAAGAAAATCATATCGGTTTTACATGAAGATGCACGAATTTCATATACCGACTTAGCGAAGAAAGTGGAGCTTTCCAGAGTTGCGGTACAGATGAGAATTAATCATCTTGTTGAAAACGGGGTGATCGAGAGGTTTACTGCGGTCATAAATCCAGCTAAGGTCGGCATCCATGTCTCGGCATTCTTTAACGTTGAGGTTGAGCCAAAATATCTGGAATCGGTCGCACAGCAATTAGAAAGTGAACCGGCTGTAACGAGTTTATATCATATGACCGGTCCGAGTAAACTCCATATGCACGGAATCTTTACTGATAATCAAGAGATGGAACGTTTTCTCAATGAGAAGCTGTATGCGGTCGTCGGTGTTGTCAGCGTTGATTGCCAAATTCTCATTAAACGCTATAAAAGCCGGATGGGCATGAAGCTTTAAATAAAAAAATCCCCCTATATAGGTGGATTTTTTTATTATGTGAGCGGGATGATAAAGCCGCCATACGCAAAGGCAAGAATGATTACGAATGCGGGGTGAATCTTGAATTTACCTAAAGCCAATAATGCCAATCCAGCGATGACGATTGAATGGATGTAGCCGATGGATCCGACCGCATCCTCTGCCATATTCCAGGTGAGCAATAACATCATGATCGCAATCACGGGCTGTACAAGCAGTGACATGCCTTTTACGATAGGCGATTGCTTGTATTTTCGCAGGATTTTTAATAAATATATTAAAGCCACGGCTGAAGGGATGATCGTGCCTGCCAAGGCAGCTAGAAATCCTGGCCAGCCATATACATCATATCCGACATATGCGGCTATTTTCGTGGCGATCGGTCCTGGGAGTGAATTTCCTAACGCCAGCATTTGTGAGAACTCGGTATTATCAAGCCAGCCATAACGGGTAACGATTTGATCATACATTAGCGGAATCGAGGCTGGACCTCCGCCGTAACCAAGCATATTGGCTATGAAAAACGCCAGAAAAACAGCAACTCCTATTGGGATAATAAGACCCATTAAGCGGATTCCTCCTTCCTATCCGTCTTTTTGTTTTTCAATCTATCCTTTAATTTAAAATGAAACGCTCCATATATAAGAAAAATCATGATGACGATACCCGGATGCAGGGAAATGACCTGCAGAAGCAAAAAGGAAATCGCAAAAAAGGTGATTCCGAGCACCTTTCCTAACCCTTTTACCGCCTTTTCGCCAAACTCATAAGCCATTTGACCAAGCATGACAGCAACCACCGGCATTACAGCAGCGATCATATTACTGATCATTGCGGAATTACTTAGAACATTAATGAACGCAATCAAGAAAACCATCGCAATGCATGAAGGTAAAACGTGAGCGGCCACACTTACGATGGCTCCCGGCCAGCCTTTTAATTTGTAACCAAGGTATGCTGCCATCTTCGTGGCAATCGGTCCTGGGAGTGTATTGGCAATCGCCAAAGTTTCCCCGAATTCATCATCTTCGAGCCAGTGATAACGGGAAACTGCTTCGTGGCGGATGAGCGGGATGACTGATGGTCCGCCGCCGAAACCTAATATCCCCGTTCTCATCATCCCAATCGTCAATTCCATATATGGTTTTTTCAAGAACGATTCCTCCTTTGTTATAAAATTTAGCATTCATTTCCAAAAGATTATGAATTAATGATAACAAAAACTCTTTCGAAATGTACATAAAATAATAATTATTATTACGTAATGATTGTATATTTGAGATTTTTCAATATAATCGGCTGGAAAAAATATAATAATACATCTTTTTGTCTTAAGAATCTAGAAACCGTTGGGACGGTGTGGAGATGAGTTCTTGGATTCCGCCTTATTATTAACATAAAGGGGTATTAATAAGGATAAATTACAAATAAAAAACAACTTTTTCTGCAATCCCCATTTTAAAACCAAAAAAGAACCCTATAGACAGCCTTTTTTAAAGAGACCGCTCTATAGGGTACATTTTAATATATAACTCTAATAAACTTATTAATGTGGGTTATTCTTCCCGAATGACTAATAATACCCCGATAAAAATTAATATTGTGCCGATCCAAAAAGACAAGCCGATTTGTTCCCCTAGAATTAACCAACCTAAAAAAGTACCGACTATAGGCTGTAAAAAGAAAAACAATCCACCACTTGAAGCGGTAAGCATTTGCAGTCCGCGATTCCAAAGTAAAAAGGCACATGCTGTGGAAATAACGCCCAAGTATAATAGGCCGCCCCATATGGATGGATGCATGATTGCTTGAAAATCAAGCTCATCCAATCGACTGATCGTAACAGGTGTTAAAAAAACAATTGCCACAAGCACTGCATAGGTCGTTATAACAATTTGTGAATATTGCCCAGGGACACGTTTAATTAGAACAGACATAAGTGCCCAAGTTAAGGCAGCAATAAGCAGTGATAGGCCCCCAAGTTGGTGAGATGAACCGATATGGGCATTCCCGACAATGATACCGACTCCGATCGTCGCTAAAATTACAGAAATTGACTTTTTAAAAGTGATCTTTTCTTTTAAAACGATACGTGCAAATATCACCATAAATGCAGGTGTTGTGGAAGTAATGATAGCTCCCATTTGTGCAGTGGATAGCAGTGTACCGACTTCCTGGGTTACGATGGAAATTGTGTTTCCAACAAGTCCTATAATGAAAACCAAAAGCCAGTCTCGTTTTTCAATCCGCCAAGATTGTTTTGTTATAAAACCAATTGTCATCAATGCTAAAATCGCAATTACATATCGTATTAATACTAATTCAAGTGGCGGAACAACATCTACCACAACTTTTACCACAACATACATCCCGCCCCAAATGCTAGCAGCGAGTGATAAATATAAAGAACCTAATATAGTGTTTTTCATTTTGTACCCTCCGTTTTAACTAAACATTTCCAGTCCTTAACGGAGATGCAATTTTTCTGCCGTTAAGGAAGAATAACTGCAGGTACATCATTTTCGAATAGTGGTGACCACATCATCAGCTTTCAGCTCACTTTCAAAAAAAATTTATTTTCAATGTTTTTAGCTAACATCAGTAAGTTACAAAATATACTCATTTAAATATACAAGATTTTAGATTGATAAAACAACAAATAATAGTATTAAAGCTAGCGTATCATTAAGGTAATCCGTCAATCAAGATAGTATACTAAAACATGAAACACATGAAAGAACCCCACCTGATCTATTAGCAACGGGTGGGGTTTCTATTTGGCTTAATGGATTCTATTTGGGATAAAAAGAGGGATTTATAGGGAAGGGAAGCAAATGGTACAGTAATAATGCTGGAAAGAAAAGGTGGATTAAGATTAAAGAGCTCCCTTAAAGAGTTTAATCCTAATCCACCGTTAAGTTAAATTTGGTGCATGACCTTTCCGGAAGCATCACAATCCGTTATATTTTCTTTCAATTTTCCTGAACTCATCTGATAGTTCAAATAGGGTGTGTAATACGGCTGTTTGAATATATAGATTCATATAATTATCATTGCTCTTCTTTTGAAAAGATAAATCATGTTTTTCATTAATTTTCCTAGTAATACATGCATTAATTTCGCTCCACATTTCTTTCGTTCCTTCTTTAATTTTAGTCTCCATAATCTCCCACTCCTTTTTTATTAGTTTATCCAATCTATTACATTCTTATACTTATTTTTTGGCCAATCTGGTAACTTTTTTATCTTAAAGTTAATGTCTACAGTTTTTTTGGGTATCCTTCTTTTTCTTTGCTTCATAAAGAAAGAGTTAGCATAAAGAATAAAGAAAATGATAAAGAGGAAGATGACCACTGAGGCAATCGACACCCCCGTTTGAAAACTTTCCTTATTATTGAGTACATCCAATATATCCTGGTTATACATCAATGATGAGAAGGTGAAATGGACCATCACACCAGTAATCATGGCAAACAGATAAATCGTATAAACACGGAAATTGCGCTGAACATTCCGGAACGTCAAATTCAGTAAGTTCACCTTTGATTCCCTCCCATGGCACTCTGGATGTGAAGGATTCGATCAAAGAAGTCACTTTGACTTTGGTCACCTTTATAAAGCTCGTTTACGATTCCTCCATCACGCAAGAAGATAACTCGTTTACAGAAGCTTGCTGCATAGGAGTCATGAGTAATCATAAGAATAGTCGTTTGAAACGTTTCATTTAAGCTCGATAACTGTTCCAATAATTGTGTTGCCGATCTCGAATCAAGAGCGCCTGTAGGTTCATCTGCAAAGACAATCGCAGGGTTTGTAATAATGGCGCGCGCAGATGAGGCCCGTTGTTTCTGACCGCCTGAAACTTCTGTAGGATATTTATCCTGGATTTCTTCAATATTCAATGCTTGAATGACTGGTCCCAGCCGTCTTTCCATCCCATCCGCAGAAAATTTTCTTAATGAAAGGGGCAGGAGAATATTCTCTTTAATCGTTAAAGTATCAAGCAAATTGTAATCTTGAAAGATGAATCCCATTCGCTCTTGGCGAAATGTACGCAATGCTTTTTTGTTTAAATCCAACAGGGCCTGTTCTTCAAGCCAGACCTCCCCGCCAGAAAATTTATCAATTGTCGATAGCACATTCATCAGTGTGGTTTTTCCTGAACCGGATGGCCCCATAATAGCCGTAAATTCACCCGAAGTAATGGTAAGGTCAATATTTTTTAAAACCTGTGCCTTTCCATAGGATTTTGATAAGTTTTTAGTTTGTAATACTTTTTTCAACGTAAATCTCCTCCTCATGTTACATACTATAAAATTCATCCCTTTTCCCACCATAGATGTAACAGGAAGTAAGATTACAATTTTGTCACATTACAATTTGAATATGTAAAAAAACGTGTGAACAGTGAATGGAATTCCCTAAATCAATTATGCATTTTCAGCAACTTGGTAGCAACAAGTTGAAATAAAGAGGGATAAGTGGATCTCAGCAAAAGGGAATTAAATTGAAAGATAAGGAATAAAAACAAATTTTCTACAGAGAATACTTCTATTAATTACAAGTTAGGAGTGTATATATGGAACAAACACTTTATGAAAAAGTCGGCGGAGAAGAAGCAATAGCAAAAGTTGTGGACTATTTTTACTCCGAATTGGTTCTTAAGGATGAGACAGTTAATCATTTTTTTGAAAAGACGGATATGGAAAAGCAACGCCGTCATCAAACAAAGTTCATTAGTTTTGCATTAGGTGGTCCAAAACAATATTCTGGACAATCGATGGCAAAAGCTCACCAAGGATTGAATCTGCAACCAGAACATTTTAATGCCATTGTAAAACATCTTAACGATGCACTAGCTCACTTTGGAGTGAAAGAAGCTGACATAAATACAGCTCTATCTAAAGTTGCTACACTAAGAGATGATATCTTGTATAAATGATTGTTATTGAGCTATCAGGTGCGTTGCAAAGGAGAGCTGACTAGCAGCTCTCCTTTGCAACCAAATTAATAGTAATAATATATTAATGGATTAGAAAAAATAGTGTTAAGGAAGGAGGGATTGCGAATGTCTATTAAAAAGCGGGTAACAGGATTGGCCGTTGTGCTTGCAATGTTTGTAGTTGTGACAAGTCTAGGCTCACTCGGCGTATTTGCCGAATCCGGTGTTGTAGCTCAGCCTACGGTGAAATCGATTGAGGTCGAGTTGAACGACGATTACTTTAATCCGGAAGTCATCACTATTCCGAATGGAACAGCCACAACGTTGATATTGAAAAACAAAGGTACAAAAGAACACACCTTCACAGTGGAGAAGCTCGGAATTGACGCCGAGGTCCAGCCAGGTAAAGAAAAAACCATTACCGTGCAACCAAAACAGCCCGGTACATATGAACTGACATGCCGGTACCATTTCCAGGAGGGAATGGTTGGGAAAGTAATAGTCAAATAAAAGGCAAGGCCAATAAGGCCTTGTTTTTTTATTTATTAAGCTATTTTTTCATTACACAGGAAATTGATGTTTGGATGATTAATAATTGTTCCACCTCTAATAAATGGTAATATAATGTATCGTAACGTATAAACCAAATGGAAGGAGGTGGAAAGGTGTATTTTTTTAAACCTATTTCTGATGAGATTCGTTTATCTCAAATAGTATTCAATAAACATAAAAAAACGATGAAGCTCATTTTAGGGTCTATTTTTGCCTGTATTGCTGCTATTCTACAGGCTGCTGCTGGCTTTTTACCAGGTATAGGATATTTTATAAGTCCGCTAGCCACTGCACCTATTCTGTTATGTTCCATGTTTTCCATTCCATATGGAGTGATGACCTACCTTCTGACAATTATGTTGTTATGCATCCTACAGCCCACTGAACTGATTGTATTTCCTTTTACAACAGGATTGTTAGGACTTGGCATAGGGGCATCTTTTTACTTCTTTAGGAAGAGATTAAGTATTATCGCTGCTGGCGCAATTCTTTTAATGTTAGGGATTATGAGTCTAATATTTATTTTTCACTTTCCAGTTTTAGGTCCAGCAGTCTCTGTTTCCTTTTCATTTCTTATTACTGGCTTCTTATTTGCTTTCATTTATAGCTGGTTATGGGTTGAAATTGCTTTAATCATTTTTAAAAGATTAAAAATGATTATAATTTAGTGATTCCCCATCACTCACTTGATTTTAATTTGGATTCATAAGAGAATTATCAAGAATTAATTCATGGAACAATTTCAAAAACAGTACCCTGGTTGAAATCAGTCACTTTCATAGAGCCATAAACCCCTAAATATAACCTGCTTTGATCCAGGTTCGTTCCCAAATTAACATAATAAGCTGATTGAGACCCAAAATCATAATCGGTTTGTATCACACTAAAATCATTTTGTTCACCATTTGGTCTAATGGTGGTATAAGCTAGAGCCCCTCTAACCTGAGGTTGAGATTCTTTCCGGAAAAGATCCGTAAACACAACGCTTCCTGCTAAACCAGGGATGCTTTTCCCCATATATGCTTGCACTCCTGTAAGTGCAGTTCCTTCAAACTTATCGGGTCTGTTATCTTTATGAAAATAACTAGTTAAAGGCTGAAGACGACTCCCTGAAAGTGATACTGCTTCATTGTAATAAGTAATCGTTTTTTCATCCGAATTCTGATTTTCAGTGCAGCCTTTTATAATCGAAGCAGGAAAAGCACCTTCCCAACCTCGCCAGCCAAAGTTAATAAATCCTTCTTTGTCAGGTTCAGAATTCATGAAAGAAGCTTGAATAAGCTGAGTAACCGGCATTGGTTTATAATGAACGAATGAAAAAATCGACTCGACCAAATTCTGGCCGACATTTCCCGCATATTTAATATACTGATTATAAAACCTTTGAAATGAAATGCCTGGTATATTGCGAACACCTTTGGCCATTACCATGAGTGCTTCCTGAATGGTTGTGGGAAGTTCATTGAAACGTGTGACAATGGGTGGATCATTGACGTACATATTCTTACCTACATCAATTTCAATTATTTTACCAGCGATTTCCAGATCATCCTGACTTAAGTTAAATGGATCATGGCCTGATCCACCATCTCCGGTTGTTAAAACAAGTTTTCCTGTTTCAGGTGAAAAGTTTAAACTATTGACTCCATTATGATTTGAAAATGGTCTTCTTAAGTTAAGTAATGTCCGTCGTTTTTGGGGTTGGCCATTCGATTGTAAAATCCATTCTTCAATTGTATCAATATGATCATATTGTGTTTCTCTATTTATCCACCGTAGGTTTAAAGTCTTGGGATCACATGGATCAGGCTTAAAAGATTCAGGAAGAGCACCTGGTCCTTGTGTTCCAGCCGCTGAATAATGAAGATAAAACAGACCGTTATAATAAAAATCGGGATGAAACGCTAGCCCTAGCAATCCCCGTTCATCATATCCGCCACCAGAAGCACCTAGTTTCAGGATTCGCGGGCGAATATCCAAAAAAGTCCTTATATCTCCGTTTCCTATGTAAAAGATCTCTCCTACCTGGGTTGCAATAAATAATCTTTCAATTGAGTCACCTGGAAGTATGGTTGTTTTCAAAACAGTAGGTAAATTTATTTTACTTACGATGGGCCGTAAACCAACCTTGACTTTTATCAACTGACTTTGCACCCCTTCTTATTGTTTTCTTTTTATAAGAATATGATTAGAGCTGTCCATTAGTACCAAATTAGGCCGGGGAATCTGATAAGGCATTACACCATTTTCTGCGTAATTAAATGGGTAGAAAAATGGGAGCCTTTTTAAATAAAACTGTATTTATTGCTAGTCAAAATCTTAGCAGATTTCTAAATGTTAAGCCGTATGAGTATTTAAAAAAGCTATGCATGTACTGGGTTAATTTAATAATTATTATATGAAATATAACAAAAAATCACGGTCCCTTTATACGGATATAAAATTCAAGAGTTATTCTTAATTTACATCCAGAGGGAGGGATCGGAAATTGTCAAAATTTCAGGCCATATCTTCTTTGTTCATCTTGGTATTCATCATCATTTTCGTAACTTATAAAATCACAGCATACTCATCCAATCATTCAACGAACCATTCCACATCCAACCACTACATTCAAGTACATTTGTTAGGAGTTAATGATTTTCACGGCCAACTAAACAAATATCAAATGGTTTCAGGAACCATGGCAGGTGGGGCTGAATACTTGTCTGCCCATTTAAAAAAATATAAACAAGAAAACCCAAATACACTACTTGTTCATGCAGGTGATATGGTAGGAGGAAGTCCTCCAATCTCTTCTCAATTTAAAGACGAACCGACGATTGAATTTTTAAACCTTCTGCACTTTGATGTCGGGACACCTGGAAATCATGAATTGGATCAAGGTGTAAATGAAATGAAACGCCTTATTTATGGAGGATTCAATAAAAAAACAGGCTATTTTCAAGGTGCCAATACTTCTTACAGTTCTGCAAATATAATCGATAGAAAGTCGGGTACTCCCTTGTTACCACCGTATGTTATTAAACAAATTGACGGAATTAATATTGGATTTATCGGGGTGGTCACAAAAGAGACCAACCTGTATGTGACACCTGAAAATCGAAAAGAAGTAGAAATTACGGATGAAGTTACAGCTATTAACCGATCCGTTAAGATTTTAAAGGAAAATGGGATTAAAGTGATTGTTGTATTGGCACATGATTCAGCTAAATCAGATAAGGCAGGAGCAAATACCAGTGGAGCTTTAGTGGAGATGGCTCCAAGAATCGATGATGAGGTCGATGTCATTTTTGCGGGTCACAGCCATGAATATGCCAATACCGTTGTAGCCGGTAAACTGATCGTTCAAGCTTATTCTAATGGGAAAGCCTTTTCTCAAGTAAATCTTGAAATTGACCCACATTCTAAAATTATCGTTAAGAAACAAGCAAAGATTATTGTCACTTCACATCATCATATAAAACCGGATAAAGAAACGGTTGCCCTTCTAAATAAATACAGAAAAAGATTGGGGAGCCACTTTAATCAGGTAATAGGACAAATGCCTGAAGAAATCAAACGAAATCAAGATGCAAACGGTGAATCCCCATTAGCGAAAATGATTGCAGAATCTGAGCGGGAAGCCATGGGGGTAGATATAGCTTTTGTCCATCAAGGCGAAATGCGGAAAAGTTTTAAAAAAGGGGAGGTCACTGTAGAAGACCTTTATACAGTATTGCCTATGGGTCATAGTGTCAATAAGTTAATCTTAACAGGAGACCAAATAAAACTTGCTTTAGAACAGCAGTGGGCGAAAGATTATGAAAATAGGCTGCAAACGGTTGGTTTAACGTATAATTGGGACCCCGAAGCTCCAATTGGCAACCGCATTGTTGCGCTGAAAGATATGAAGGGTCAAGAGATTCAGGCAAGCAACGAATATGAAGTGGCAGTTAGTAATTATTTAGCTTCAGGCGGTGATAACTTCACTGCATTTGAACAAGGTAGACTCGTAGAATCCGGTCCGCAAGTTGTCACTGCACTAATACGCTATATCCAACAGAAGTACCCCCACGAAATTTTTCACCCTTCATTGAAAGAATGAAGGGGAAAATACAAGGACTTGCATAAGTAAGTGAGCCCAAAAAATTATATTTTCGACTATTGTTAAGGTACTCTTTCAAAGGAGTTGCTTCGGCAGCTCTTTTTCTTATGGAATAAAAAGGTGCTGTCCGGTTTGTAAAATTCAGAAAAATAAAAAATATATTATTGACTTATGTCTGAGGTGTTATGTATTATGTATACATAACACATATGAGGTTTTAGCCAATCATGTAGATTTAAATTGTTCATATTGTAAAGACTTATCAAAAAGGACGGATTAATATGGCAGGAATTCATTTAAAACCAATCGAAAAGGAAAGAACAACACAAGATAAAGTTTATAATCAAATAAAAAAAGCAATTTTATTTGGTGGTATTACCAGTGATGAAATATTTACTGAAGTTCAATTAGCGGAAAGGTTAGATACTTCGAGAACTCCGGTAAGGGCAGCTATTCAAGATTTGGTGAAGGAAGGATTACTTGTTTCCATACCAAGGAAGGGTTTAACTGTAAGAAAGATTACACCAGAGGAACAGGATGAAATCTTTTTACTAAGAAGTGCAATTGAAGTTGAATCGGTGAAAAAACTAACAAAAGAAATGACATCACCTGAAAAGCTGAGGTTACTTAAATTAATTCTGAAGCAACAAGAAGAAGCGTTGCAAAACGATGATGCTATTAGTTTTATCAGGCTAGACCATGAGTTTCATCTCTCGCTGACAAGGCTAGCAAACTTCACTATAATAGAGCAAGTTTTGAACAATCTTCATAACCTTACTCAGCTTATGGGTTTAAAAGCAGTCAGTAAACTTGGGAGAATGAAAAATGTTTTAATGGAACATACTCAGATTATCCAGGCTTTAGAGGAGAAAAATCCCGAACTGGCTTCACAGGCGATTTTAAACCATTTAGAAAAAACAAAAGAAACATTGATTATGGTTGATAATTCCTGATTTCTATCAAATGCTTGAAGGGGGGTGCTCCTAGTAAAAGGCAGTTTATTAATCTTTAGAAAAAAAGGGTTTAGAATCAACTTCAGACTATGAAGTTGAAGCAAGGTTAAACCGATTCTTTTTTTCACGTGTAGAGCAAAGCCTTGGAGAAATTCTTCCGAATGCTTTTTCCTGGGTTTTTGCTTAGATAGTAAGCCTTATTGTTGAAATAGTAAGAGAACAATCTATAATTCATTGGAAATGAAAGCGTTTACCCATCGATCCCGATGTTAATGTTCATAGGTAAAGAGTTAAGGTATAAAGGAATAATGATCCGATATGGAATGTCATTACCTACCTTAATTACAGATTGGAATTGGCAAAACCTTTAATGTATACACAATACATAATACATAACACGAAATACAATTAAGGTTCGCCTGTTAAATCGTTTTTGTTTTTAAAACATGTACTTATTCAAACATATAGGAGGAATCAGGTATGGTTAGAACAGGTAAAGAATATTTACAGTCATTGAAAGATGATAGGGCAATCTACATAAATGGGGAACGAGTACAGGATGTGACGACCCACCCAGCTTTTACAGGAATTACACATACCATTGCAGGTTTATACGATTTAGCATGGGATGAATCTCAGAATATGACATACAAAACTGAGGACGGTACACTAGCAAATAAAATTTATATGATTCCAAGGAGTCGGGAAGAACTTAAAGATAGAAGATTGGCGATTTCTAAATGGTCTGAAGCAACATGTGGATTTGTCGGAAGAAGCCCTGATCACGTCGCCAGCTTTTTGGCTGCTTTTGCCAGTTCACCCGATGTGTTTGATCGTGGAGGAGAAGGTTATGGGAATAATGTTTTGAATTTCTATAAACATGTGCGAGATCAGGATCTATATGTAACATACGTTATTATTCCGCCACAAATCGATCGAAGTAAAGCAGCTCATGAACAGGAAGATAAATTTCTTCCAGTTGGAGTGTACGAAGAAAGAGAGGACGGAATTATTGTTCGAGGTTCTCAAATGCTCGGTACTGCATCAGCAGTATCAGATTACTTATTTGTAAGTTGCCTTACACCACTCAGACCTGGTGATGAAGATTATGCTTTGTCTTTTGTACTGCCGATTCATGCAAAAGGATTAAAATTTTATGCGAGGCCTGGTTATGCTGAAAAATCTCCAAGCACATTTGATTACCCATTGTCCTCTCGTTTTGATGAAAGTGATTCATTAGTTGTTTTTGACGATGTATTCATTCCTTGGCAAGATATTTTTGTTTACAAAAATATTGACATCGTGAGAGCTCAGTTCCATGAAACACCAGCTCACGTATTAGGCAATAATCAGGCGCAAATAAGATTTAGCAATAAATTGAAATTTTTGATTGGGGCTGCTCGAAAAGTTTCTGCTATGAATGGAATTGATAAAATCCCTTCAGTCCAAGAGAAGTTAGGGGAACTTGCTTCTATTGCGGCTTCTGTAGAAGGTAATCTCTTAGCTTCTGAATATAATTGTATCATCGACAAAAACGGTGTGGCACGACCGAATCCACGTTTTCTCTATGGTGTAGTAGGTCAACAGGAAACTATATATGCTTCCACTATTAAAATTTTACGGGAGTTATGCGGTGGAGGTGTTTTACAATTACCATCTTCATATAAAGAACTCATCAATCCTGAAACGAAAGATGATATGTATCAATATATACGTTCTACGGGAGTTGGGGCTGAGGAGAAAATTAAACTATTTAAGTTAGTATGGGATATCATTGGTTCAGAATTCGGTGGCAGGCATCAACAGTATGAAATGTTCTATAATGGTGCACCTTTTGTCACGAAAGGCTTTTCATTTAGAAATTACGGCTATGATGAGCCGGTTCAAATGGTGGATGAATTTTTAGGAAGCTATTCACTTCCCACTCAGGTGGAAGAACTAATATAAAAAAATATAAATAAAAGGATGTTGCAGAAATGAAAATTGCATCAATACAATTAGAGATTAAAGATAGCGAATCTAAATCTGCTCGTATAGATCGTGTGGAGTCAATGATTGATGGATTAAAAGGACAAGATTTAATAGTTTTACCAGAAACGTGGGCAACAGGGTACTTTTCTTTTGATCGTTATATTGACGAATCAGAAGAATTGAATGGGGATTTTGTCCAACGATTCTCCTCAAAGGCTAAAGAAGTTAAGTCATATATATTTGCAGGTAGTTTTATAGAAAAAAATAATGGAAAATACTACAACACAAGTGTTCTATTTTCTCCGGATGGGAAACTTATAGGAACCTATCGAAAAATGCATTTATTTCGTTATGGTTCAAGAGAAGGCCAAATATTGACGAGAGGAAATGAAACAACTGTAGTCGATACAGAATTCGGGAAAGTTGGCTTATCAACTTGCTATGATTTGCGATTTCCTGAATTGTATCGTGCTGAAGTGGATTTAGGAGCAGAGTTACTTCTTGTTACATCTGCTTGGCCGCATAGAAGGCTGGAGCATTGGAAATTATTCAATTCAGTTCGAGCATTGGAAAACCAGTGTTTCTTGATTTCGAGTAATTGTGTTGGTAATACTAATGACGTCCTTTTAGCTGGTCATAGTCAAGTGGTTGACCCATGGGGGATTGTTGTGGCTGCTGGAGGAGACGAAGAAACTATTATTAAAACAGAGATTGATCCATCTCAGGTTACTAAGATTCGAGATGTATTCCCTAATTTGAAGCACCGAGTTTTGGATAGAGAGGAGGAATTCAGTTGATAAATATTAATGTTTGTGGAAGAAATATTGTCGCAGACCCTAAACGATTACTTATTGCCGGCTATACGGGAAAAGACCAGGAATCTGTAAAAAAACATATTGATGAATTGAAGGAGATCGGCGTACCGGCTCCTCCACAAGTTCCGATGATTTACGATCTTTCAACAAATCTCATTACGACAAATAACTCAATTTCAGTTATTCAAGAAAGCAGCAGCGGAGAAGCAGAAGTGGTCATCATGAAAATTCAAGGGAAATGGTATTTAGGACTTGGCAGTGATCACACGGACCGCGGGCTTGAAAAAGTGTCTATTCAGAAATCCAAACAAGTATGCAGCAAACCTATTTCAACACAATTTTGGGCTTTGGATGAAGTACAAGATCGATGGGATGACATTGAAATGAGAAGCTGGATGATTGTTGATGGGGTGAAAAAAGAGTACCAAACAGGCAAGCTGGGAGAATTCTTGCATCCTGAAGACTTGCTTAAAATAATCGAGGAACGTGGATATGATAGTGAGGATATGATTGTGTTTTGCGGAACATTACCGATTAAAAATGGTGAATTTATTTATGGGGAAGCATTTTCAGCAGAATTATATGATCGTTTAACGGATAACAAAATTCAAATGTATTATCAAGTTCATATTTTAGTGGATTCGGAGGTAGTTTGAAATGGAAAAATCAAAAATGAAAATTGATAGAAAACCAGAATTAGAATTTGTTGAGTATAAAACCTTTGAGGCTGTTCCTTCAAAAACTGTAAAAGGTGCATCTCAACGAATTATTGCACAGATTCCAGATACTAATGTTGCAACTCGAATTCTTGAACTGGAGGCAGGTACTGATACATCCCCTGATGGAGTCCAAGTCCATGATTTTTGGGAAGAATTATATATTATAGAAGGATCCTTAATTGATTTACGTCTAAATGAGGAATTTACAGCAGGAATGGTTGCATGCCGTCCTCCAGGGATGGAGCATGGTCCATGGAAATCAACTAATGGTTGCAGGATTTTCGAAGTTCGCTATTATGCAGATCAGAAAAAAGAAGAACATGAATTTGTCAATCATAACACTTTTGAAGCGCAGCCTTTTAGTAAGGTTAAGAGCCTTTCTGAAAGAATTATTGCTTCTGACCCTACTACAGGAGTCGCTACAAGAATTCTTCATAACGGTCCAGGGACAGATACTTCTCCTAATGGGGTGCAAGTCCATGATTTTTGGGAAGAATTATATATAATTGAAGGATCTTTAATTGATCTACGTTTAAATGAGGAATTTACAGCAGGAATGGTTGCTTGCCGTCCTCCTGGGATGGAGCATGGCCCATGGAAATCACCGGATGGCTGTAAGATTTTCGAGGTCCGTTACTACTCTAAGGTACAATAAACAGATATGTTTTGAAACGAATAAGCTCCTGCATATACGAATATGGTAATCCATCAAATGGCTTCTCGTGACATTAAACAACGAGGAGCCTTTTATCTCTGATACATTCTTACGCAGGAACCCAATGCTGAATGCTCAAATTGATTATTGGGGTATTTAAGTATCTGAATCTTCTGTGTAAAAGATTATGTATACAGAGTTCATTACGAAGAAACTCTAATCGTTAAACAGTGAGTGAACATTCATGAAAAGTTCAATTGTTGACTTAAAATGTACGTCATTAATGGTTGATGGGTCTACCGTACACCAGTATTACACAAAATAATATCGGCTAAACATTTTAAAAATCATTATCTTGATGACGGAGAAGGTGAAGCAGGTTGGATGTTTTCCATTTAGCACATCCACTAGAGGGATCCCTATATCCAAGGGAGCCTCACGTAATGGCATTAGGTTTTTTTGACGGTGTTCATTTAGGTCATCAATCTCTGTTGAAGCAAACCAAGAGAATAGCCGAAAAGAAAAATCTTAAATTCACGGCGATGACCTTCGATCCACATCCAAATGAAGTAATCAAATTGGAGAAAGATTGGAGATATTTAACTCCCCTAGCTTTAAAGATTGAAAGAATGGCTGCTATTGGAGTGGACAAGCTTTTTGTCATAAAGTTTAATTTAGCATTTGCTTCCCTTCAGCCATCTGAGTTTATTAAACAATATGTTTTAGGTCTTCAAGCTAAACATATAGTGGTAGGATTTGATTTCACCTTTGGAAATAAAGCTCAGGGTACTGTTGATTATTTACAAAAAGTGAGTAAAAACAACCTCTTTGATGTAACCGTCATTTCAAAACAGGTACATAATGGCGAAAAAATAAGTTCAACTTTAATTAGAAAAATGGTAAGGGATGGAGATGTCCACCTCGTACCCTACTATTTGGGACATCATTTTGAAATTAATGGGGTCGTTTATAGTGCAAATAGACATAAACATGAGAAAGAGACAAATATGGAAATCTATATTGGGAATAAGTATATCCTGCCAGCACCAGGCTTATATCGTGTAGAAATCAAAAACGAGAACAAATCTTGTCATGGGAAATTCATAAGATATGGGTGCAGCAAGAGAAATGATGAAATAAGCGGTCAAATTATAGAAATGCTGAAGGGAGGTGTTGTGGAAGAACTGACTGTTAAATTCATAAAACAGATTCCTTTCGAATCAATGTCTAAGTATAGTTCAAATTTTAAGGAGGTTATAAAATGATGGATGATAGAAATTTTAGAAATGCGATGGGGAAATTTGCAACAGGAGTAACAGTCATTACAACACTTTTAGAAGATGAAGCACACGGTATGACGGCGAATGCTTTTATGTCAGTTTCACTTAATCCAAGAATGGTCTTAATATCCATAGGCGAAAAAGCTAAAATGCTAGATAAAATTAATGAATCTGGAAAATTTGCTGTAAATATATTGTCAGATGCTCAAAAAGAGTTATCCATGCATTTTGCGGGGCAGATTAAAGAAAACCGTCAGATTGAATTTGGCTGGATAAATGAACTGCCAGTAATTAAAAATGCTTTAGCAAATATCGTATGTAAGGTCCATAGTAAACAAATGGCTGGGGACCATACACTCTTTATTGGAGAAGTAACTGAACTCGTCATTAACGAAGGAGCACCACTAGCCTTTTATGAAGGGAAATACGCCAAAATACTCAGCTAATCTGTTTATATCAGGATTTTTGTAAAAGTTTGATCATTAAATTTGAAAACGATGATCCTGTTCCGTATTAGTTAAAAAGACCGTAAAGCATTCTTGAAAAAGCGCTTTTGTTTTGTTAAGGAGGGGAACTCATGCAAAGCAAAAATAAGACATCCGTCAGATCAATGGATATCCTTAATCTTTTTTTAAAGCACTCAAAGTTAAGTTTTAATGAAATCGTACATTTTTCAGGGATACCGAAAACATCTGTTTATCGAATGGTAATGTCACTTGAAGAGATGGGTCTTCTCGCTAAAGATAGAGATGGAAAATATTCACTTGGCCTGTTATTTCTTCAGTTTGGCCATTTAGTAGCTGAACGCTTCGATATTCGGCAGGTAGCTTTGCCGATTATGCAAAAACTTCATGATAAGGTAGGGGAAGCCGTTAATCTCATCGTACAAGACGGCAAAGAGGCAATCTGCATCGAAAAACAGGATACAAAACAGCGTGTAAGGCTTAATACGGCAATTGGCCGGAGAACACCGCTGTATGCTGGAGCGTGTTCTCGTGTCATTCTCGCTTTTCTGCCGCAGTATGAGCGGGAACAATATTTAGAGCAAATAGAACTGAAGTCGATTGCATCTGGAACAATTACTGATAAAGGGAGACTTCGTATTCTTCTAGAAGAGTCTCGAAAAATGCAATTTACGATCAGTCACTCGGAACTTGAAAATTATATATCTGCGGTAGCTGCTCCTATTTTTAATTACAAAGGTTATATCATTGCGGGCATTAGTGTTGCTGGTCTTGAAGTGAATTACCAAAACGAGTTGTTGCCTCCATTGGTTGAAAAGGTTAAGAGTGCAGCACTCGATATTTCACGGGAATTTGGGTATAACGATAAACATCTTTGTTTAGGCTAATATATCCACGGTTGATAGACAAATTGCGATTATCGGCTTTTTCACCAGAACGATTAGTGCCTTATTGAAGGTATTTATATAATGTATTGTGGATACACAACACATTATACTGAATACTTATGAGTCTGATTAACTGCATGTTCAAGATTAATATAAGGCACAAAGTAAACAAATAGCAGGAGATCAGACTCTCTTTATCGGGGAAGTAACATAGTACGTTATTAATGTTGGTGCACCATTAACCTATTAATAATCAGCAAGCCATCCACATCCAAGAACCCGCATCCAGGAAGTAACTAATCCGGAGGTGTGTTAAATTGAGTGGGAAAAAGAAACTGGACAAGAAATCACAAAAGATATTATTTGCAAGTTTACTTGGCAGTACCATTGAATTTTTTGATTTCTTTCTTTATGGAACCGTTGCTGCACTTGTATTTAATAAACTGTATTTTCCTAATGATGATCCGTTTGTAAGTTTATTGCTTGCTTATGCATCATTTGGCATTACATTTTTTATACGACCTCTTGGTGGGCTTGTTTTTAGTCATTTGGGAGACAAGTTTGGCAGGAAAAATACTCTTGTGCTTTCACTTTTATTAATGGGAATTTCTACTGTATGTATCGGACTACTTCCAACATATGGAATGATAGGGCTTTGGGCACCAATCCTTCTGGTTTTTTTTCGTCTCGTTCAAGGGATTGGACTTGGCGGGGAATGGGGAGGAGCAATACTCTTAGCGGTTGAATCTGCACCTAAAGAAAGACGTGGCTTTTTTGGAAGCTTTCCTGCAATGGGTATCCCTCTTGGGATGTTACTTGGGACATTCTCCATATCATTAATGAGTTTACTTCCTGAATCACAATTTCTTTCATGGGGATGGAGGGTTCCATTTGTCCTAAGTGCGATTTTAGTAGTTATTGGTATTTGGATAAGGAAAGGGATTGAGGAAACATCGGCCTTCAAGGAAGAGAAAGAAAAAGGAAACGTCGTAAAAATCCCACTATTTGAGACACTGCGATATCATTGGAAAGCTGTTTTAATTTCTTTAGGAGCAAAATGTGTTGAAGTGGGCCCATTCTATTTATTTTCCACATTTTTCATATCCTATGCTACAGAAACGCAGGGTTTTTCAAGGACTACAGCTTTAAATGTAGTTACTGTTGCAACAATCGTTACAGCGATTTGCATGCCATTTATGGGAATGTTATCTGATAAAATTGGCCGTAAACGTGTTTTTCTTATTGGTACTATCGGAATAACGCTTTTTGCCTTTCCATACTTTTATTTATTTTCCTTACAATCCACTCCTTGGTTATACGTTATTTCAATAGTGGGCTTAGGAATTCTATGGCCTCCAATTGCGGCGACTATCGGGACAATGTTTACTGAAATGTTTAGTACGAATGTTGGTTATACAGGAATAACGCTTGGTTATCAAACAGGCTCTGCATTATTTGGTGGAACTGCCCCAATGATTGCGACTATATTAGTAGGCACCTACAATAATTCTTGGATTCCGCTTGCTTCATTTTTAGTATTTCTTTGTATCGCATCTCTTATCTCAGTATTATTTGTCCGAAGTAGTCAAAGTAAAAGTAATCCTTTCTCTGAAAAAAGGACAATAGACGATAAGGATACAGATAATCAAATAAACGGGTAATGAATAGTCTTTCTAAGAGGGAAAATAGATTGATCTTTAAAAATGGTGACGTTTACACAGTTAATGAAGAGCGAAGTTGTACGAGAGCGGTTGGGATAGGGAAACCTTCCAATATCGCTCTCTTTCAATGAAGTCTCTTTGAAGTGCTTACGGTAGAAGGCACCAAGTAGACTATGTTCGGGCGATGGCATTATGATAACTTTGCCATTTGATTTTTCCTTTATAAATGACTTAATGAATAGATATTTCTTAGATATCGGAAGAGTGAGAGCCGAGGACTGCTAGCTGAAGAAGAAAAGTATTGAATAATGGGTTGCCATATCCCGTCCCTGACGACTGATTATGCAATATTAAATAAATGATGTAGAATTGCATAAACCTATTAATTCATTAAATAATCTGTATATTGCAATTGTTGGCAAAATACCATTGATACCCACTTGGTATGGTATTTGCATATAAATTAATTAATCACGAATAAGGGTGGAGTGATACATGGAGAATGCAAAATTAAGACGTTCGTTAACAGTATTTCCTTTAGTGCTATTTGGATTGGCTTATATGGCACCTACAACAGTTTTTTCTACATATGGGGTTGTTGCGGAGATAACGAAAGGGATGGTACCTGCTGCCTATATCATAGCTTTGGCTGGTATGTTGTTTACAGCCTATAGCTATGGTCAAATGGTTAAGGCCTACCCTGTTGCCGGTTCTGCATATACATTTACTCAAAAGGCTCTTAATCCTCACCTTGGGTTCTTAGTGGGCTGGGTTATCCTATTGGACTATTTATTTTTGCCAATGATCAATGGATTACTGATCGCTATTTACTTAAACGCATATTTTCCATCCGTTCCTTTTTCCTTCTGGTTAATAGCCTTTGTCATTTTAATCACCACTGTAAATATAATTGGAGTGAAAATAGCAACAAAAATAAATGTTTTATTAGTTGCCTGTCAATTTCTTATAATAGTAATATTTTCATTCCTCTCGATTAAAGGGTTACTTAACGGAATGGGTTCAGGAACATTATTCATGAGTTCTCCATTTGTGAACGGAGATATACCACTATCTTTAGTATTAGCGGGATCATCTGTTTTATGTTTATCTTTTTTAGGATTTGATGCTGTTACCACATTTTCAGAGGAGACCATTAATCCGAAAAAAATAATACCAAAAGCCATTTTCCTCGTCGCGTTAATAGGGGGAGGTCTGTTTGTCACCATCTCATACATCAGTCACCTTGTTTACCCAAATTTCCAAGCTTTTAAAGATCCGGATTCCGCTTCCTTGGAAATTGCCATGTACATAGGGGGTAATTTATTTCAATCTATTTTTCTAGCAGGATATATTACCGGGGGGCTGGCATCTGGTTTATCAGCTCATGCAAGTGTTTCGCGACTTTTGTATGCGATGGGGAGAGATGGAGTTCTTCCAAAGAAAATATTTGGTCACATTCATCCAAAATTTCAAACTCCAACACACAACATCATCTTAGTGGGTATTTTTGCTTTATCTGCTTTATTTGTTGATTTAGTGACAGCATCATCCTTTATTAACTTTGGGGCGCTTGTTGCCTTTACTTTTGTTAATCTTTCGGTTATTTCCCATTATTATATTAGAGAAAAACAGCGAAACGGAATGAACACACTAAAATACCTCATATTGCCGCTGATTGGTACTGGTTTCACAATTTGGTTATGGACTAGCCTTGATTCAAAGGCACTTTTACTCGGACTGGGATGGTTTGGAATTGGTTTCATCATGCTGCTTTCAAATACGAAATTGTTTAGTAAGCGGCCGCCTGAGCTTTCTATTGATAATGCGATAGAAAAAGAAATTCAGGCATAAAAGCTATATTCATCAAGGAGGATAAAAATGGTAAGTGCAGACATCATTCTTTCTGGTCAACATGTTTTTACTGGGTTACAAGATGAGCCAATAAAAGCAGCTATCGCCATTAAAGATAATAAAATTATTAAAATCGGTTCTAAAGAAGATATAATGTCATTCCTTGGAGATGAAACAAAAGTCTATGACATGGAAGATGGACTAATTATACCGGGTTTTCATGACTTTCATATGCACATTATGATGGGAAGCATTTTACAGAAGGATAGTGCTAAATTATTTGATGCAGCTTCAGAAGAAGATGCAGCCAAAATAGTAGGTGAATTTGCCGAAACGAGACCAAATGATGAGTGGATATTTGGCGTCGGCTGGGATCATACCAATTGGAAGAACAAAGTGCTGCCACATAGAACAACGCTAGATAAATATATTAGTGATCGCCCTGTTTTATTATTCAATGCAGAAGTGCATTACGCATGGATCAATAGTAAAGCAATGGAAATGATTCAATTAACGAAGGATACCCCAGATCCGGAATATGGGGAAATTGGAAAAGATGAAAATGGGGAACTGACAGGCCTTCTATTTGAACAGGCAATTGGCTATGCATCAGAACATGCATATAAATTACCGAAAGATAAACGTGTAAGCCTATTCCAAGGTTTTCTTAATGAAACAAAAAGATTGGGAATCACATCCGTTAATGATTTATATGGAGCTAAAATTGCGCCAAATCCATTAGACGATCTTGAAATTTTCAAGGAATTTGAGAGAGAAGGGTTACTTACAACCAGAATTCACTTTTCGCCGGAGTTAAAAATTGATTTAGCTGCCGCAAAGGAATTACAAACAAATTATCATTCAGACAAGCTCACCTTTTCTGGATTAAAACAATTTATAGATGGTGTTGTGACAAGTCATACTGCTTTTTTATTGGATTCTTACAAAGACCGTCCAGATACAAAAGGCGGAACAACTTATCCAGCTGAAACAATTAAACAATTAGTAAAAAAGGCAGATAAGGAAAATTTCCAAATTCGTTTCCATGCTATTGGTAACGGTGCAGTCCGCTTAGCTTTGGATGCATTTGAAGAAGCGAGAAACGTAAATGGACAAAGAGATGCTAGACATGTCATTGAACATGTGGAGGTATTGCATCCGGATGATGTTCATCGCTTTAAGGAATTAGATGTAATCGCTTCCTTTCAACCTAAACATATTGAATTAATGGAAAGTGAGGCATACACAGCCAGAATCAGTGAAAAACAACAACCTCTCTATTATCCTATCAAAACACTAGTGGATACTGGTGCTAAAATTGCCTTTGGTACAGATTTTCCTGTAGTGCCCTTAAATCCCATGATGGGTATTTATCAGGCAATCACCAGAAAAGATTTAACCGGGAAGGCGTGGCAAGAGTCGGAAGGAATAACATTAGCTGAAGCGTTAAAATATTACACGGCTACACCGGCATTCGGGTCTTTCAGAGATAAAGAATTAGGCACCTTGGAAGCAGGGAAGATAGCGGATATCGCAGTATTAAATAAAAATTTATTTAGCATATCAACAGAGGAAATTCTTGAAACAGAAGTGAAGATGACGATTATGGATGGAAAGGTCGTATATGAAAACCAGGTCGTCCAAAAGGTATAAGATAAAAAAATATTAAAAGGTAGGTAGTGAGAAAATGTCAAAAGTAAAAGTTGGTCTTATTCAAATTCATTGCGGAGAATTCATTGAGCAAAATATCCAAAAAACGATAGAGAAAATAAAAGAAACAGTAAATAAAGGGGCACAAATCGTTTGCTTACAGGAATTATTTTCTTCGCAATATTTTCCGCAAACGGTCAGTGTGAAAAATTATGATTTAGCTGAAGATGTAAATAGCGGTACATTAGCCGAAATGGGTGAATTAGCAAAGGAATTAGCAATTGTCTTGATTGTCCCTTTTTACGAAAGAGCAGGTGCTGGAATTTATTTTAATAGTGCAGCTGTATTTGATGCTGATGGAGAATGTTTAGGGATTACAAGAAAAAATCATATTCCGGATGGTCCCCAGTATCATGAAAAATATTATTTCGTTCCAGGCAATACAGGCTATCCTGTCTATGAAACGGCTTATGGAAAAATAGGAGTCGGGATTTGTTGGGACGAGTGGTATCCAGAAGTTGCCCGAATTTTGAGCTTACAAGGTGCAGAGATATTATTCTATCCTTCCGCTATTGGTTCAGAGCCAGATCATCCCGAGATATCGACAAGATCATCCTGGGAAAAGGCAATTTCCGCTCATGGCATTTCTAATGGTGTATTCGTTGCTGCGACAAATCGAGTGGGCCAGGAAAAGGACATGAATTTTTACGGCGGTTCATTCATTAGCGATACATTCGGGAATATTCTAGCTTCACTTGATGAAGAAGAAGGAATTATTGTGCAAGAAATTGATTTAAATGAAATAGAAGAAACTAGAAAAATTCTTCAATTCTTTAGAGACCGTCGTGTCGATACATACGGCCCTATATTACAAAAAGAAATATTCCCAACCCCATCCCCTTCAAAAAAGGGAACAAACAAAGCGCTGTTTAGTTAATCATCTAAGAAATGGCAGGTGGAATTACCTGCTCAGACTGTAGACAAATGATTGAGTTTGCCGAATTTGTTATTTTCGACTCCGGGCACTCGCTTACCGCGGGCTATCCCCAAGGCGTCCTTTGCTCCTGTGGATTCTCCCTTGGAAGCGCTAAATTTTAGGTGGAGTTATTAGTGTTATAACTGAAAACACAGGTGTACCTGGTGTGCTTGCAGCAGTTACAAATAATTACTGACTGCATTGCTTAGATAATCTATAGTTCAAAAGAAAAAAACCAATTTTCCTTTATGGAGAGTTGGTTTTTTATGCTGTTCAAATGGCCATTAATGTAACAGCATTCTATTTCTTGGTTTAAAGAAATAACGTGTGAATTAGCTTTTGATCGGAGCTGTCGCTAAGGCGGCTTTTCCTTTATAGGACGGTTAGCAAAGAACAATATGGGAAATACTAAAAGAATGAAAATCTTACCGAATTTTCAGAAAAATACATTGACGGGAAATTACAGTTGTTATATATTATTAATAAGTTAAATTTATTGTTATATAACAGAAGGAGGAGTCAAGATGATGAATATTCAGGATAAAGCCTATGAAAGTTATTTAAAGATTTGTGAAAGGTATGAAATCGAGTCGATAAACTTTGACCGCTTCATCAAAAACTTAACTAAAGATCAGTTGGATGAATACAGTAAATTAGCCGTTTAAATGAAAGGACGTGATTGCACAAGATGGACCTCCCGGTTGATGTAGATGTAGAAGCCAGTTAGAAACCCCACCAGTTGCTATTGGGAACAGGTGGGGTTTTGTTATGTGTTTTAAAATCCAGACTGTAATCGATCAAAAAAGAAACTGCCGGAGAAGGTCTTCTCCGGCAGTTTCTTTTAACTTCCCCGATACACTTGATAGCCCCATGGGGAAACGAGCAGTGGCACATGATAATGAGAGGATGGGGAAGATAGCCCGAAACGGACGGGTACCTGGTCCAAAAAGGGCGGATCAGGAAGGTCGATGGACTTATTCCGGAAGTAATCCCCGATATGAAAAATGATTTCGTAGTTTCCCATTTTAGTGTTTTCTGCGTTCAGCAGCGGGGCATCGAGCCTCCCGTCTATATTTGTGACCGCTGATTGGAGCAGCTGCCAGTCAGCGGTTGATGATTCGGAATAGTATAATTCAATCGTCACGTTTTCGGCCGGCTGGCCATGCATTAAATCCAATATATGTGTTGTTATACCAGGCATAAATACTCCTTAACCGATGTTTTCTTCAGCAGCAGCCAGGATTTTATTATTTTCGAGATTTTCTTTTTTAACGGTGAAGACCTGAAATCCATATGGCGGGCGCGGCTCTGTATATACTTTTCCTTTGGATTCCGGGATTTCGGAAACGACTGTATCCCATGTGTGGTTCTGGGATTCGAATGTAACTTCAAGAAGCTGAGGGAATCTGGTTAAAATACGGCAGCCGATTTCATAAATCAGATTTTGGATCGAAGGAGTCTCCATTTCATGGAAAACGGATGTAGCAATATCGATTACCTGTTCAGCAGCCACGTATTTAGAAGGATCCACACCGAATGCATCCTTTTGATCCTCATAGACCCAGTGGAGATTCAAATAGATGAAAAGCGGACGATTTCCATCTTCGGGAAGCGTCGTATACTCATCACGGACAAAACCGACAAAAGAGTTCCCGCTTACTTTGATTAATTGGAGGTCAAGGATGGAACTGCTTTGCTGAACGATTTCGCTGCCGTTTTCCCTACGGATGATTTCGACGGCTGCCTTGGCCCGTTCGTTGCGGGACTTTTTGAATACAAGGTCACTCGGTTTCAATTGAAGATCCGTCGCTTCAGTCACAGCTTCGAAAGGGATATCCTCGGCAATCAATTTAACCGTATCGATTTGAGGATATTTGTTAAGGAAGGCTTCTGACACATATGAAGCAAATCCTTCTAATGTTGCTCCTTTGAATGTGGCTAAATGCCGTTGGATGAAGTTTTTCATCGAATCTGTCGCGACGACCATGGAATTGTCTCCTTCCGTGAAGGAGGGAAGAAAAGAGGAGCCGCCAACGGAAACTTTTACATTGGTGCCAAAAATGATATGATCTCTGCCTGAAAAAGTGGATTCTGGTATTTGTTTGATTCCGGTTAAAGGCTTTGAATAGGTCCTATAGGCAAAAACATTTCCTTTTCCATAACTTAGTGTTTGTGCGGCTGATTTATTTTTCATTGAATTCTCTCCTTCGATTTTGATTTTATCCTGTAAACGAAATAGGGCAATTTTATGAATTTCAGATAGTGCCTTATCGAACTCTATTGTTTCTGAATGGTGAATCCTTGTTTTCATCGATTGATATATGTCATTTTTATCTTTGCCGCGTACAGCCAGGATAAATGGAAAGCCGAATTTATTCACATATTGCCGGTTCAATGATATGAAACTTTCATATTCTTCGGCAGTAAGATCCTTTAAACCGGCGCCATGCTGTTCCTTAGTCGAATCATCACTCATTTCAACTTTGTCCCCTAGGTTCGGGTGCTTCTTGATTAATGTTAACTTTTCTTCATTTGACGAATTGCTTACAATGTCCACCATGCATTGATGCAGATTGATAATGGATGAAAATGGTCTATTGGCTGCCGCCTTTTCTGCAATCCAAGGTGAATGTTCGAAAGTATCACCAAGGAACATCGTGAACTCCTTTTCGCTAATTGCATTTAGTGACTTAATAGTAATCATTCTAAGGGCTCCTTTTTAAATGCTTTTTGCCATGAACTGATCTGCATCCGCGATGGTTCTATCTGCCGCCTTTTTCTTTCGGGGAGTCAAGATCACATTCAGGATGATGGCTGTCAGGCTTCCTGTGATGATTCCATCACCGACAACGATTCGGATGGTTTCCGGCAGGCTTGAGAATAACTCGGGAACGACGGTTGCGCCCAGTCCGAGTGAGACTGAACAAGCAATGACCAATAAATTGGCATTATCCGAGAAATCGACGTCATTCAACATTTTAATTCCTGATGAAACGACCATTCCGAACATGACGACGGTAGCACCTCCGAGAACGGCAGTGGGAATCAGTGTAGCGAGTGCTGCGATTTTCGGTACAAGTCCAAGCCCGATTAAAATGAAGCCGGCTACAATGGTGATTGTTCTTTTTTTTACACCGGATAATTGTACGAGGCCTACATTCTGGGCGAATGTACTATAAGGAAAGGCATTGAAAATCCCGCCTAAAGTGAAGGCAAGGCCTTCTGCCCGGTAGCCCTTGACAATATCTTTTTCACTCAATTCCCTGCCGGTTATTTTTCCGAGAGCAAGGAATGCGCCAGTGGATTCGACAAGGATGACTGTGCCAACCAACATCATCGTAAGTATGGGTGCTATTTCAAAGCTGGGTGTACCGAAGTACAAAGGAGTGGGGATATGGAACCAAGAAGCCTCGGCAAGGGTGGAAAAGTCCATCTTCCCAAAAAACGTTGAAGCGATCGTTCCTGCTATGATGCCAATCAGAACGGAAATGGAGCGAATGAATCCAGTGAAGCAGCGATTGATTAACAGAATAACGGCGAGGACTCCTAAAGAAAGCATCAAGTTCTCAGCTGAGCCAAAGTCTTTGCTGCCGGAACCGCCAGCCATATTCTTTATGCCGGTGGGCACTAAGGATAATCCAATGATGATGACGACGGTACCGGTCACGACAGGCGGGAATAATTTAAGCAGTTTACCAAAGATGTTGGAGAAAAAAATGATGAATAATCCAGCGGCTATGATTGATCCATAGATAGCGGAAATGCCATAATTGCTGCCGATGGATATCATGGGGGTGACTGCGACGAAAGAAGTTCCCAAAACTATCGGGAGGCCAATTCCAAAGTATTTATTTTTCCAAGATTGCAATAATGTAGCGATCCCGCAGGTCAATAGATCAATGGCAATAAGGTAGGCTAACTGTTGAGAATTGAATCCCAATGCCCCCCCGACGATGATCGGCACCAATATGGCACCAGCATACATGGCAAGAACGTGCTGAAGACCTAACGAGAAGGCCTTGGACTTATTAATTCTGTCATTCATAAAAAAACTCCCTTCTACAGTAGCGTGTCATTTTATATCACGTGATTCTGTTATGATTAATATCATAATAAAAAATCAGAAAATTGTCATTAGTTAGATTAGACAATTTTTGGTTGTGGATATAGACAACTTGCATAAAGTGATGGGAGGCTTTTGTTTTATATTTTAAGTAAGGATTTAATGCGAAGGGCAAGCCGTATCTGGAGTGTGGTCTCCGAATCTTTCAGGCTCTTGCCGAGCAGCTCTTCGCATTTCTCGAGTCTGTATACAACTGTGTTTCGATGTACGAATAACCTTTTGGCAGTTTCGGATATTTGACAATGAGTTTCGAGATAGACGGATAATGTCTGTAATAAGGATTGCTCCTCCTCGGTGAAAACCTTTGAAAATCCCTGTAGTGAATAATGGTGAAAATTCATGAGGTCTTCTTCGGGGATGATCCTCAATAATTCCATAATATCCTTCGTTCGGAATATATGGATGTATTCGATCCTTTTCGAAAGGCCTCCTTCGAGAAGGGAGTCGTTCGCTTCTTTGTAAGAATTCTTGGTCTGTAAAAAACTCTGGCTCAAATGGCTCACTCCGAAAGAAATCGTGCAGCCGAACTGGCTGGCTGTTATCCTTTGCAATGATTTTAGCGAGGTTTCGACAGTTTGGAGAACGTCAGAGACTTCATTCACTTCATATAAAAGAATGCATTTCTTGCCTTTGGTAAAGAGATGAATGGGATTGGGTGATAGGCAAAGTTCATCTTCCAAAAACTCGTATATCGAATCAGCCCGTCGCTGCAGCTGTGTGTAACTTATGTCCGAATCGGATTCATCGATCTTTCCGACTGCGCATATATAGGTTTTTTCATTGTGTAAGGAAAACTCCTTTGCCCGATTTATGATTTCCTCTTGTGAAGAGAAACTGCCATCGAGAAAATGAAGGAAGAAATCATTTCGGATATTCCGATCATGCTGTTTAAGGGCGTGTTCTTTCATCAGGGCAAAAGAAATGACATTAGTTGCCTGTTCTATCGTCAATGTTATGAGGTTATCGCTAGTCTTAATTTCTCCCGATATCGTCAAATAACCAAATTTCTCTTCATTCATATAGATGGGGAAGACGGTATAGGGCTGTTTATTGGAAAGGGATGAAAATGAAAAGAAAGGTGTTTTGGTTTTGTGGAATCGGAATCCCGCTTCGCTCATTTTTTTGATTATTGGAATAATTCCAGGTGTTGAGATTGGTTGGAATATTGGTTTTAGGTACTGGTCAACTAATAAGATGGGGTATCCAATCATATCCGATAAATGATCAAGCAGCTTTTGAATTCCTTTGCCGCGCATGATTAAGTTTGTGAATTGTTTATGTGTTTCCATGGCAAAAGTCAATTCCGCTGCACGTTGATCCAAAATCCCCCGTAATGTATGGTTGATGATTTCCCCGAGTGACAATTCGGCCGGGAGTTCAATGATTGGAAAGGATAAATCATTGGCAAGAACCAGTGCCTCCTCAGGTATTTCCTTTAGGTACCTCCTTGTCTTTATTCCCAGGGCTGCGCAGCCTTGGTTTGCCATCGCTTCGACGAGTGATGACAAGAGATGCGGCTTGTCCTTTATGTGATAAGCCGTCGTTACAAGGAATTCATTTGGTTTTAAAAAGTTGATGATATCCGGAGCGTCCATCATATTGACTGTGAGGACTTCCCGTTCGATCCCTGTTCCTCCGGCAATTAAATGCATGCCGGTTAATGCTGGTAATGTTAAAAGTTCGGCTACCTTCATCTGAAACACCTCATTTTGGAAAATTAGAGTATTGAGTGTAAGTTTATAAATACAGGGGAAATGAATCGGTTTTAAATTAGCGCATGTTGCTGATATTAGTTTGAATCCCTCCGTTTACTAACGTGCTTTGCGGATTTTCATTATCATATCATACAAACACTTTGGCATATCCTACAAATTTCATTGTTTGGATTATCAGATAAATAAAAAAAGCATTTTTATGTTAGGTTTTATAACATCGTTGGTGACATGTTATTTTAATTTTGTTAATATTTATAAAAAATAACGTGAGGATAAGGGAGACGATAAAATGAGTGAAGGCACAGTTGCTTCCAGTAAGAAAAAAAGAGTAACGCCGTTTCCGAAAGAATGCACATTCAGCAAAGGGGACTGGGATGTATTATCGCAATATTGGTTTCCTGTGGCGGCAGTCGAGGAAATATCGGAAAAACCGATAGGCATTAAACTTCTGGATGTGCACCTTGTCCTTTATCGGGCCAATGGGAAGATTATCGTTGCGAGGGACCTTTGTCTGCATCGTGGTGTGCCATTAAGCATGGGATGGGTGGATGGTGATGATATCGTATGCCCTTACCACGGTTTTAGATATGGCCCGGAAGGGAATTGTACGGGGATACCTGCACATCCCAACGCTAAAATATCCCCGCGTCTTTGCATTAATATTTATCCCGCGGTTGAGCGCTACGGCTTGATTTGGACTTCGATTGCGAGCGATAAAGAGGATATTCCAAAGTTGCCGGCCTGGGATGATGAGGCATATTTGAACATCCTGCCGCCATCCATAGACATTGCCGGTTCAGCCGGTCGGCAGATGGAAGGTTTTTTGGATGTGTCCCACTTTGCTTGGGTTCATTCGGAAAGCTTCGCTGATCGTAACAATCCTATCGTTCCTAGTTATAAGGTGGAAAAAACGGAATATGGCCTCCATGTGGAATACTTAAGTTCCGTCAGTAATTACGGAAAAGGCATGCGGCATTTAGAACCTGCCCACTTTGAGTGGCTGCGTGTTTTTGATATCTATCCACCGCTGGCGGCCAGGCTTACTGTCCATTTCCCGGAGGATGGGAAACTTCACATCTTGAACTGTGCCAGTCCGGTTTCGGCACGAAAGACAAGAATGTTTTCACCGATGGCCCGTAACTTTGATTTAGATGCCCCGGTTGAAGATACTTATGAATTCAACTTGCAGATTTTCAATGAAGATAAGGAAATGGTGGAAAATCAAAAGCCGGAGGAGCTGCCTCTTGATTTGCAAGCGGAAGCACATATCGCGGCAGATAAGACGTCGATCGCTTATCGTCAGCTATTGAGGGAATTGGGCTTAGGCTCGAATTATACAAGTTGATAAAAAGAGGGTGTCCGGTTTAATGGGCGCCCTCTTCTTTTGTTGGCTTGTTTTCAGTTGGTTATTTTGCACAAAAAAACACCGAAATACTAACAGAATTGTCAATGAAGTTAAATGTGAAAGCAAGTAAAATAATAGATAACATAAATTTGTGAATATTCATAACATGAATGGATATTGAGAAGGGAAGCGATGTGATGGGCATTCAAATCGAAAAATTCATAGATGAAAAGGATGATGTTGCGTCGATGATAGAATGGTTGGCATCTTTCGGGGCAACGGAGAGTAATGGGGTGACCCGGTTATTATATTCCAAGGAATGGATGAGCGCTCAGCAGGCAATGAAAGCTGAGATGGAAAAAGAAAACCTCAGTACATATTTTGATAGTGTAGGCAACTTGTTTGGCAGGCTTGAGGGAAGGGATCTCTCAGGTGGAATCATTCTGACCGGTTCTCATATAGACACGGTCAAGGATGGGGGGAAATATGACGGCGCATATGGGGTCATCGCTAGTTTCCTGGCAGTTAAGAGGTTGTATAAAGCCTATGGGGCGCCGCGAAAGACGATTGAAGTCGTTTCCTTTTGTGAGGAGGAAGGAAGCAGATTTCCCTTAACGTTTTGGGGGTCGAGGAATATTAAAGGAGTCTATGGTCTTGAGCATGTCAGGGATTTAAAAGATACAGAAGGAATTCCTTTTTTGGAAGCCATGAAAAAGTCAGGGTTTGAACCTGGAGCCTATAAAACCCCGGTCCGCGATGATATTGAACGGTTCGTCGAAATTCATGTAGAACAGGGGATGGTGCTTGAAAAGAATGAGAATGCAATTGGGGTCGTCAGCCATATTGTCGGGCAGCGCCGTTATACGGTTAAAATCATGGGTGAGAGTGATCATGCGGGCACCACTCCCATGTCATACAGGAAGGATGCTGTCGGTTTTGCTTCGGAATTCATTTCTTTTTTAACGAAAAAAGCGATGGGTATGGACCCGGGTTTAGTTGCGACTGTTGGGAGAATGGATGTTAAACCTAATGTTCCGAATGTCATTGCTGGTGAAGTGGAGCTCAGTCTCGATATCAGGCATCACGAGGAAGAGGTTCTTGAAAGGTTTTGTAAGGAAATCTTTTCGACTTTCGATTCCTTGGCAAAGAAAGCTGAAATGAAGCTGGAGGTTTCACAATGGATGGATGTCAAACCGGTTGCGATGGATCGGGAAATGAATGGCCTTGTCCGAAAGGTAGCTAAAGATAAAAATATACCATACCAAGATATGGTCAGCGGAGCCGGCCATGATGCACAAGTATTTGGTTCGTTTTGTCCGACTTGCTTGCTGTTCGTTCCAAGTAAGGGGGGGATCAGCCATTCGCCTAAGGAGTTTACGAGTGTTGTGGATATGGAAAAGGGAATCGACGTTTTAAGTGAAATACTATATAAATTAGCCTATTAAAGGGGTTGGGGAAAATGGCATATTCAGAATTGAATGCACCGATGAGAACGATCATGACACCAGGACCGGTCGAAGTGGATCCGCGTGTTTTAAGGGCGATGAGCACACCGATATTAGGGCAATTCGATCCTGCATTCACTACAATCATGAATGAAGTGATGGAAATGCTGCGTTTGGTTTTTCAAACGAAAAATAAATGGGCATTCCCTATCGATGGCACCTCAAGATCGGGTAATGAAGCGATTCTATGCAGCATCATTGAGCCGGGAGATAAGGTTCTGGTTCCCATATTCGGTAGATTCGGTCATTTGTTGGTCGAAATCTGTGAGCGATACGGAGCTGAAGTCCATACGATGGAATGTCCTTGGGGAGAGGTGTTCGAACCGCAAGCTGTCATCGCGGAAATCAAGAAAGTCTCCCCAAAAATAACAGCAATCGTTCATGGGGAAACTTCCACAGGTTGTATGCAGCCTTTGAAGGAAATCGGGTTGGCCTGCCGAGAATTGGGTGTCCTGCTTGTGGTGGATGCGGTTGCCTCGATCGGGGGCACCGATGTTAAGGTGGATGAATGGTGTATTGATGGGTTGATAGGAGGGACACAAAAATGCTTGTCAGTTCCTTCAGGTATGGCACCGATTACGTATAATGAGAGAATAGAAGAAATCATCCAGTCCCGCAAAAAGGTGGAACGTGGTATTGCGACGGATGAAGATAACCAAAAGGTTTCGCTCCGCCGTCCGATCACCAGTAATTATTTCGATTTAAGCATGCTGCAGGATTATTGGGGACCGCGCCGCTTGAATCACCATACAGAAGCGACCTCCATGATTTATGCGTTACGTGAAGGGTTGCGCCTTGTGCTTGAAGAAGGTCTGGAAACGCGCTTTGCCCGTCATGAACTCCACGAAGCTGCTCTCGTTGAAGGGATCAAGGCAATGGGGCTAACGTTATTCGGGGATGGGAAAAACAAACTTCCGTGTGTAACTTGCATCGAAATTCCAAACGGAATCGACGGTGAAGCTGTAAGAGCCATGCTGTTGAATGAATTTGGTATCGAAATCGCTTCCTCGTTTGGTCCGCTTCACGGCAAAATCTGGAGGATCGGGACCATGGGATTCAGTTGCAGGAAAGAAAACATCCTCTTTGTATTGGCCTCCTTGGAAGCTGTCCTTTTGCGCCAGGGGTTCCAAGTTAATCGGGGAGAGGCTTTGCAGGCTGCACTGGATGTGTATGTGGGAAAGACGGAGAAAGTGGCTGCATCAAGGGGATCTCTTTGATTATAAAACTATTTTGGGGGAGTGGTCCATATGTCAATATATGATCTTATTATCCGCAATGGATATGTAGTTTTTCCTGATGGAGTGAAGAAAGCTGATCTTGCCATCCAGGATGGGGTGATTGTTAAGATTGGGGATATCCTGGATGGCAATGGTTATGCAGAGTATGAAGCGGATGGCCAGCATATCTTTCCTGGTATGATTGATGTCCATGTGCATTTTAGCGAACCTGGCCGCGCCCATTGGGAGGGCTTTGAAACAGGATCGCAAATGATGGCAGCGGGAGGCTGCACCACATATTTCGATATGCCATTGAATGGAATCCCTTCAACGATTGATCGAAAGGCCCTCCTTGAAAAGGGCAATCTCGGTGAGATGAAGTCGGTTATAGACTTTGGATTATGGGGAGGGCTGGTCCCGGGAAATATCGATGATTTAGAGGATCTCGCCAAATCCGGAGTCATCGGATTTAAGGCATTTCTATCAGCGACGGGAAATGAGGAGTTTGAACGGGCAGATGATTTCACCCTTTTACATGGAATGAAGAAAATAGCGGAATTGGGAAAGGTCTTGGCCCTTCATGCGGAAAGTGATCCGATCACTCAGTGGTTCAAGCGGGAAAAAGAGAAGGATGGACTATTCAGTGCGAATGATTATGCAGCTACAAGACCTGTGCAAGCGGAAGCGGAGGCTGTGGAGCGTGCCATTACATATGCAGAGTTAACGGGCTGTCCGCTGCACTTTGTCCATATTAGCAGTAGTTTGGCCATCGAAAAAATTGAATCGGCCAAACAGAAGGGGCTGGATGTGACGGTCGAGACGTGTCCGCATTATTTATTATTCAATCAGGATGATTTAATAGAAAAAGGCGCGGTTGCAAAATGTGCTCCCCCACTAAGGGAAAGGGAAGAACAAGAAAGATTGATTACCCGTTTAATGGAAGGGAAATTCGATATGATTTCTTCCGACCACTCACCATGCCCTTTTGAGCTGAAAGATCCTGCCATACATAATATTTTTGAAGCGTGGGGCGGAATAAGCGGGGGGCAATTTTCGTTGATGTCGATGATTGAGTTGGCTGTTTTACATGGTATCCCGCTTCATAAGGTCGCTGAGTGGACAGCTTCAGCCCCGGCAAAAAGGTTCGGTCTCTCCTCTAGAAAAGGACAAATCGAGGTAGGGAAGGATGCAGACCTTGCCATCGTTTCCCTTAATGGTATGCATGAAGTTTCGGAAACGAATTTTTTCGCGAAACATAAGCAAAGCGTTTATATGGGCCATACCTTTCCTTGCCAAATCACGGCTACCATGAATAGAGGGAAAATAGTTTACGAGACTGATGTAATCAGTGAAAGGGAGCGTGGGGAGTGGCTAAAAGTGATAGATTCCAGTATTCCGGCCAATAGCTAGGAAGAAGGGTTTTAAAATAAGGGAGGGGGATTCCAAATCGGGAATCCCCTTTTTATTAGTTTAATGTATGTATCATGGGCAAAACAAGGGGAAAATAAACCGGACAAGTTGATTGCTCGTCCGGTTTCAAGTGTTACTTATTCAACTTGGTCGACGAAATATTGATTTTTCCTGTATACCATCGCTTCCATGGTTGCAATCAATTCCCTTTCATTTGACACGTCTATTTTATACCAGGCCAGTTTATGGTTTTTCTTTATTTCTTCCGCTCTGGCAGTTAAAGTCTCACCCCGTTTGCCAGCTGATAAGAAGTTGATGTTGTTTGAAACGCCAACCGCAATTTTGCCATATGAATTACTGGCTGCGGCGAACACGTAATCAGCAAGTGAAAAGATGATGGCACCGTGAACGGTTCCATGGCTATTTAGCATGTGGTCACTTGGAATCAATTCTGCTTCAGCTGTCCCGGGACCGAGTTTCGTCAATTTCATCCCTAGAAAAGAAGCGTATGGTTCGTCGACCAGTACTTGTTTGATTTGATCGTAATGCAATTCGTGAATATCCTGATCTAAATGTGTGGTCATGGAAATCCTCCTTCTTAATGGTCTTTTGCTGAACTTATCCCATATCCGGTGTTTGATTTGAACAGTACTTCAGCAAAACCGTTTTCTTCATCTTTTGCTTTTGACAGTATTGTACCTAAATAAGCTCCAATAAAGCCGAGCGGTACGGTGAAAATGGTCGGGTTGCTCATCGAGAAGAGGGGATCACCAGTGAAAATCCCCATCCCAGGTTCCGGATTCCATACATTGGGACTGAGCATGACCAGTATGATGGAGCTGAGTAACCCGAATGACATTCCGGTGATCGCTCCGGTTGCGTTGAAGCGTTTCCAATATATTGTGCAAAGAATGATCGGTAAATTGGCACTGGCAGCAATTCCAAGCGCAAGGACTGAAAGAAAAGCGACATTCATTGATTGAGCAAATAAAGCAAGTAAAATCGAAATGACCGCTACTCCGACAGAAGCCATTCGGGCAACGAGTATTTGCTGTTTTTCCGTAATATTTCCTTCCTTGATGATTTCACCGTATATATCATGTGCAAAAGCCGATGCCGACGTTAAAACAAGGCCGGATACAACCGCTAAAATCGTGGCAAATGCCACAGCAGAAACGAATGCGAATAAAAATTCCCCGCCCATGGTTAATGCAAGAAGGGGCGCGGCCATGTTTCCAGCCGAGTTTGCTTCGATGATCCGCTCAAACCCGACGAAAGATGCAGCGCCGAAACCAAGGAAAATCGTCATGATGAAAAATACCCCTATAAACCATGTGGAATATACGACGGATTTCCTTGCAGTAGCTGCGTCCTTTACTGTAAAGAAGCGGACGAGTAAATGCGGAAGGCCTGCTGCTCCAAGGACAAGCGACATATTAAATGAAATCATGTCGAGTCCATCGGTGTATTTATTTCCTGGATTCAAAAATTCCTTTCCGAGCGGTGTTGCAGTTTGTACATGTTGGAACATCTCTGAAATGTTGAAATTAAAACGGGAAAAAACGATGAACGTCAATACAGCGGAACCGCCTAGCAATAGAACCGCTTTCGTGATCTGCACCCAGCTTGTCGCTCTCATCCCGCCGAAAATCACATAAATCGTCATCAGTACACCGACAAGAAGAACTGATAGCCAATAATCGATGCCGAGCAAGAGTTTAATTAATCCTCCTGCACCTACAAGTTGGGCAATCATGTAAAAGATTGAAATGACAAGTGTGTTAGCAGCAGCTATCCCTCGCACTTTTTTTGATTTGAAGCGTGCTGAAATCATGTCTGCCAGCGTAAACTTACCTAGATTGCGAAGTGGTTCCGATACAAGATACAATAAGACAAGAAAGGCCACAAGGTTCCCGATGCTCATATAAAAGCCATCAAAACCAATCAGTGCGATTGCACCCGTAATTCCCAGGAAGGATGCGGCTGACATAAAGTCACCTGCTACGGCCAATCCATTCTGCCATGCTGTCAATCCGCCGCCGGCCGTATAAAAATCGCTGGCATTTTTCGTCTTCTTAGAAGAGTAATAGGTTATTGTAAGCGTTAACAAGATGATGCCCAAAAAAAGCGTGAGGGATAAAATGCTCATTCGCCAAGCTCCTTCTCATATTTATTCAAGATATTTTTAGCCATCTTGTCGTATTTCTCTGCTTTTTTGATATAGACAATTCCCCCTAACCATACGACAGCGAATTGGAGAAGTGCATATACCCAAGCCCAAGTAATATTAAAAAAAGCTTCACCCTTCAACACTTCGCTATAAGCGGCTAAAATAGGCAGAACAAAATAAAAAGCAAGAAAGAAGAGAGTGACAGGTAGGATGAAAGCTTTTTTCTTTTGAAGCAAATACTTGAATTCTTCCGTTTCAATTAATTGACGATACTTATTTCCGTTGTCATGTCCTGATGGTGAATGGCCGTTTTTAGCCTGTGATTCCATAGTAAGCCCCCTTTTTGTGTAGTACGTTTTTAAAACGATTGTTTGATAAAATGATATATCATTGTTAAAATTAACATAGTCTGAAAATTTAGTAAATTAGTATTTTGTCTATTCGGTCATTTTATCTGAATTATAAAAACATTATTGACAACGTAGAAATGACGTATTAATCTTGAAATAAATCATAACAATAATTTAATATCCGTTTTATAACCGTTATGTATGTTAGGTGGGACAATAGTAAAATTGAGGGGGACTGAAACAATGTACAATCCGGAAGTTGAAACGGCTTCACGTGCTGAAATGGAAAGTTTACAAATGGCACGCCTTAAAAAAACGATTAGCCATGTATATGAAAATGTACCTTATTACAGAGAAAAGTTTAGAGAGATGGGCCTGGAACCAGAAGATATTCAAACTCTAAACGATGTGATAAAGCTTCCATTTACAAAAAAACAGACGCTTCGTGATCAGTATCCATTCGGTTTATTTGCCGTTCCGATGGAGGATGTAACACGCATTCATGGTTCATCCGGAACGAGCGGAAAGCCTACAATTGTCGGGTATACGAAAAATGATTTGGAAAATTGGGCAACAATCGTCGCACGTGGAATTGTAGCTGCAGGAGGTCGCAAGTCAGATATTTTCCATAACGCATATGGATATGGTCTGTTTACAGGGGGCCTGGGCTTGCATTGCGGGGCAGAAAAGCTGGGAGTTGCGACAGTACCCATTTCAGGGGGGAATACCGATAGGCAGATTACGATCATCAATGACTTTAAACCGCGAGGCATTTGCGGAACCCCTACTTATATTTTGAATATCGCTGAAAAGATGGAAGAGATGGGAATTGATCCTGCTGATAATGGGCTTGAGTATGGGATTTTCGGAGCTGAGCCATGGTCGGAGGCAATGAGGGCAACACTTGAGAGGAAACTGAAATTGAAAGCCATCGATATTTACGGATTAAGTGAAATCATGGGGCCGGGAGTTGCGATTGAATGTCATGAAGCACAGGATGGACTGCATATCGCAGAAGACCATTTCCTTGTCGAGGTCATTAACCCGGACACGCTTGAACCGGTTAAGGACGGCGAAGATGGGGAACTTGTCTTTACCAGCCTTACAAAGGAAGCGCTGCCAATCATTCGTTACCGTACAGGTGATATCGCCTCAATTACACATGAACCGTGTAAATGCGGGCGTACGACAACTAGAATGTCCCGTGTTAAGGGCAGAACGGATGATATGATCATAGTCAGGGGAGTGAATGTGTTTCCATCTGAAATAGAGCGTGTGCTATTCCAAATGGAGGGAATTGTGCCACACTATCAGATTCATCTCGTTAAGAAGGGAAATATGGACGGTGTTGAACTGCACATTGAAATTGAAAGCGGTTTCTACAGGGAGATTGAAGAAGACTTAACGCATGGGAATGTAGAGATATTAAGGAAAACGATACAGCATCATTTGAAATCCGCATGTCTTGTAACGATGGATATTGTTGTCAACATCCCAAAAAGCATTCCCCGTTCAGAAGGAAAAGCGATTCGTGTCGTTGATAAGCGGAAGGATGAAGTCATTCGTTTATAAATTCCATGCTCATGAATATGGATGTTGAAACCGGACGATTCTATCGTTCAGTTCTTTCCTGCTAAATTACCGTACGATTGGAATAAGTGAGCTGAAGAAATCGAACAAGTAAACGCGATACATAAAGCGGATGCAATCGTGGTTAAATATGGGTTTATCTCTTAATGGAAGAGAAGATGGAGCCAATCATAAATGGAGAAGGAGGAGGGCCTCTTGTCAAAATATACAGTTGTGGATCAAGAAACTTGCATTGCTTGCGGTGCATGCGGTGCGGCTGCACCTGAAATCTTTGATTACAATGATGAGGGAGTGGCATTTGTCATCCTGGATGAAAATGAAGGAACTGCAGAGGTCGCGGAAGGTTTATTTGATGATCTGGATGATGCAGTGGAAGGTTGTCCGACAGATTCAATCAAAGTGGAAACCTCGCCCTTTAAAGTTTTAGTGGATTAAAAGATTCAAAGAAACCCAGATAATTTCCTTTTATTTCGAAAAAAGACAGAATAGTCTTGCATTAAATATAACAGTAAAATATAATAACGTTATATAAACGTTATATTATAAAAAGAGGTGATTTGGATGAACGTTCTTTTAAATGATATGGCAGGAGAAGAAAAGCTAAATCAATTTATTGCCAGAATAGAAGCGGGAGAAAAGATAGAGGCGGATGATTGGATGCCGGAAGAATACCGGGGCACTTTAATCAAGTTAATATCGATGCATGGAATCAGTGAAATCATGGGGGCGCTTCCAGAAAAGGAATGGGTACCTAAAGCCCCGACCTTAAATAGAAAACTTGGAATCATGGCAAAGGTGCAGGATGAAATGGGGCATGGGCAATTATTGCTTCGAGTCGCCGAGGATCTGCTAAGGCCTTACAGTAAAAAACGGGATGACCTAATGCAAGATTTGTTTAAAGGAGATTTAAAGTTTCATAATGTTTTCCATATGGAAGCCAAATCCTGGGGCGATGCTGGATTGATTGGCTGGCTTGTTGATGGTGCAGCCATCATTTCCCAGACGAACATGCTTGGCGCCTCATACGGACCTTATGCCAGGGCATTACAGAGGATTTGCGCGGAAGAAGTTTTTCACGCCCAGCATGGTGAAGCGATAATCATGGCTTTGGCTGAGGGGACGGAAGAACAAAGGAAATTGGTTCAAGACTCCATCAATTATTGGTGGGAATCTTTATTACTTTTCTTTGGACCTCCCAGTAAGAATGAAGTGGGCACATCCAAACAGGATATAACGATTAAGTACAGAATCAGAACCAGTACGAATGAACAACTTCGACAAGCCTTTTTTTCTAAATATGTGAAGCGGATCCTTTCACTTGGCTTCAGCATTCCAGATGAAACGCTTAGGTTTGACAAAGCATCCGAAACCTGGATTTACCAACAACCCGATTGGGGGAAATTGAAGGTGTTCGCAAGGAATGAAGGTCCCCGTTCGCAGGATCGCTTAAGTCTTCGAAGAATTTCTTATGAAAATAATAAATGGGTACGTGAGGCATTGGCGCCCAAGGTCATCTAAGGGAGGGGGAAGGACGATATGGAAACTAGGCAAGGGAATTACTTTGAAGAATTTGAAGTATTTAGCCGTAAAACGCAATCATCACCCGTTCAATATCACTTCAGCCTGCTGGCCCCGAATGAGGATATCGCCATCATGATGGCACAAGAAAACTTCATGAGACGTGAAGCGGTTGATGATATCTGGGTCGTTAAAAGACAGAATATACGGAAAATGACGGCCGAGGAAAAGAAAACGCTTCAACGTATCGATAATAAAGACTACAGGACCACAAAAGGATACGGGTATTTAAAGAAAAAATGGCGGAAGTATGAGCAGGGAATGCTCGATGAAAAAGAGATAATGTCTTGGGCTGGAGGTGTGAAAAATGAAGAATGAATCATTGAAGGGCATCGCAATCAAGGAATTGCTGCTTCAACTGGCTGACGATGACTTCATCCATTCATACCGTGGTGCAGAATGGTTGGGACTTGCACCGCATATCGAGGAAGATGTTGCATCCGCTTCGATATCTCAAGACACGATGGGGCATGCCGCAATATATTATAAATTACTTGAAGAACTCGGTGAAGGGGATGCTGATAAGCTTGCTCATGACCGTCCCGCCAAGGAACGGCGCAACGCGATCATTCTCGAATTGGTCAATGGTCCTGGTTACTATATGAAAGACCCGGATTATGATTGGGCGTTTGCGGTAGTGCGAAATTATTTTTATACCCAAGCCAAAGCGATTAAGGTTCAATCCCTTCATTCAAGTTCATATGAACCGCTTGCTGAAGTGGCACAAAAGGTACAGATGGAACTTTACTATCATTTGATGCACTGGAAAACATGGTTCGTCCAATTGCTGGGATCTGGTCACTTGGAAGCGGTTTCGAGAATGAAAGCGGCAATCGGGAAAACAATGCCCGATTTTGCTGGCGTATTTTCACTTGGACAATATGGAGAGGAAATGGTTGAGCTCGGCTTGATAGAGGGCGAAGCTGTTTTACAGAAAAAATGGATCGAGGTCATCACACCAATTTTTGAAAGTGTAGGCTTGGCAACAACGATTCAAATAGGGATGGCAAGAGGTGATGGTCGTAATGGCCAGCATACGGAAGATTTGGAAAAGGCGCTAGAAACGTTAAGCGAAGTATACGCAAGCGATAAAGCAGCTTCATGGTGAATCAATAGAAAGGGGAGGGGTACCATGGCGACCGTACAGTTAAACACAGAAGAAATATATAGGCTCCTGGAAGACGTTAAAGATCCCGAAATCGATACAGTAAGTATTCTGGATTTAGGGATGGTCGAAGACGTGACGGTTTCGGGCCAGGACGTTTCGGTAAAAATGCTGCCAACTTTTCTTGGGTGCCCGGCATTGTCGATCATTCAAAAAAATGTGGAAACAGCCCTTCGACAGCTGCCTGCCGTAAAAAATGTAAGTGTGGAATTTTTACGTTCCCCTTCCTGGACATCTGATCGAATTACGGAAAAGGGGAAAGCGGGATTGAAGGTTTTCGGAATCTCCCCTCCTCCCCGACAAATGAAAAGTGATGGATCATGGCATGTGGATTGCCCATATTGTGAATCGACATATGTCACGATGGAAAATATCTTCGGTCCAACGGCCTGCCGCAGCATTTTATATTGTAAGGCATGTAAAAATCCGTTCGAAGCGATGAAACCGATGATAAAAATAATCTAATAAAATGGAGGTTTTCTAAAATGGTAAAACTAATCGCCCTTTATAAACAACCTGAAAACAAGGAAGAATTCGATGAGCACTACTTCAATGTACATGGTCCGATAACGGAAAAAATTCCTGGTCTTCAAAAAATGGAGGTCACTAAAATAGTCGGGACACCGATGGGCAAAGACTCTGAGTATCACATTCTATGTGAAATGTATTATGAAGACCATGATGCACTGCAAAAAGGAATGCGTTCTCCTGAGGGCAAAGCATCAGGGAAAGACTTAATGGGCTTTGCGGGGAAACTTGTAACGATGATGATCGGCGAAGAAATAAAATGAATGCGCTTCAATTCATTGAAACGTCAATCGCGGATGGCATTGGTTATATCTCTTTAAATCGGCCGCAGCAACTGAATGCCCTTAACAGGAAAATGGTGAGGGAAATAGTTTTAACCATGGAAGAATTCGACCGGGACCCGCAAGTGAAGGTGATCTTGCTATCGGGTAATGGAAAAGCATTTTCCGCTGGAGCTGATATTGACGAGATGGTGAACGACAATCCAATCAGTATGGAGTTAACGAACCAATTTGCCGATTGGGACCGAATAAGCCTAGTCAAAAAGCCTGTGATTGGTGCGGTGAAAAGTTTTGTATTCGGCGGTGGTTTTGAACTTGCTTTATCCTGTGATTTCCTGATTGCCGCCAGCGATACCCAGTTTTCCTTTCCAGAAGTGACACTAGGGGTCATGCCTGGTGCGGGAGGAACCCAAAGATTGACGAAATTGGTAGGCAAGACAAAGGCACTTGAATGGATGTTGACGGCTGAAAGGATAAAGGCAAAGACAGCTCTGCAATATGGTTTCATCAATAAGATCGTGGCACCTGAATTGTTAATGGAAGAAACGGTTGATTTTGCCAGGAAGATAGCAAAGCAACCCCCGTTAGCTGTAAGGCTGATTAAAGAATCCGTCAATAAAGCCGTTGATTACACCTTATATGAGGGCATGCAATTTGAACGGAAGAACTTCTATATTCTTTTTGCATCAGAGGACCAAAAAGAAGGAATGAAAGCATTTGTAGAAAAAAGAGAGCCGGATTTTACAGGCGGATAAGGGGTGCTCTATGTACGAAACCATCAAATATAGGGTTGAAAATGGAGTGGCATGGCTTACTTTGAACCGTCCTGAAAAACTAAATGCCTTTACTTCCCAAATGAATAAGGAAATACAGAAAGCGATCAAAATATCTGCGGGGTCAGATGAAGTGCGGGCCATTATCATTACTGGGGAAGGCAGGGCCTTTTGTTCGGGTCAGGATTTATCGGATGTTGATGAGGGCATGAATTTAGGCCAAAAGCTGCGCGAAGACTACGGTCCGATGATGCAGCAAATAGCAAACTGTGAAAAACCGATCATTGCCGCAGTCAATGGAGTGGCTGCAGGTGCTGGCTTCAGCCTGGCGCTGGCATGCGATTTTCGGCTTGTTTCTGAAAAAGCCAGCTTTTTAAATGCTTTTGTCAATATCGGGTTGATTCCTGATTCGGGGAATCTGTATTACCTTTCGCGGATCGTTGGTCATGCGAAAGCCTTGGAATTATCTTTATTGGGGGAAAAGGTTACGGCTAGCGAGGCGAAAAATATCGGACTCGCTACAAAAGTGATCGTTTTGGAGGAATGGAACGAGGAATTGAAAGCCTTTGCAGAGAATATCGCAAACAAACCAACGAAAGCGATCGGTTTAATCAAAAGATACTTAGAGGCGTCCTATCACCTTTCATTGGAAGAATACTTAAAAGAAGAAGCGGAGGGGCAGCGAATTGCTGGCTTAACGAAAGATTATGCAGAAGGTGTGGCAGCATTCACTGAAAAAAGGAAAGCTCAATTCATAGGGAAGTAATATAGAAAAGGGAGTGGGATTACATGGTTAGAGTACAAGAGGCGGCATTTGAAAAAGCGGAAATGAAGCGTGATTATTATCATCTGATCATTAATGGAGAAAGAGTGGAAAGCTCAGATGGTTCCACGATTGATGCGTATAATCCTGCAACAGGTGAAATCATTGCCAAGGTTGCAAAGGCGACCAAGGAAGATGCAGAAAAGGCTGTTCAAGCAGCACGTGAAGCATTTGATAACGGGAAATGGAAGAGGACACCGATTAACAAACGGTCTCGTGTTTTGAACAAAATTGCAGCGATCATGCGTTCACGCTTTAATGAATTGGTTGAATTGGAGGTCCTGAACAGCGGCAAATCCATCTCTGCAGCTCAAGGCCAAGTCATGCAGGCAATTGAAGATTTCGAGTTTTATGCAGGAGCTTTAGTTGCACATCGCGGATCGGTCAATAATGTTCCTGGTCAATTCCATAATTATACGGAAAAGGAGCCAGTAGGGGTTTGTGCTCAAATCATCCCTTGGAATTACCCTATGATGATGGCTGCGTGGAAAATTGCACCTGCAATCGCAGTCGGCTGTTCGGTCATTGTTAAGCCAGCTTCGTTAACGCCGCTGACTGCCATTGTATTAGGTGAAATCTGTTTAGAAGCTGGTGTTCCTTCCGGCGTGGTCAACATCATTCCAGGACCTGGATCTGACGTAGGGAATTACCTTGTCGAACATCCGAAAGTGAATAAGGTAGCCTTCACGGGTTCTACGCCAATCGGCAGGGATCTCATGGGCAAAGCTTCACAGACATTAAAGAGGGTGACATTGGAGCTTGGCGGTAAGTCCCCTAATATTGTTTTTGAGGATGCAGACCTTGAAGCGGCTATCGATGGATCATTATATGGCATTTTCTACAATACTGGGCAGTCTTGCGAAGCCAGATCCCGTTTATACGTTCACGAAGACATATATGATGAGTTCGTTGCCAGATTCGTAGAAAAAACGAAAAAATTGAAATTGGGCAATCCGCTCGATAAAGAAACACACGTCGGTGCAGTCATAGATCAAGGGCAATTGGATGTCATCGACAATTATGTACAATCTGCCATTACTGATGGAGCGAAAATCCTTACAGGAGGAAAGCCAGCGGTCATCGAAGGCTTCGAAAACGGTTATTGGTATGAACCGACGGTCATTGCGAATGTCAATCATGATATGGATGTTGTGAAAGAGGAAATATTCGGGCCGGTCGTTGTCATAATGAAATTCAAAGATGAAAAAGAAGCCGTGAGACTCGCGAATGATACGGAATTCGGTTTGGGTTCAGCCCTCTGGACAAAAGACGGCGGGCGTGCGACTAGAGTCGCCAATCAAATAGAAGCGGGAATCGTCATGGTGAATTGCCCATTCTCCGCATTTCCTGGAACACCTTTCGGAGGGTATAAGCAATCAGGATTCGGCAGGGAACTTTGTATTGAGACACTTGATCTTTATACAGAAACGAAAAGCATCATTTCCTATCATGGAAGCCGTCCCTTAAATCCCTTTGGAATTTAATAAAACATAAAATAGGCGGCTGGCTGAACGGTATGTCGGAAAAGTAATTCAGGTATGGATGAATGCTGATCTGATTCATCCGCAGCCAGCCCTATTTATTTTTGAAGGAGGAATGAACGAATGATTAGAAATCTAGTGATTGTCGGATCTGGTGTCATGGGCAGGGGAATAGCTTATGTAGGAGCAACAGGGGGCTTTAATGTAGTGCTGGTGGATGTGAATCAGGATGCTTTGGAAAGTGCAAGAAACGAGATAGATGCCATTTTTGAGAAGGGTGTGCGCTATCAAAAAATCACTCAGGAAGAAGCGGCAGCTGCAAAAAGCAGATTTTCCTATTCTTCCAATTTGAAAGAATCAGCAGCATATGCCGACTTGATCATAGAGGCAGTTCCTGAAAAGGCGGAAATTAAGAGGGCAGTCTTTGAAACGATTGAAGTCCATGCAAAAGAAGACTGTTATTTTGCAACCAATACGTCCACGATGAGCCCGACGGAAATTGGTTCTTATGGAAAACGTCCCGAAAAAACGATTGCCATGCATTTTTTCAATCCTGTACAAAAGATGCCGCTCGTTGAAATTGTACGTGGACTTGAAACCAGCGATGAAACGGCAGCCGTAATAAAAGAGGTAGCCGGAAAAATGGGAAAAGAAACAGTGGTCATAAATGAATTCCCTGGGTTTGTAACCAGCAGGATCAGCTGTTTGGTAGGAAATGAAGCCTTCTTTATGCTTCAAGAAGGTTTAGGCACACCAGAGGAAATCGATAAGGCAATAAAGTTAGGGCTGAATTACCCAATGGGTCCATTTGAGCTAGGTGATTTGGTGGGACTGGATGCCCGATTGAATAATTTAAAATACTTACATAGTAAGCTTGGTGAGAAATACCGCCCGGCTCCCCTCCTTGAACAGTATGTTAAAGCTGGCAGGCTCGGCCGTAAATCAGGTAAAGGTGTGTACGATTATACAAAAGACGGCGAGCTGGTGAGGAAATGAAGGATGTTGTGATCATTGATGCTGTGAGAACACCAATCGGAAGATATAAAGGCGCATTGAAAAGCGTTCGACCGGATGACCTAGGTGCAATTGTAATCAAGGCGCTGACCGATCGCAATCCAGAGCTGCCGCCAGATCAAATTGAGGATGTCATCTTCGGGAATGCAAATCAAGCCGGAGAGGATAATCGCGATGTGGCCCGGATGTCCGCCCTTTTAGCTGGTCTTCCGGTAAATGTAGGTGGAACGACAATAAATCGCTTATGTGGATCCGGATTGGATGCCGTCATGTATGCTGCACGCTCCATTGCAGTTGGTGAAGGCGATATTTATATCGCAGGCGGTACTGAAAGCATGACAAGGGCGCCGTACGTCATGGCCAAACCTGAGAGTGAATTTCCTCGGGGTTCAATGGAGCTTCAGGATACAACGATCGGATGGCGTTTCACGAATGAGAAACTTAAAGAAATGTATGGTGCGGATTCCATGCCTCAAACGGCTGAAAACGTCGCCCTGCGTTTTTCGGTTTCAAGGGAGGACCAAGATCAATTCGCATATCAAAGCCAGCAAAGAGCGAAAAAAGCAGTGGAAAATGAGCGTTTCATTACTGAAATCGTACCTGTTCGATATACGGATCGTAAAGGGAATGAGGTCATTATCGAGAAGGATGAACACCCTCGTCCTGACACGACCATCGAAAAGTTGGAAAAACTCAAACCGATTTTTAAAGGCGGCACCGTAACGGCCGGTAATGCTTCAGGTGTAAATGATGGAGCCTCGGCATTACTTTTGATGAGTGCAGAAAAAGCACGGGAGCTTGGATTGAAGCCTCTGGCCAAATATGTTGTAGGGGCGGTAGCGGGCTTAGAACCGTCCATTATGGGCCTTGGTCCGATTCATGCCACTAAAAAGGCATTGGAGAGGGCAAGCTTGACGATTGAAGACATCGGGCTAGTGGAATTGAATGAAGCATTCGCTTCCCAATCCTTGGAGTGCATCCGCCAGTTGAAATTGGATCAGGAGAAAGTGAATGTCAATGGCGGGGCAATAGCGTTTGGCCATCCCCTCGGTGCAAGCGGGGCGCGTATTTTAACAACACTTGTCCACGAAATGAAAAAGCGGAAAGTACGCTATGGTCTTGCGACGATGTGTGTAGGCGTTGGCCAAGGCATATCGGCAATTATAGAAAATATCGAGACAAATTAAGGGGAGGTGCCTCATGTCCAAGGTTATTTATGAAGTGATAAATCAAATCGGCTATATAACAGTGAATCGGCCCGACGTATTGAACTGCTTCGACTATGGGACACTTTGTGAACTTCAGGAAGTCATCGATGCAGTTTATTATGACGGCAATATCCGTGTCGTCATTTTCACCGGTGCTGGGGAAAAAGCATTCAGCGCGGGTGCGGATTTGAAAGAAAGAAAGTCTTTGAATGATGCGGAAGTAAGAAGGAACGTGAAAGCGATTCGTGATGTTTTTAATAGTATCGCAGGGCTTCCGCAGCCAACCATAGCTGCCGTCAATGGATATGCATTGGGGGGAGGATTTGAATGGATGCTTTCATGTGACTTTGCAATTGCAGCCGAAGGTGTTTCTATGGGGCTCACTGAAACTAGCTGGGCCATTATTCCTGGGGCAGGCGGTACACAGCGGCTGCCGAGATTGATTGGGGAAATGAAAGCGAAGGAATTGATTTTCACTGCTAAAAAATTGACTGCAGAAGAGGCATGTCAATTAGGGATCCTTTTGAAGGTCGTGCCAAGGGATCAACTAATGTCAGCTTGTGGAGAATTGTCAGCCAATATCATGAAAAACGGGCCGATTGCAGTCAAACAAGCCAAATATGCGATTGACCAAGGAATGAATACGGACTTGCAAACCGGAATGGCCATAGAAGGTAAAGCCTATGAATTGACTATCCCGACTCAAGACAGATCGGAAGCGCTGCTGGCATTTAGTGAACGGAGAAAAGCACGGTTTACTGGTGAATGATATTGCGCTTTCATTTTAAAAAGATATAATAATTATTATGTCTTCCGTGTGAAAACAGTAACAATGTTAGGACGAGGTGAGAAGGATAGGTACTAATACACAATCCATGATTTTTACGATATACGGCGATTATATCCGTAACTATGGAAGTAAGATCTGGATAGGCAGTTTAATTCGTTTGTTAAAGGAATTCGGCCATAATGAGCAGGGCGTTCGTGTAGCCGTTTCACGAATGGTCAAGCAAGGGTGGATTCAGTCGGAGAAGCAGGGAAATAAAAGCTATTACTTTTTGACTGATCGCGGTGTGCAGAGAATGGATGAAGCGGCCAACCGCATATATAAGATGAAACCGAATGAATGGGACGGTAAATGGCGTATCTTAATGTACACGATCCCTGAAGATAAGCGGCAATTACGAGATGATCTCCGTAAAGAATTATTATGGAGCGGGTTTGGCAGTTTTTCAAGTGGTTGCTGGATTTCCCCTAATGATTTGGAGAAACAAATCAATCGCTTGATCGAGAAATATGACATAGATGAATATGTTGATTTTTTCATTTCGGAGTACAAAGGTCCAAAGGAAAACCAATCGCTTGTCGAGAAGAGCTGGCATTTAGAAGAGATTGAAAATAAATATGAAGAATTCATCGAGAAATACAGCAAACAATTCATCGTTCATCAAAGCATCATTAGCAGGGGCGAAATGTCCGATGCTGATTGTTTTGTGGAACGAACGAACTTGGTGCATGAATACCGTAAATTTTTATTTATCGATCCGGGCCTGCCAAAGGAACTTCTGCCTTCAAAGTGGAATGGCAATCATGCTGCTCTTTTATTTAGCCAGTATTATCAAGTCTTGGCTGAACCAGCAAGCCGTTTTTTTGAAAGCGTATTTCAGGAAAACAATGATTTATGCCGGAAAGATGAAACCTATGATGCCAAGGACCATCCACTGATCATTAAGTGAAAAAGAGCTTCAGCCAGTCGTTAACTACGACTTGCCGAGGCTCTTTTCACATTATCATTTTCGACTCTTGCTTTTAATTAATCAAGTATCCCTTTGAAGTCTTTTCCTTTTTGAACATATGTATCGATTGAAAGTTGGATCAATTCAAGATCTTTATCATTCAATCTGCGAACCACTTTCCCCGGGGAACCAATAACCAGTGAACGTGGAGGTATGATTTTGCCAGAGGAAATCAATGTGTTCGCTCCGACGATGCATTCTTTGCCAATCTCTACATTATCCAATATCGTTGAACCCATACCGATAATGGAGCGTTTGCCTATTTTACAGCCATGCAGGATGACATTGTGACCAACCGTCACTTCGTCTTCAATGACAACTGGGCATCCTTCGAATAAATGAATGGTGGAATTATCTTGTATACTGCATTTTTCTCCTATTGTAATTGAATCTTCATCACCGCGCAGTACGGAATTAAACCAAATGGTCGAGTCTTTCCCAATCGAAACATCACCGATTAAATGAGCGCCGGGTGCCACGAAAACAGTATCATCAATGGATGGTTTTTTATTATTGTACGGAATAATCATAGTCTCGCTCCTTTTTGAAAAGTCAGAATTGTTTTTCTAATGAATATAGTATAACATTAAATTGACAGGGAGGGATGAAAGTGAAATATATTTGTGAACTTTTTGCGATAAAATATCCCATTATACAAGGCGGCATGGGGAATATAAGCAATGCAAGTCTTGCGGCTGCAGTATCCAATGCAGGAGGACTTGGGACAATAGGGTGCGGTACCATGAATCCTGAACAGGTGGAAGCCATCATTCTCGAAACCAAAGATAAAACCAATAACAATTTCGCGTTGAACATTCCAATAAATGTTAGTCCATATACAGATGAGTTAGTGAATCTTGTCCTGAAGCATGAAATACCTGTAGTTTCCTTATCTGCAGGAAATCCTGCCCCTTTCATTCCGCTATTGCAAAAAAAGAATATAAAAGTGATTGCCATCGTTGCGTCGGTCAAGCACGCGCAAAAAGCGCAAGCAGCAGGGGCTGATGTGTTGGTCGCAGAAGGGTTTGAAGCTGCCGGCATCAATTCGAACCTGGAAATGACGACCTTTACACTCATTCCGCAAATCAGCAAGCATGTGACGCTCCCGGTTTTGGCAGCTGGCGGAATAGGCAATGGACAGGGTTTGGCAGCGGCATTGATGCTGGGGGCTTCAGGAGTCCAATTGGGAACCAGGCTGATCGCTACACAAGAGGCACCGTTCCATCCGTCATATAAACAGAAACTAATCGAAGCGATGGGCAATGATACGGTAATTTTGGGCAGAACGTTTGGCCAGGTCAGAAGGGTATTGAAGGATCCATATACCGAGAAAGTCCTTGATTTGGAAAAACAGGGGCTGTCTCCTGTGAATTATCGTGAAATGACCTCTGAGGTCCATCATATTAATGGCGCAATGAACGGGGATGTTAACAATGGTTTTATGAACAGCGGCCAGGTTGCCGGATTGATTGACGATATACCCACGGTAAAGGAATTACTTGATGGCATGATGAAAGATGCAAAAAAACAAATGGAAGATGGATTGAGGAGGCTCTCTGCCCCTTTTATGATTTGAGAGGGGTACCGATCTTGTCATGGGTACATCTCTACCCATTTAGAGGCTATTCACTTGATTAACTATAACGAATGCTTGAGGTCAATTCGTCCTCAAGTTTTTTTCGTTTCGGGACATCTGATATTCTATTATCCTTCTTTTTACAAGCGTAGGTCTATAGTGAATAGCCCGATAACAAAACCTGGACTCCATAAGAACACTGTTTTAGGATAACATTATAGAAAAATGCGGGTTAACTTGTGATACAATGGACAATGTCCTTTTTGACATCATGGGTGCCCGCATTCATCTTGGAGCACCCCTTTTTATATGTTATAAAAGTTAGAAAAGGGGAAACCTCAATGGAAACTTTAATAATGGATATGATTGAAGCGTTTAAATCTTTATCTTATTTCGGTGTTTTGCTAGCTTTGACTTTTGAATTCATTCCTGCTGAAATAGTTTTGCCACTGGCAGGATACTGGGTTTATCAAGGTGATATGAATTTATACTTGACTATCCTTGCCGGTTCGCTTGGCGGGGTAACGGGCCCATTGACGCTTTATGCCTTAGGCAAGTATGGCGGGAGACCGCTTGTATTAAAGTTCGGAAAATACTTTTTGATCAAAGATGAGCAGCTGAACAAAGCTGACCGCTTCTTTGAAAGGTATGGTGGGGGAATTGCCTTCTTTGGACGGTTTGTACCAGGTATACGTACCGCCGTGTCGCTGCCATGCGGAATATTGAAAATGAATATTTGGAAATTCATATTATATACTTATATGGCGATGCTTCCTGTTACAAGCGTTTATGTTTATTTAGGGTTTAAGTTAGGACCTAGATGGGAGCAGGCGGGAGCCATCTTTTCACAATATGCGAATTTCTTGCTTATCCCTATTGCACTTATTGTCATTTGGTTCATTATGAAGACTCGAAAACAAAAGCAAAGAGAAAAAATAAAAGTCAATTCATAACAAAGAAGGCGCCATGCTCAGGCGCCTTTTTGATTTAGTATATTAGCAGCATCCACCGCCGCCGCCGCCGAATCCCCAACTGCATCCGATGATGATCAACAAGATGAATAATACGATCAGCAATGCAAATCCGTTATCGAAACCGCCGCAGCCGCCACCGCCGCCACAACATTCGTTACCATTTCCACCCATTTGATTTCCTCCTCATACATATTATGAATTACATACCTAGCAAAACATCTTTACCGGGAATACTTCATACTATGTATTCTAGGCCGAAGTGTTTGCTTATTCATAAAAAATGGGCGTGGGCAAAATCAAGGGAATAAGCCCGAATATTTTTTTGATTTTGTTTTAAATGTTATAATATACCATGTGGATTGTGGGGGAAGGGAGCTGAACTAACTCATGAAAGTTGCCATTATTACGGATGTGCATGGTAATGCTTCAGCGTTGAAAGCCGTTCTTAGGGATATTGATCAAAGGGAAGATATAGATCGTCTCTATTGTTTGGGAGATATGGTCGGGATTGGCCCGGATACTAATGAAGTCCTTGAACTTTTATTTTCAAGAAATGGTGTATCGATGATAACTGGAAATCATGATGAAGCTGTCCTGGCCATCATTAACGGGGAGCCGCATCCGGACGGTCATATTCATGTTAAGGAGCATCATGAATGGATAGCTGAAAGGATGCATAGGAAATTCATAAATGAATTGGAAAAATTGCCTCGGACCATACATCATATCATTAATGATCACTCCGTTTACTTCACCCATTATCACTTGGAATCGAAGAAATTGGATGAGCACATAAGCCAAAATCCATTTAGTAAAATCGTTGAACCGAGTTTAAGTAACTTAGAAACGCTTTTCAAAGATCAGCATCACGATTTAATCGGATTTGGACATCATCATCCCATCCACCTTTTTAAAAATGACCGAACGATATTCCTGAACCCTGGTTCTCTTGGCTGTAATGGTGAACCAGTTGCCCCTTATGCGATTGTTGCGATTGAAAATACCGGTATTCAGGTAAATCTTGAAAAAGTCGCCTATGATAATACATCGTTCCTGTCATCGTATCAAAGCTTACAAGTCCCAGAGCATGAATTCATTATTCGTGCCTTCCATGGCGGCCAGCAGGTCTAGGACGTTTAAAAAAGATGAAGTATGGGGAAATGTTGAGCATAAAGGTACATGCCTGTGGATACGATAATAGGCAAACTCAACGAAGCTGGAGGTATGTCATGAAGGAAAAGGAACGGGTAGTAAATCAAGAGCAGGAAGAGATGGAAGGGCACAGTTTTGTTTGTAATGATGAATTGTTTAATAAGGATCTGTACGCCATTGTCGATGATACGATGAAAGAGGAAGGATAAACGGGAAAAACGCTGCAGGTAATGTCTGTAGCGTTTATTTTTACTTTGAAATGGCTGAAGCCAGAATTTAGGGTTTTCGTAAAAGATCACGTCCTCCTGATTCCATCACTCTTTTTCCGCCAGTGAATCCCGGAAGTGAATCATTTGAAACCATTCTGGATTTATCCCATACTATATATAAGTTTCAAATCCGAGAGGAGGGATGGCATGGGACATCATCATGGTCACTCCCATGATCATGGGCACGGACACCACCACCATTCTAATAATAAAAAAGCCTTGTTGGCATCTTTCTTATTAATCTCCACATTCATGATCGTCGAGGTCATTGGCGGATTCTTGACAAATAGTCTGGCTTTACTGTCGGATGCAGGTCACATGCTTAGCGATGCAGCAGCTTTAGGGCTTAGTTATACAGCTATAAGGTTGGGGGAAAGGAAAGCGACATCGTCCAAATCGTTTGGATATAAACGGTTTGAAATCATTGCTGCTTGTTTGAATGGATTGACCTTGATCGTCATATCCGTATTCATTTTCGTAGAGGCAATTAAGAGGTTCCTGGATCCCCCTGAGGTGCAAAGCTTGGGAATGCTAATGATTTCAATCATCGGCTTACTTGTTAATATCATTGCGGCCTGGATTTTAATGAGCGGAGATAAGGAAGACAATCTGAATGTACGGAGTGCTTTTTTACATGTTATTGGTGATATGCTTGGATCTGTGGGTGCCATAGCGGCCGCACTTTTGATTTATTTTTTCGATTGGGGAATTGCAGATCCGATTGCGAGCGTCATAGTCGCGATTTTAATCATTATCAGCGGTTTTAGGGTAGTGAGGGATTCTTTCCATATCTTGATGGAGGGCACACCAGACCAAGTCGATATGGATGCAGTGAAAGCATCCTTGATGGAATTGGATGGTGTATCAGATGTCCATGATCTTCATATCTGGACGATCACCTCTGGCTTTTTGACAATGAGCTGCCATGTTGTCATAGATGAGAGCGGTAATCACGATTCCGTTTTAGCAGAAGCGCAAAAACTACTTCATGATCAGTTTGGAATTGAACATAGCACGATCCAAGTGGAAAGACAGGAAGCGGGTTGTCCGAATCCACACGAGACATGTAATTGAAAAGGGCTGGCTCAGTTTAGAGCCAGCCTCTTAAGAGTGTATTTTCTGGATGATCATTACGACCATGCAGAAGCATTCCTGTTAAAATGAATCGAGATCACTTACAAAAGGTTATTATGTGAAAACATCGGCTAATTTTACTGCGAACATAATCCTGACACATAAAAATGGTAAGATTGAGGGAAAATGCTTGGTCTTTTTAATAGATAGCATATATAAAATGATTCCACTATAATTCAGGAAGGAGGAATCTGTCAATGAAGAAAATTCTTGTAGTAGAAGATGAAATTGCCATATCGATGGTGTTGAAAGCATATTTGGAGCGGGAAGGTTTTGATGTAGTCCAAGTTTACGATGGGCTAAAGGCCATTCCGGTGTTTGAAGAAACGAAGCCAGACCTTGTCCTGCTTGATGTCATGCTTCCTGGTAAGGAAGGCTGGGATATACTGAAGGAAATTCGGGAGGACGATACATGTCCGGTTATCATGTTGACTGCACTGACAGATGTCGATTACAGATTATCGGGATTTAAGTCAGGTGCGGATGATTACATCTCCAAACCCTTTGTTGCCGAAGAAGTCGTGGCCCGGGTGCATGCCGTTTTAAGAAGATCATCATCGGTTGTTACGGAAGATGGTCATGTACATCAATTTGGGAGTTTAACCATCGATGATCTGTCTTATAAGGTGCATTTGAATGGGGAAGAGATAAACTTGACGCCGCGTGATTTGTCGCTGCTCGTTTTTTTCGCTAAGCACCCTAATCAAATTTTCACGAGAGAACAGCTGCTTGACCAAGTGTGGGGCATAGATTATGACGGCAGTGACCGTGCGGTGGACCTGGCGATCAAACGAATCAGGAAGGCGATAGATGCATGGCCTGTGACTGAGGGGGAAATAAAAACATTGCGTGGATTGGGGTATCAATTGAGTGTCTATGAAAACTAAAAAAAGAACCACTTTACAACGCTATTGGACAAAGAGATACGTATTGACCTTGATTTCAGGTTTGATATTATTGTCTGTTTTTTCCTTATGGTGGATGGAAAAAACAGCTTTGGAATATAGGCTCAGCCTTCTTAAATACTTAGCTGATGAAACATCCGATCGCGCGATTAAGGAAAATGGCCAGATTGTCGTTGGTCCGATCCTTTCGGAAATTGTTGAGGAAAGGGAGAAAATCCTCCATCTGAACCAACAGCCAATCATCTATATCGTCGATCCCGATGCCACCATCATATATACGATGCCACAATTGTATATCGATCCGGATGAAAATAAACTCCCGGACGTCATCATGAAAAATACGGAGTTAGTCCAGAAGGTCAAGATTTCAGACAACAAAGTATATGTCGTCAAATCCCCCATTACGTTTAACGATGAGACGAGAGGCTGGGTGGTCATTGCCCAGGAAGAAGGGGCATTGAAGGAAATCAACCAAGACCATGGCTTGTTGGCGATCATGATTGGAGGCCTTCTGATTCTGGGGACGGGAGTCATTTATTTTCTTTCCAGGCAAATTTCGCGCCCCATCCAAGACGTAGCTAACGCCGCTGTCCAGGTTCGTGAAGGCAACTATGATATCCATTTCAAAGAGGAAGAGGAAATCAAGGAAGAAGAAATTTATGAACTGATAGAATCATTTAAGGAAATGACCAATCGATTGAAGGTCATGGAGAAGTTGCGGGCGGAATTGCTTGCAGGCGTAACCCATGATTTGAAAACGCCAGTCACTTCCATTAGCGGACTGATACAAGCGGTTAAGGACGATGTCGTTAAGGGAGAGCAAAGTAAGGAATTCCTCGATATTTCCTTAAAGGAAACTCAGCGATTACAAGGTATGATAGAGGATTTACTCAATTATAATGCCATATCGGCAGGCGCTTTTAAAATCCGGGTACAAAAAGAGAATATCAATATATTCATCAAGGAAATCGCCTATCGCTGGCAGGTGACCCAGGATGATGATCAAGCGTTCGCTTTTGAGATAAAAGTTCCTGATGAACCGGTCTTTGGTCAAATTGATTCATTGCGGATGCAGCAAATCGTCATTAACCTTTTGAATAATGCCAGACATGCACTTGACGGCAAAGGGAAAATAGCGATTCACCTTTATGAAAAGGATGAAGAACGGATCTGCATTGATGTACTGGACAGCGGGCGGGGGATTCCGAAACATGAACAGCAATATGTGTTCGAACCATTTTATCGAGGTGAAAACAAAAAGCTGAAGGTACGTGGGTTAGGTTTGGGACTGCCATTCAGTAAGATGCTCGCAAAAGCGCAAAAGGGAGATCTTGTGCTTAAGGATAGCGATGAACAAGGCACCACCTTCACGATTGTCATAGAGAAAGCGGATAAGATATAAAAAAGGGTTGTCCATGTAATGGACAACCCTCTTATTATGCAGAATGTTAACTGATTAAGCCAATTGGCTGATTGCACGCCATAATTGTACATGACGGACCTTCCTTGGAAGGAAGCGTCCCATTTCTTCTTCATTATATCCTGCATGCAAGTTCTTATGGTCGAAAATGATTGGCCGGCGAAGTAAATCCGGGTTATCTTGAATAAGCTTGCAAAGATCATTAAGTGGTGTATTATTTATATCGATATTCAGGCTTTTGAATTTTTTGGAACGGGTTGAGATGATTTCATCTGTCCCGCCTTCCGTTTTACGTAAAATCTCTTTTATTTCTTCTATAGAAAGTGGTTGGGAATATAGGTTACGTTCATTAAAGGAAATTTCGTTCTTCTTAAGCCAAGCTTTTGCTTTACGACAGGCTAAACTGCTTGGGGTAGTATAAATTGTTACCATTAAAATCGACTCCTTCAAAGTTTTCAAGTTTATTGGAATGAAATTATTTTTATATTTGTGATACTCTTACTTTAACGTTCCTTTGTGTCAGCAAGATGTCAAGAAAAATAAACTTAAATGTTATTTTAAAAAGAAAGGGAGAAAATGAAATGGAATCTGCCTTTAATGAAAAAGAAACGGTTTGGGTAATGGTGCCGAAAAAGGACCTGCATAGGCCGTTATTTAACAGTGATGTGCGGATGGTATCATGACAGGGGATTTTTGGTCACCAGTCAGGCTATCGATACAAGTAGCGGGACTATCGGGTATCCTTGTTTTCGTTTTAGGAATTATCCTAGCGCGAATGATGGCTAAAAAGAAATTCAAGGGAAGAGTCCTGTTGGAAACAGCGTTTTTATTGCCGCTTGTTTTGCCGCCTTCCGTCGTGGGGTTTTTATTGATTGTGATTTTTGGCAAGAGTGGAATGCCGGGACAATTGATTGAAAGGGTTTTTGATCAGCCACTGATGTTCACGTGGTGGGCGGCGGTCATTGCATCTACCGTGGTAGCGTTTCCGCTTATGTACCAATCCGCTAAAACGGGCTTTGAAGGTATAGATGAAGAAATCGAAAATGCAGCAAGGGTTGACGGGGCCGGCGAGTGGAGATTATTCCTGAATGTATCCCTTCCATTGGCGGTCAAATCCATCGTCACTGGTGCCATCTTGAGTTCAGCGCGTGCATTGGGGGAATTCGGGGCCACACTCATGTTTGCCGGAAACATTCCCGGACAGACACAAACCATACCGACGGCGATTTATATCGCCATGGACTCCGGGAATATGACATTAGCCTGGCTATGGGTTGCCGTAATCATTGTCATTTCATTCATTATGCTTTTTATCGTGACATACATAAAATGAATGCTGTTTCTCGAATATGCTTATGAAAAAGAAAGGTGCGGCTTCTACGTCCTCTTTATGGGTGAATCCGTTTTTTTCGTAAAGGTTCCGTGCAGGCAGGTTCATTTTACCGGTCGAAACGGATATCTTTTCCCAGTCGCCGGGTAATTGAAGAGCATGCAGCAGTGCATCCGCGATACCCTGCCGAAAATAATCAGGATGGACGACCATCCGGCAAATCAGTATTTGACCATTTTCTTTTGTATAAGATATTGCACCCGCTAAGGTACCACCCTTTAAAAAGCATAGAAACGTTTCATGACAATGAATGAATTGTTCATATGTTTCCAATAATGGAGGGATATCAGCAAAGCCGATCATTTCCGCTTCCACCTTATAGGCTTCTTTCTGAAGTTTAAAAAGCTGCCGGCCATAAGCGGAGTCCAGGTCCCGAATTGTCATGAGCAATCAAATCACTCCCTTTCATTACATTATAATGGAAGAGGGGGATTATTGTTTCTAATCAGTCTATGTTATAATCGACAAACAATATGAACTAATGAAATGAGGAAGAAATTTGTTAACATTTGAAGAAAAATTGAGCATTATTGAAACTTTTCCGGAATTACAGCGAAAAGACGTTTCATTGGGACGTGTGAACTTCCATTATCCAGATAGCGTCCAAGAGAAAAAAATCGTCGTTCAGCACTTGCATCCCAATGGAAATGGATTCGTTTACGCTGGGCATATGAGAAAAAAAGACACTGACCGTAAAGGGTTTATCAATATACGTGACTATGATGAAGCGGATTTGAAAGAATTGATTCAAAAAAGCGTGGATTACCTATCAAAACCTCCGGTAGAATTCGAAGAAGAGGAAAACGAGTTCGCTAGGTTGGAAGGGGCATGGATTGGCCCTGAAAAGCAAGAGCTTACACTTGAAAGGGAAGACCTGCTTTGGAATGTTTATTCAGGGTCGAATCTTGAGGAATGTTTCGAGAGTCCGGTAGAGGCGGAGCGTTACTTATTGGACGAAGGCTTCCGACAAAGCAAGAAGAGAAATATGTAGAATTTTAGGATAATTTGTCGGTTGATTTACTGCGATAATCTTGTTTTTTTAGGATTTCCCATGATATAATATGAGTAATTATTTTTGTTCGGAAAAGTTTGATAGAAGGATTTACTGTAATAGGATTCCTCTTGAAACATTATCCAGAACCAAAAATAGTAATAAAATGGATTTTTCCAAACACAGGAGGAACTATCATGGTACAAGGTAAAGTAAAATGGTTTAACGCAGAAAAAGGTTTCGGTTTCATCGAAGTTGAAGGCCAAGACGATGTATTCGTACATTTCTCAGCTATCCAAGGAGAAGGCTTCAAAACGCTTGAAGAAGGCCAAGAAGTTTCTTTCGAAATCGAGCAAGGCGCTCGTGGACCACAAGCAGCTAACGTTCAAAAATAATTGAACGCATATAAAAAAAAGACTCCGATTTTGGAGTCTTTTTATTTTTCTTTTATTTCGGCGATTTCCTTTAATGCTTTGTCCAATTTTTCTTCGATCCGTTTAGAACGATTAAAATGCCCTGACAGGAAAAAGACGATGAATATAACGAATACTACAAGCACTAGCATAAAAAGGATAGGAAGGAACTGTGTTATATTTTCAGTCATTGGATATTATCTCCTTTTTTCTTCCATTATACTCCATGCTTACGGCTGCTATGATATAGGGAGCCAAGTTTTTTAAACACTGAAAGGGGATATGCGAGCATGCATATCCCCTTTCAGTCAGTTCTGGAATAGCGAGGCGAACTTTTGAAGTCTGGGCAAGTCTGATTCTTGATACATCTGTTCTATCTTCAATGTCACCAATAACTGGCTCTTGGCAAATAACATGTCCCGGAAATGATCGACCGCCCCACAAAAATGATTATAGTTGGTTTCACCAGTGCCGAAGACTCCCGTTTTCAGATGAGCAATAGGCAACTGTTCCAGTTCTTTATAAAGGGCTGCTGATTTAGCGGGAAGCTCCCCATTGCCCCATGTATAGGTGCCGACGATCAATGCATCGTAATCTGGCAATGTACGTGAATCGAATTCATTCATTCGATATAGTCCAGCTTCAGGTAAAAGGGAAGCGAGGGCTTCAGCAAGCGCTTTTGTATTGCCGCCGGCAGAATGATAGACAATGGCAACTTTACAGCTCATCGAACCCATTGCTGGCATTTACTTGACTGTATGTCCTTGACTTCTGCTCGAAGAAATCGGTTTTGGTAAGTCCGATGGATTCATCATCAAACGTTTTGATCCATGGCATCGGGTTCTCGCCATACTCTTTATACAAATTTTCAAGGCCTAGCATACGTAACCGTTTGTTGGCGATATATTCGATGTACTCATTGAATTCTTCCAAATCAAGATCGGCTTTGGTTTGGATATCTTCGAGCATATATTCAGACCATTCCTTTTCGAGTTCGACTGCTTTTTCAATCGTTGTATAGATGAACTTCGTGTTTTCTTCATTATTTAACTCAGGATATTCATACATCAAGATTTGAATGAGCATTCCAATGAAATCGAAATGTACCATTTCATCGCGATGAATATAGGATATCATCGTAGCCGATCCGGTCATTAGATTTTGCCGTCCTAAATTATAATAAAAGGCGAAAGCCAGATAGAAATAAATTCCTTCAAGGTTCGTTGAATGGATCAGTGCCTCGAATAAATGCTGTGGGCTGGGATCGTCCACGAACGTTTGATAAGCATCAACGATCGGTTGGTTACGCTTAATCACTTCAGGATGTTCTTTGATGCGGTCGAAAAGCTGTTTTTGCTTGCCTACCGGAATCAAGGAAGCAAGGATATAGGAATAAGATTCATTATGGATCGATTCCTGCTGGGCCATGTTGGCCAGGATAGCTTTTGCCGCCGGATCTTTGATGTACCGAAGGATTTCTACTAATGTGGGCGTTTGAAGACTGTCCATTCCAGCAATCATCGTAAGGATATCGAGAAATGCATCCTGGATATCTTCATCCAATTCGCCCCACTGCTTTTTATCCTGAATCATGTTCACGCTCGAAGGCTTCCAAAAGTTATTGATGAGCTGTGTATAGGTATCATAGAATTTTTCATACTGAATATCGTTCCAAAGGAGGAAGCCTGAAGCTTCTCCTTTGAAAACACCGGTTGCCTTGGTTGGATGCGTCGGTTCGAGCATACGAATTTTTTTGATATGATTGGTCATTCGTGAAAACTCCTTTAAGAATAGATTACTGGGTCATGATTGTCGTTAACTTGAACAGCTTTCGCAGGCATTGTCATATTCGGAAGAAGTCGAACGAACATAATACGTTGATTTCAACCCGCTTTCCCATGCCGTTAAATGTATATCCAACAGGACCTTCGCTTTGATTGTATTGTGTACATACAGATTAAAGCTGATTGCTTGGTCAATATGGCGTTGTCGAGCTGCATTTTGCCTGATGCTTTCCAGTTGGTCCAAATTGAATCGCGTCTTTTTATAATATTCATACGTATTTGGCGTCAAGCCTGGTGCGGTCACCTTGAATTTGAAGTTTTTCTTTTCTTCGTAAAATTCAATTTCATACAAAGGGTCGATGCCATCCGTGGAATTACCGATTTTGGCTGTCGATGAATTGGGGGCAATCGCCATTAAATATCCATTACGGGTTCCGTGTTCCTGTACGTCTGCTTTTAAATCCATCCATTTTTGATCTGTATAGTCACGCAGTTCGAAATAGTCCCCTGTATGCCAATCAGATCCTTCAAAATATGGGTATGATCCTTTTTCCTTGGCCAATTCGTTGGATGCCTTGATTGTTAAGTAAGCGATCTTTTCGTATAAAGCATCGGCATATTGAACAGCCTCATCGGATTCCCAATAAATATTCTGTGTGGCAAGTAAATGATGCCATCCAAACGTTCCTAAACCAATTGCCCGGTAACGTTTGTTCGAGATGGATGCTTGTTTGACAGGAAGATTATTCACATCAATGACATTGTCCAGCATACGGATCTGAATGGGAATCAATCTTTCCAAAACATCGCTGCCCACCGCCCGTGGCAAGTTAATGGATGAAAGGTTGCAGACAACGAAATCGCCGCTTTTACGAACCACAACAACATCTCCATCTTCTGTTTCATATTCATCCGTGATCGTCGAAGGGCTTAGGTTTTGGGCAATCTCCGTACAAAGGTTGGAACAATAAATCATACCTTTATGTTTATTGGGATTCTTCCGATTCACTTCATCGCGGTAGAACATATACGGTACGCCTTCTTCTAATTGAGAAATCATGATGCTTTTCATGATGTCCATCGCATTGATTTTTTCAAAGCTGTAGTTTGGAAGCGTGCCATTTTCTGCGGCCTCGACAGCAAGTGCATAATGTTTCCTGAAGCTTCCTTCGCCTTTCTTCTCGTCATAAAGATCTTCAAGTGAAAATCCAAGGGTTTGCTTAACGGTATGCGGATCGAAAAGATACCATTCTTTTCTGTCGCGTACAGCCTCCATGAATAAATCCGGTATGCAAACGCCTGTAAATATATCATGGGCTTTTAATCTGTCATCCCCGTTTTGTGTCTTCAAATCGAGGAAGCTCATGATATCTTTATGCCAGGCATCCAAGTAAATCGCGATGGCACCTTTACGTTGCCCCAATTGATCGACACTTACAGCTGTCTGGTTGAATAGTCGAATCCAGGGAGTCGTGCCGGAACTATTTCCAGAGAAACCCCGGATATCAGAACCAAGCGAGCGAACCTTACCAACGTAAAGGCCGACACCGCCGCCGAATTTAGATACTTTTGCTGCATCGTAGTTTGATAGATAGATGCCATCAATGGAATCTTCAATCGCGTCGATAAAGCAAGAGCTTAACTGTCCATGTGTTTTCCCAGCATTGGAGAGTGTAGGAGTCGCAACGGTCATATAAAGGTTGGACATGGCCCAGTATGCTTCTTTTATAAGTTGCAGGCGGTGCTCCGTTTTTTCCATTCGCATGATTTCCATCGCGATGATCATGAAACGTTCTTGCGGCAGTTCGTAGACCTTGTCCTTTTTTGGGCGGGCCAGATAGCGGTCGTTCAATAAGTAGATGCCTATGTATGAGAATAATTTATCTTTTTCCGGGTCGATCACCGAGCCCAATTCCTCAATTTCCGCTTTTGTATATGAAGATAGCAGTTCTGGCTTGTAAATTGGATAACGCTGACCTTCCGAAAGCTGGGAGAGTTCTGTGATCAGCTCATAGAATGGGCCATAACTCTTGCCTGCATAACCTCGATTGGCTTGTGCATCCCTATACATTGTATTCAACAGTTCTGCTGCAGCAACGAATGTCCAATCCGGAGCATCGATATCCACACCCTCAAGAGCGAGCTGAATCAGTTTTTTTGATGCCTGTTCTTCGGTTGAGTCACTTTTGCGATCAAGCCATTTTGTAAAACGCTTTTTGAACTTTTCCATATCGAGACGGCCTTCGAATTCCTTCGATAACATCTCAAGCTGGATGGATTTCTTTTCTGTTTCATTTTCACTTATGGTAGAGTTATATGTTTGAGTCATTAATAATCCTCCTTGTTAACTTCCGCTAAAATAAAAAAACCGCCCAAAGAATTGAGCGGATCAAACGATAGAATAAAAGAGCCATGAAAAAATAGCCGTTATACTATCGTTTCATCATCTCAATCCCCGAAGAATAAGAAACGTCAAAAATTCAAGGCAGGTCTCCTGACTCATGATCATCCTACTTTGAGTCCTTCCCGTATAGAGAGCTATACAGTGGGTTTCTCATTTCGTCACATTTACAGTTGCGGGGACAGTTCCGGGTTTACACCGGATTCCCTTTTCAGCCATCACTGGCACCTTGGATTATAAAAATTCTATATATAGTTATTGGTATAGATTATGTAATCAATATCTAGTATTTCTGCTTATATTATCGTAAGCCATATACGATGATAATTCAACTAATATATTTGAAAAAAACCAACCCTTATCTATTGACAAAGTGATGGCAGAGGGTGAAGGAATGAAAGATTTTATTGGGGAATGGATAATTCAAGCGCTGATTTTACGGGATTTTGTGTTAAAATAAAGTGTCTAGTAAAGGTGGCTCTCCCTTATTGCGGTGAGGGGATTCGCGGAAAAATATTTATGAAAAAGGGGATAAAATCTTGGAAAAAGTATTAGTTTTTGGACATAAAAACCCGGATACAGACACAATCTGTTCAGCAATCGCTTATGCAGATCTGAAAAAGCAGTTAGGTATCAACGCTGAACCAGTTCGTCTGGGTGAAGTGAATGGTGAAACTCAATATGCATTGGACCAATTCAAATTCGATGCTCCCCGTCTTGTGGAAAAAGTTGCAGGGGAAGCTGATGGCGTAATCTTGGTCGATCATAACGAACGCCAGCAAAGTGCTGAAGATATTGACCAAGTCCGTGTGTTGGAAGTTATCGACCACCACCGTATCGCTAACTTCGAAACGAGCGATCCTTTATATTACCGTGCGGAACCAGTTGGCTGTACGGCAACCATTTTAAATAAAATTTATAAAGAAAACGGCATTGAAGTTCCTAAAGCAATCGCAGGTCTTATGCTGTCTGCCATCATTTCCGATTCTTTATTGTTCAAATCACCTACATGCACGGAGCAAGACGTTGCAGCAGCTATGGAATTGGCTGCCATTGCGGGAGTCGACGCTGAAACATATGGCTTGGAAATGTTGAAGGCGGGAGCTGACTTGAGCGACAAAACGATCGCCCAGCTCATCACACTTGATGCAAAGGAATTTTCCATGGGATTGGCTAAAGTGGAGATTGCACAAGTAAATGCTGTGGATCCAAACGAAGTCCTTGCTAAGCAAGCTGAATTGGAAGCGGCGATTGAAGCGGTAATCGCTGTCAAGGAATTGGACTTATTCCTATTCGTCGTAACGGATATCTTGACTAATGATTCTGTTGCCTTGGCTCTTGGTAAAGCGGCTTATGCAGTGGAAAAAGCATACGACGTTTCATTAAACAACAACATCGCCGTCTTAGAAGGCGTTGTATCGCGTAAAAAACAAATCGTTCCGGTCTTAACGGACGTATTCAGCAAGTAATAAAGGAAAAGGGATGCTCATTATTTGGGCATCCATTTATTGTACATGCAAAAAAAGACTCAACCATCCATTAAGGATGTTTGAGTCTTTTTTCTTAATTCAAGGCTTCCTTTTCTTTTTCATAGGCGATGACAATCAATTCTTTATTGGCTTCCTCGCCTAGTTTGCTTTCAAAGCTTTTCAGTTCATTCAATAAAACCGGTGACAGATTTGCTGCTGTATAATCCTGCTCGGGTGTCATGCTTTTCGCTCCTTTCAAAAGGAATTGATTCATGTTATCTATTTTGTCGGTTTGAAAAGTTTCTATTCAGCAGAATGTTACTTCTTCAAGATATTTTACTTTCTGAGGTGGCGAGTTTTTCAAGCAATGACGAACTTTCTTCATCGAGCCCTTGGACTTGGACAGGTATTCCCAGAAGCTGATATTTAAGGATAACCGTATCAACAGCACCGACTGCTGAAGCATCCCAGATCTTGGAATGGGAGAAGTCGATGACGATTGCATCGGCTTTTTCCTTGAAGTCAAACTTCGAAACAAAGTCCTGGACAGAAGCAAAAAATATTTGTCCGCTGATACGATAAGTGATTTTCTTAGCCTGGATATCTTCCGTTTTCTCTGCTGCCACTTTAGAAATTTTAGCCGAGAAGAAAATCATGCTCAAAAGCACTCCGGCAAATACGCCTTTTGATAAGTCATGTGTATAAAGAACAATAAGGACCGTCACGATCATCACGGCTGCATCCGACTTAGGAGTTTTAGTGAGCCTCTTTAGGGAAGACCAGTCAAATGTCCCGATTGAAACCATGATCATGACCGCGACAAGTGCAGCCATCGGTATTTTAATAAGGACATCATTCAATACCACGATTAATATCATAAGGAATGCTCCCGCTACAAATGTCGAGAGCCGGCCCCTTCCACCTGATTTAATGTTGATACCGGATTGGCCAATCATCGCACATCCTGCCATGCCTCCAAAACATCCGGCGATTATATTCGAAATCCCCTGGCCTTTGGCTTCCCTATTTTTATTACTATCCGTGTCAGTCATCTCATCGACAATTTGAGCTGTCAATAACGATTCAAGCAGCCCAACAAACGCAAGGGCAATGGAATAAGGGAAAATGATCGCCAAAGTTTCGAAGGTCAAAGGGATGTCTGGAAGCATGAACATCGGGAGCGCTTCGGTCAATTGCCCCATATCCCCAACTGTCCGCACCGTAGCCCCTGTGGTAACTGCAACGACCGTCATGAATATGATGGCGACAAGTGGTGAAGGTATGACTTTCGTGACCAGCGGAAAAAGATAAATGATTGCTAATGAAACGGCTGTCATGACATACATAATCCACGTTTCGCCCACGAAATGGGTAAGCTGTGCCGTGAAAATCAAGATGGCTAAAGAATTCACAAAACCAGTCATGACCGGTTTCGGGATAAACTTCATTAATTTCCCGATTTTTAAGACCCCTAGTAAAATTTGCAGCAAACCAGTCAATATTGTTGCAGCAAGTAAATAGTTCAAGCCATGATCTTTAACAAGGTCGACCATGACGAGTGCCATTGCGCCAGTGGCAGCCGATATCATTCCCGGCCTCCCGCCGACGAAAGAGATGACAATGGCAATGCAGAATGAGGCATATAGACCAACCATTGGGTCAACGCCAGCAATGATCGAAAAGGCAATCGCCTCCGGAATCAATGCCAGGGCAACGACAATTCCCGATAGGACATCTCCTCTAACGTTGCCGAACCATTCCTGTTTGTATGCAGATGTATTCAAAGAAACACTCCTTCTTTCTTTTTTATATATGTGTGTGTTAATTTCATTTTTAACGCACTAAATTATAGCATGAGTCCTTCTTTCTATCTATACGGATAATTAAACGACAAATCGAGGGTTATTCATTTCTAATTGAATGAAGGTAAAATGCCTAAAGCGGGAAGAATTGATACAAAAGGTGCTTGAGCCATCTTGTAAGGGAACCAAGGCTGAAGAAGCCTCGATTCATCTATAGGATGAATCGGAAAACTGTCTATTGACCTTCGGTAGGGTCTCGAAAAAATGAATGACTAAAAGGGATGATATGAAGATTACCGGTTGAGGGGCAAATAAACTCGTACCTTCGTATTGGGAGGGATATATCATTATCTTATAACAGCCGATTATATATGGAGGTAGGCCGTACCACTAGAAAGCTGGATCATTTAGTATGTTTGCATACAGGGCATGCAAGTAATAATGTCAATCGAAATGGATTTCCGAAAAAATGGCTTGGCCATTTTTGACGTAATGGGCTCCTACACGCTTTGCCCCAACGATTGGAACCGGTTCATGACAGTCCAGACATGGGCTTTAGAAGGTAGTGAAACGCGGTAGAATCTAATGATTTCTTATAAACCACATGATGATTTATCAATCGAGCCAGTTATAGGCCGACCGTACATTTACTATTCATATAATGAAAAATGATAGTGCTTTAACTGTGTCAGTATAATTGGGCATGAGGTAATTGAGTGTTTTTTACCGGAACTATATATTCCTTTTTTTATACAAGGAAGTGGTGAGGGTTAAAAAGTAAGGAACCCCATACCATTGTTAAGGGGCTAACCATTATCAATGCTGGATTTACATTTAGGACATGTCACTTCTTTATAATGCTTGAACCTGATCTTTCGAAGGTCGCTTCTGGACAACATTGCGAATACATTATATCTTGTGCCGCATGCACAAGTATTTTTATCTTTAACTATGTGTCTCTCATCCGTAGTAGCTGAATAAATGGTTGGAAAGAACATATATAACCCTCCTTGTTTTAATTTTAGGCAAATTAAAAAGGGGCAAGAAATTGATAATAAAGTGATCCATTCAAGAAAAATCTTGGCAGCCCGGCTGCCATGACAACTAGTTGTTGGTTTAGGCCCGTGGCTTTGCGTCTTTTACTTTCATAAAATTTGCCTATAATAATCATAACATAAAACCTAATGTGTGATGAAGTGCAGTGCAGTAAAAATACTTATCAGTTTATGGGTGGGACCTAAGGTTGGATGGAGTTTACGGATAGGCATGAACGTTACCGGTTTCAAATTTTCAACTCACTGACTGTATCGGAATACGACCGAAACGAGATTCAGTTCCAAAAGTATCCAGCACTACAGCTGTATGAGCATTAAACATGAGAAAGCCTGCTTCCATCTGGAAGCAGGCTTTCTTGCCAAAGTGTGATTAATGTGATCTGGCCAACTCCGGATTGCGGTGCATCGCGAAATAGAGGACAAGTCCGGCAATGAGGAGTAAAGTGCTGGTCGTTATGAAAACGGCGGAGAATCCGTAGAAACCAGCAACCATTCCGCCCATAGCGGGTCCGATGATATTGCCTAAAAAGCGCAGGCTCGTATTGTACCCAAGCACTTCCCCCTGCATTGCGACAGGCGCTTCTTGGCGAATGTAGGCAATCCTTACAGGGATGATGCCGCCTATTGCCATGCCTAGTATGAAACGTACAAAAACAAGCTGCCAAAAATGATTGATGAAGGCACCGGGCAAATAGACAAGAGCTGTCAGAAAAAGAAGCAGCACAAGAATCTTCACATGACCATGCCGATCACCTATCTTGCCCCAGTGACGCGCCATCAATAAATTCCCCAGGCCTGCTGCAGAAAAGGCGATTCCTGAATAAAATCCGAGATTGGAAGTTCCATGCAGCTCGCCAACGTATAAAGAAAGAATGGGCTGGATGCTGAAGTGGGCAACTTGGACAAGTGTCGAAATGAGCATGACATTCACTAAGATGGGGTTCCTTAAGATATGCGAAAGAACCTCCCTGCTTGTATAGCTCGACTTCGTTCCCTTCTGCTGTTCCATTATGTACTCCTTGGTTGCAAAAACAAGAAGTCCAGAGATGAAAATGGTGATGGAGGTGAATTTAAAGGCGGTTGAATAGCCGAGTGTGTCTGCAAGCACGCCGCCAAGCAATGGTCCGAAAAGGGAACCGGTTATATTTCCCGTTTGTAAGGTTCCAAGTACACGTCCGGCAATTTCTTTTGGTGTCTGCGTTGATATGAAGGCCTGTGACATGGAAATGAAGCCAGTGAATATTCCTGTGAACATCCTTAAGACGAATAGCTGCCAAACATTTTCGACGAATCCCATCAGGAAGATGGACAGACCCATCCCAAAGGCGCAGGCAATCAGGATTTTCTTTCTGCCATACCGGTCACCAATCCGTCCCCAAATGGGGGAAAATAAAAAGGCTGTCACGAAAGTGATTCCAAAAGTCCATCCGGACCAATGCTGGATATATTGAGTCGAGTAATCTCCGAATGTACCAATGTATAAGGATATGAATGGAAGAACCATCGTCATGCTCCCGCCTATGAAGAAATTGGCGAACCACATGATGAAAAGATTCCGTTTAGCTATTTTATGAGCGTTCATTTTACATACAACACTTCTTTCCTCCGAAAAAACTTCGGGTTCCTAAATAATAGTATACAGAATTTAACTAATTTATTAAACGAATTTGTTTTACTGGTTTTTTAATGAATGTGCAAATGTTATAATGTGAAAATATTGATTTTTCAGAAAAATTAAAAATCTAAAGGTTCTCATATTTTCAATTAAAGGAGTTTTTAACATGTTAACGATTTTAGGATTTTGCATGATTTTAACGTTTCTTGTCTTAGTCATCACAAAGCGCTTATCAGTGGTTGTAGCTTTTATCTTCACGGCGATAGCCTTTGGTCTGATTGGTGGGTTCGCTTCGGAAATGGGAGATATGATGGTTGCCGGTATTTTAAAGGTGACACCAACAGCAGTCATGATCGTTTTTGCTATTCTATACTTTGGTTTAATGATTGACGTTGGTTTATTCGAGCCCATGATCGCTAAAATACTGAGTTTTGTAAAAGGAGACCCGCTAAAGGTTGTCATGGCAACCGCCATAATAACCATTTTGGTAGGTTTGGACGGAGACGGATCTTCTACATTCATGATCACCGTTTCAGCCATGCTGCCGCTTTATATCAAATTAGGGATGAACAGGCTCGTATTGGCCTGTGTCGTTGGTTTAGCCGCTGGTGTCATGAATATGATCCCTTGGGGAGGTCCTTTGGTCAGGGCGGCCGCGAGCCTTCAGGTTGAAGTATCGGAGTTATTCATTCCTCTCATACCAGTCATGATCTGCGGTCTTTTATGGACGCTTTTTTCGGCATATGTGCTTGGCAAAAAGGAAAGGGAGAGATTGGGAGTCAGCTCCCTGGAAACGAACATGCAACCTGGTATGAGCGAACAGGCTGCAGCTGTTGAAACCGCACCTCAAGGAACATCCAAGCTTTTTTGGTTTAATTGGTTCTTGACGATTTTACTGATGGTTTTGCTGGTGATGGAAGTGCTGCCGATACAAATCTTATTTGCCTCCGCTTTTGCGATTGCACTATTCGTTAACTTTCCGAACCCAAAAGAACAGCAGGAAAGACTTTTAAGTCATGCCAATAGTTTTGTGATGATCTGTACACTCATTTTCGCTGCAGGGATTTTTACGGGTGTATTCACAGAAACAAAGATGATGGACTCGATGGCTGCTTCAATCGTTACCGTAATTCCGGAGTGGCTCGGGGCACATTTGCCACTGGTGGTAGCGCTGACAAGCATTCCGATGGGGTTCATTTTTTCACCTGATGCCTATTACTTTGGCATTCTGCCAATAATAAGTGAAACGGCATCGAACTTCGGTATTGCTCCTGTAGAGATCGGAAGGGCGGCTTTATTAGGTCATTCGACCGCAGGGTTCCCCTTATCGCCATTGGTGCCTGCAACATTCATATTGATTGGCCTTGTAGGCGTGGATTTTGGGGATCACCAAAAATTCCTGTTTAAATGGGCGTTTGGGACAACCATCATCATGACGATTGCAGCCATTGCTTTCGGGGTCATCACTTTGTAAAATATGAGCCCATTAAGCTATATTGTAAAATCCTTGTCTGTGAATTTAGTAAGGTGTTCACTCTCACTGGTGTAATCTATTTTCCTATTTATCCCGCTTTCTGTTTATTCTTCCATAATAGTGGAAAGTAATAAGAGGAAATACATATAAGAGAGTGAGGGAATTTATCATGAATTATAAACAAAAACTTATACTGCCTATGTGTACTGCCTTTTTACTGTATGGATGTAATTCAGCGGATGATTCAAATCAGGCCGATAATAATGCCGAGGACATGACTACAGTGGGACAAGGAACAGATGCAGAGGTTGATCCGCAGGTGAAAGCGGAAGTTAAAGATGTTGAAGGTAATACACTTGGGACGGTGAACTTTACCGCTGAAGAGAATTCTGTAGTGATCGAGACCGCTTTGGAGGGCCTTGAGCCAGGCTATCATGGATTTCATGTTCACGAAAACGCAGCATGTGAGGCGGATGCCAAGGATGGCCCTTTCACTACAGCTGGAGGACACTTCAATCCAACTGACGAAACGCATTCTAAGCATGCAGGTGATATGCCTCCTTTATATGTAAAAGAAGATGGGACAGCAAAATATACGGCAACATTGGATAACATGACAATAGACCAACTGAAGAAAGAAGAGCTGGCTGTAATCGTTCATGCGAATCCAGACAACTTTGCCAATATTCCTGACCGCTATGAAGCCAATGGAGAAAAAGGACCGGATGCAGATACTTTGAAAACTGGTGATGCAGGCGATAGGCAAGCTTGCGGGATTGTTGTAAGTGCAGAGGCAAAATAAAATTAATGAAGTAAGAGCGATTCCTCTAAAGAGGAATCGCTCTTTTCATGAAGGTAGGACTGCAGACAGCTAAAATCTAAAAGCTGAAACCATTCTTTTTACGAATTAAGAAGGTTTTTTCTATTGTGATATAGAAGTAAGAATGTAAGTAATATTGCAAAAGAAGCAGTAGTATTAAAAAAGATCATAGTTAATTCTTGCAGTGGAATGAAGTCCAAGACATAGGTTTAATATAGGAAAATAAGGTTTGGTTTGAATCGATAAAAAAACCCGAACAGGGATCTTGTCCACTGATTCGGGTTTGCTAAAATTATTTTGCCGTAATGGAATTATCGATTAGCTGTAATCTCTCAGCCACTTCTTCTTCAGAAAGGTTATGCTCGACTACATAGCGATTACGCGGATGCACTCGGCATTCATGGGTACAGCTGCGCATATGTTTGTGTTCGTTCTCTTCGCTGCAAAGGATTTTCTTGTTGCATTCAGGATTAGCGCAATTGACATAGCGTTCACAAGGTTCGCCGGAATAAATATCGCGTCCGACAATGACATGTTCCTTTTGATTGATAGGTACGGCAATCCTTTCATCGAAAACATACATTTGGCCATCCCATAGTTCACCTTGGACTTCGGGATCCTTCCCGTATGTTGCGATGCCGCCATGCAGCTGGCTTACATCTTCAAAGCCTTCTTCGACAAGCCAGCCGGAGAATTTCTCACAGCGGATACCGCCCGTGCAATACGTTAGGATTTTTTTGCCTTCGAACATTTCTTTATTTTCCCGTACCCATTCCGGAAGTTCACGGAAATTCGTGATTTCTGGCTTGATTGCACCCCTGAAATGTCCTAAATCAAATTCATAGTCATTTCTGGCATCAAGGACGATGGTGTTTTCATCTTGCATTTGCTCGAAGAACTCCTTCGGGCTCAAGTATTTGCCAGTCGTCTGGTTCGGGTTGATGTCGTCTTCCAAGCGAAGCGTTACAAGTTCATTGCGTGGACGAACATGCATTTTTTTGAAAGCATGGCCTTCAGCTTCATCTATTTTAAACACGATATCGGCAAAGCGGGGATCGCTTTTCATCATGTCCATATATTTGTCGGTTTGTTCGATCGTACCTGAAACTGTTCCGTTGATACCTTCTGAAGCCACCAAGATACGGCCTTTCAATTCAAGGGCTTTACATGCCGCAAGATGCTCGACTGCGAATTCTTCGTGATTCTCGATAGGTACATACAAATAATAAAGTAATACTCTATATGGTTTTGTTTCCATTTTTTATTTACCACCTATGTTTTATATTTGCAAGATATAAAGGGTGATCATTTAGACACTTTTCTCTTACAGATAATCATTATACCAAGAAAACGTAAAAATGATAAGGGCATGAAGAAAAATCAAGAGGAGTTGTATGGAATGTTGAAAGAGTTAATTAGATATCCAATCATTCAGGCACCGATGGCAGGAGGAGCTTCCACTCCGAAGCTTGCGGCTTCAGTATCCAATGCAGGAGGATTGGGCTTTCTCGCAGCTGGCTATAAGACTGCGGAAGAGATGAAGGACGAGATAGGGCAGACCCGTCAGTTGACTGAGCGCCCTTTTGGCGTGAATGTATTTGTGCCAGGCAACGAGGCGGTGGATGAAAATATATTATCTGGCTATCGTGAAAAGATCGAGAAAGAGGCCGAGAGCGTTGGGGCTGAGATTGGAAAAGCCGATAGTGATGACGATGATTGGGGAAATAAACTACATGTATTGAAGGAGGCTGGGGTCGCTGTCGTCAGTTTTACGTTTGGTTGTCCAACGGAAGATGTAATAAGGGAGCTCCAAGAGGCCGGTTCCCTTATAGCCGTGACAGTAACCAACCTTCAGGAAGCAAAAAAGGCGGCGGGAGCAGGCGCCGATGTTCTATGTGTACAGGGGTTTGAAGCAGGGGGGCACCGGGCCAGCTTTGATAACCGCACAGAAGATGATTATGGTCTTTTAGTATTGATACGGATGATAAAAGATGAACTGGACTTACCGATCATTGCCGCGGGCGGACTGATGCATGGAAAGGATATCGCGGCCGTGCTCGAAGCGGGAGCAACAGCGGCGCAATTGGGAACCGCTTTCCTTCGCTGTCCCGAAAGCGGGGCAAGTCCGGTCCATAAGGCGGCGCTGGGAAATCCACGATTTACTCAAACCTCTATTACCCGAGCCTTCAGCGGCCGGAGGGCACGCGGGTTGGTGAATCACTTTATAACGGAATATGATAGCGTTGCACCCGTCGCCTATCCTTTTGTCCATCACATGACAAAACAAATGCGAAAAGCGGCTGGACAAAAAAACAATCCTGAATTGATGGCTTTGTGGGCAGGACAGGGATATAAGTTGAGCAGGGAACTTCCTGCATCGGAATTGGTTGAACTTCTTGTAGAAGAATTAAACTGAGAAGGGTTTGGATGATGATGGAGATAAGGGAATTATTCAAGGATGAGCCACCCCCGATGCATTTATTGCTTTTGGCAGATCCTTCAAGGGAATTGGTCGAGGAATATTTGGGGAGCGGAACGTGCTTTGTTGCCGTGAGTGATAAGCGAATGATCGGTGTTTATGTTTTACTGCAAAAAGGCCCGGAACTGATAGAGATAATGAACATCGCAGTCGATGAACGGCACCATGGAAGGGGAATCGGCAGGCAATTGATTGAACATGCCAAAGGCCATGCAAGGGAACAGGGATATAAAATGATTGAAATCGGAACGGGGAATTCGGGGATAGGGCAGCTTGCCCTTTACCAAAAATGCGGTTTTAGAATCGCTGGGGTCGATCGGGATTTTTTTAATAGAAACTATTCCGAGGCCATTTATGAAAATGGGATTAAGTGCCAGGATATGATTCGCTTGTCACAAAGCTTAGACTAAGCAATGATCATCCAGTTTGACGGAAATGCTTTACAGACAAAAGTGCGCGTCGCATTGCTTAGGGGGAATGAACTTGTTCTTTGGTGATATGATTTATCTTCTTTTTGCTTTACTTATGCCGTTTTTATTTGCGATTGGCGTTTTCATATTCATTCGATCAACGAAAAGGCAAAAGGATTCTTTATCGAAAATTCGTAAAGACTCAGATGAAAAATAGCGCAAGAGAAAAAGAGTGCAAAACAACGGCACTCTTTTTCTCATTTTCACCTTTCCAAAAAAGCTTCCAAATTCCTTTTCACACTGGGCCATTCATGCTCAAGAATACTATAGACCACCGTGTTCCTGATCCTCCCATCTTGCAGTTTTTTCTCCATCCTCAAAATGCCTTCTTCAAGGGCGCCGAGCCTGGTTATTGCTGCACGCGATCTTTTGTTGCATTCGTCAGTCCTGAATTCAACCCGTTTCATTTGCCACTTTTCAAAAGCATGCTGCAATAGCAGGTACTTACATTCTGTGTTAATGGCTGTTCGCCATTTGTCGGGATGATACCAAGTCGCGCCGATTTCCAGGGATTGATTATGAAAGTGAATATTTCTTAAGCTCGTGCTGCCGACTATCGAATCATCAGTCCGATCGATAACGATAAATGGATGATGAAGTTCCTGTTCCCTTGCTCGAATGCCTTCCTTTACATAAGAGATCGCCTCTTCATATGACAAAATTTTTGTTGCACTCCATTCCCATATTTCAGATGGCAGGGAAGCGGCGTAAAGTGGTTCGATATGACGTTCCAGCATCGGGGTGAGTATCACATGTTTCCCGTATAATTCGATATGCTCCATAGTTTCCTCCTCTTGATTGATATCTTCATTATAAAAATATTCTGGTTCTGCAATAAGGACCAATGCTGATATAATTTATGGAACCAGTTTGAAGGAGGACCAAATGTTTGAAATCACTCTAACCTTAGATAAAACGAATAAAGAAGCTTTATATGTCCAATTGTATAAATACTTTATAAAGGAAATCCAGAATGGGCAAATCCAGGCCGGAATGAAACTGCCTTCTAAACGAAAACTAGCCTGGCATTTAGGGATAGGCCTGAATACAGTGGATACGGCTTATCAGCAGTTGATGGCAGAAGGATATGTGGAAAGTCAATTAAGGAAAGGTTATTACGTAGCCGATTTAGAACCGATCTCAGCTATGAATGAGCCGTTGCCTGTAACAGAAGGGATGATGTGTCCTCCGAATGAAGGAAATGAGATAGATTACAACCATGGCCGGGTGGACGTGGATTCTTTCCCGCATGCCGTGTGGAAAAAATGCTTGAACAATACTTTGTATCTACAGGAAAGGGAAATGTTCATGAGCGGTGATCCTCAAGGGGAATGGGGGCTCAGGGCTGAGATTTCATCCTATCTATTTCAATCAAGAGGAGTTCGCTGCGGGGCTGATCAAATCATCATTGGAGCAGGTACCCAGTATTTCATCCATCAGCTGCGGTTACTTCTTGGAAATGAACGGGTATTTGGGTTGGAAGACCCTGGCTTTCATCGGGTAAGGGAGGTACTGAGGCTGGAGGGAGCGGATATGGCATACATACCCTTGGATGAAAGTGGAATGAGTGTGGACTCCTTGAAAGGGAGTGCAGCGAATGTTGCCTATGTCACTCCTTCCCATCAATTTCCTTCCGGTATGATCATGCCGATAACTAGACGGGTGGAATTGCTCAATTGGGCAGTGGAAAAAAAGGGTTATATTATTGAAGATGATTATGACGGGGAATTCCGACATGCTGGTAAACCGATTCCGTCCTTGCAGGGGTTGGACACCAATGGAAGGGTCATCTATTTAGGCACGTTTTCAAAGTCGCTCATCCCATCAATCAGGGTGGGATTTATGGTGTTACCCATGGAGTTGGCTTGCCGCTATCAGCAGAAGTTAATAGGATACAAACAGACCGTTTCCAGACTGATTCAGGAAACGCTCTGTCTTTTTATGAAAAATGGACATTGGGAACGCCATCTGAATAAAATGCGAACGATTTATCGAAAAAAGAATAAGGTGCTGCTGAATGCTATTGAAGAGAGCTTCCATGATCGTGTAGCCGTAATCGGTGAAAAGTCAGGCTTGCACGTTCTTTTAAAAGTGAAAAACGGCAGCAGTGAGGCAGAGCTCATTCAAAAGGCTGCCAGTGTGGGGGTTAAAGTCCACCCAACATCGGTTTATCATTCAAAGAATGTGAAAGATCCGACTATTTTGATTGGGTACGGTGGTTTAACCGAAAGGGAAATCGAAGCAGGAATCCGGCTTTTAAAAAAGGCATGGCTATAGCTTGGTGTGCAACAATGATATAAGATACCCATTTTAGTTTCTTATATTATTGAGGATTTTAAGGACCGTCTGGAAAAATACTTCCTGTTCTTCTTCTGTAATGCCTTCCAGGGCTTTCCCTTCGATTTTTTCGGCAATCTTAAGACATTTTGTATGTACCTCTTTGCCCCGGGGGGTCAATTCGATTCGTTTTTCCTGTTCATCTTTTCCAGGAACTTGTTTAATCATATTATTCTGTTCCATACTGTTGACCGAACGTGTGATGATAACACTATCTACATCCAAGTAACTGCAAATATCGGGGATTGTGGAATAGCCACAGTTCTTTAAGTAATTCAGGATTGTCCACTGATTATGGTAAATTTCAAGTGCTGTAATTTGTTCATTCATTTTGCTTACTAATGATCTCGATACTTGTAAATATTGATGAAATAATTGAGTAGGGTTCGTCATATGATTCTCCTTTATAATGGTCGACCAATCCATTATATTCTTTAATTCTTAAAAGTCTATTGTAAAGAATCATTTATTTCAGTCAATGTTTATTTTTGGAAGCAAAGCGGGAAAGGGAAAAACACTGGCAATATGAATGAATTGAGGGAAAGCTCAGTCTTCCCAAATCATCAAAAAACTACGGGGAAGCATAAGCACATTCACAAGAAGAACCTTAATATATGATGGGAGATATTTTAGACTATAGGAAATTCGAGTTTGCCAACAGTTTATTAATGGTTTTTCCATTTGGGCGTTTATTTCCGCACCAGGCACTCGCTTTCCTCGGCTTGCACCCCTTGGGCGCGCTTTTCCCGCAGGAGTCTCGACACCCGCTCCAATCAACTTTGTTATAACATTTAGTCAGAAACCATACCTGAGGAGTTGAAGGTGTGGCTTTGCGGGTCAGTTAGGCCCGGTACATCATTTAATTAAAAATACGTTTTCCGAACTCCTTTTGACTACTAACTGTAATATATGTTTTCCTTCAAATATTCTATTAGCAAGTACTAGTGGCGCAGAGAAAAGTCTATACGACACCTCACCTTGAAGCCTGAATTCAGTATATCCTGCAAACAAAACCCAGCCTCTAAAGTGGCTGGGTTTTGTTTAAAGCTTCTCGCTGGTGGAGCGGTGTTTTGTTTCTTTTTTATTTCTTTCTTCTTGTTGTTCATATTTAATTTCATCAATTGGTAAATCATCAATGGGCATGACCACTTGATCACGTTCCAGCTGTTTTTCCTGATTTTTCTTGAAGGCCTTGGATTTATCATTACGCTCCTCAAGATACTTTTCTTTATCTTTATTATCCAATGTCAATCCCTCCATCTCTTTGTATCTCTTTTTCCCCTTATTGAGAAAATAAAACGTATAAGCGAAATATATGTGATCCCATTTCATAAATATAAGGAGAACAGGAAAGTGCAAGGAGGGTTTGTTCAGTGAATTTCGCCGTCTTTTTTCGCTGGTTTTGGAGGGGGCTTCTCCTTTTAGTCATAGTAATCGTCATTCCCTATTCATGGGCTTTGATTTTAGCGTTGCTCACCGCCATTCTTTTGGATGGATTGGTCCGCATGATTGGTGAAACGGCAAAGCTGCATCGTTTTTGGGCAGTATTGATTTCATTTGTTTTATATGTAGGCGGGCTTATGAGCATCACTTATTTTTCCTTTTCGGTATTAATCAAGAAGGTCATTGTCTATTCGGAAGAATTTCCCGGTTTCATACGTGAAGTGTATTTGACGGCAATATTGCCAGTCATTAGGCAATGGGAAAGATATTCCCAAACTTTACCGCCAAATCTCATTCAATCAATAGAACAAACGATGGAAAAGGGAGTCATGGCTCTGGAGGGGTTCACAGAGGGCTTTGTTCAGGATATGGTTCAATTCGTTACACTCATTCCGGGATTTTTCATTGACTTTTTAATTTACTTAATCGCTTTATTCTTATTTAGTCTTGAATTGCCAAAGTTAAGAAAAAAGGCAGTCCTTTATTTGAAGGCATCCACCTATCAAAAGATTTCGCTAGTTTATCAAGATTTAAGTATGGCAGCCGTAGGCTTCATCAAGGCACAAATCACGTTGAGTTTAGTAACGTTCATCATGGCTTATGGAGGACTATGGTTGTTAGAAGTGAAGTATACGATTCCGTTGGCACTCTTAATAGTAGTTGTGGATATTCTTCCTATCTTGGGGACGGGATCTGTACTGGTTCCTTGGGCAGTTATCGTCTGGGCTCAAGGAAACCATCATCTAGGTATTGGCCTCATCATCCTATTCCTGGCCATTACCATCATAAGAAGGACAATCGAACCAAAAATCTATTCAGCAAATATGGGGTTGAGCCCATTGGCATCGTTGATCAGTCTTTACTTAGGGTTTAAGATGCTTGGCTTCATTGGGCTTTTCCTTGGACCTTCGATACTGATTGTTTATGATACGTTAAAGAGGGCAGGTGTCATCAAAACCAATTTCAAAATATGAAAGATTATTAGATGTTTTTTGCCTGATTTCTTAAATTTGACATATCTTTTACCGCTTTACCTTGACCGTTGCAATGATTGCAGTCCCGGGAAAAGAATTGCAGAAAACGGGTTTTCCCTTTCCCTTTGCAGTGCTGGCAAATGGTTATGAGTTTCATGATTCCTCACTCCTTCAAAAAGTATCGCTTTTTTAACAGTATGAAACAATTAAGGTAGAACTATACTTCATGTAATCATTCAATGTTAAAAGCAGCAGGTTTTATATAATATGTATTTATTTTATTTCATGTACCAGTTGAAAAAAATAACCCCCGATCCTATTGTCTTTTAGGAACGGGGGTTATTATCATGAAACGATTTCGGTTTGTGATATGATCGGGAATTCTTTTACTTCGCTTACGACTTTTACTTGTTTATATATTTCAATATAACGAATATGGTGATCTTCCATTTCCTTTATCTTAAAGTTATAAGGACCGTAAGTCAGAATATCACCTTGTTTGGCCTCGTAATTCTCGGTAAGGATCCATCCGCCCATCGTATCAATATCTTCATCATTGATATCCAATCCAAGTAAGTCATTCACTTCGCTGACCAATACCTTGGCATCGATGATGTAGTGATCTTCTTTTAATTTACGGACATCGGGCACTTCATCCAGGTCGAACTCATCGCGGATATCGCCAACGATTTCTTCAAGGATATCTTCAACGGTCACCAACCCTGACGTACCGCCGTATTCGTCCATGAGGATAGCCATGTGAATCCGTTCCTTTTGCATTTTTAAAAGTAAATCGTGAATGGGGATACTGTCAATGACACGGATGATCGGACGAACATATCGGTCGATCGTTGACGCAGCCTGATTGTTCTTATCTATCATTTCAGTGAATAGCTCTTTGATATTGACCATTCCGATAACATGATCCTTATCACCGTCAATGACAGGATATCGTGTAAAGTTCTCTTCCGCCATAACAGTGAAAAACTGCTGGATCGTATCTTCTTTGGATACCGTTGCAATTTCTGTACGTGGAACCATGATTTCTTTTGCAATCCGATCATCAAATTCAAAAATTTTATTCACATATTTAAACTCTGATTGGTTAATTTCGCCACTTTTGTAGCTTTCGGAAACAATGATACGCAGCTCTTCTTCTGTATGAGCCAAGTCATGTTCGGAAACTGCTTTTAATCCTAGCATTCTTGTAAGCGACCTTGCAGAGCCATTCAATACCCAAATGAAAGGATACATGACTTTGTTAAAGGCAATTAAAGGTTTCGAAACCAATAATGTTACTTGCTCCGCTTTTTGAATCGCCAATGTTTTCGGTGCCAATTCTCCAACAACGACATGTATGAACGTAATGAAAGAAAAGGCAATTGCAACTGAGAGTACATGTGAAGCCGACTCCGGAAGATTTAATTGATTTAAAAGTGGTCGCAAAATGTTTTCAACTGTCGGTTCCCCAAGGAATCCAAGCCCTAGAGCTGTAACGGTAATTCCGAGCTGACAAGTTGAGAGGTATTCATCCAGGTTGGAGATGACCTTCTTTGCTGAAATAGCATTCCTCGTTCCTTCTTCAATTAATTGATCGACCCTCGTGCTTCTCACTTTAACAATCGCAAACTCCGTAGCTACAAAAAATGCTGTTAAAGCAATTAAAATGGCAATAAGAACCAAGTTTATTATGTCCAAATAGTCTCCCTTAACTCGCCTTCGAGACGAATAAGGAGTACACCTCCTACATTTTTAAAATATACAAGTATATTTTTTTTCCATGCTGAATATTTTTGGGATTACTTCAAAATGGCTGTGGTAATAGATGTGCAGCCGCTTGAACTCCCATTTTTTTTAGTGATGAAGAGAATAATAGTATATGCCGATTAGCGATGCGTAGACGGGAAATAGAAGAATTTCTGTCTGAAGGAGTGCAGCCATTTTCCAAAAGGATGCACATATCCGTTACGCAAAGCAGCTTCCGTCCGTCAAAACGAACATTCTTTAATGCCCCATCAAATCACCTCATTCTAATTAATTTAAATACTTTCATTATAGAAAGAGTTAATCATTCAGTCAAACAGCTTACGGCACCTTAAATCCGGTAAATTGCTTGTAAAGGATCAGTTTGAGCTAATAATTAGCTGTTTTTGACTGTTTTCTCTACTTTATTGTAACATATTATAGAATATTCAGAAAACTAAGAGCCGTTTCATAAAAAGTTGGTCAGTTACATTATTTTTTTGATGGTACAAACATATTCTATAGAAACCAAGACAAGTTTTAACGGAAGATTAAAGGGGGTGGCAGCCATGAAAATCATGGAAAGGATGGCAGCGATCATTGCTGGCAGCATGCTGGTAGGTGTGGGAATCAATTTTTTTCTGATACCTTATCATTTATTGGATGGTGGCATGATAGGGATTGGGCTGATTTTTCATTACTATATAGGACTTCCTACCGGACTGGGTGTGATTTTGAGCAGCATTCCATTATATATATATGCTTGGTATTTTGAAAAAAAATTATTTCTGAACAGCTTGCATGGCTTGCTTTTTTCCTCTTTATGCATCGACATTTTTTCCGACGCTGTCACAGGATGGAGTCTTCCCATTTATGTAAGTGCGATAATCGGGGGAGGGTTGATTGGACTTGGAATCGGCTTGATGCTTCGGTATGGGACTTCTACAGGCGGAACGGATATGCTGGCACAGATCCTTTCTAGGAAAAGTGGACTCAATGTAGGGCTGCTGATTTTTTTCATTGATGGATGCGTATTGCTTTGCGGATTGAGCGTTGTGGGGACTTCAATCTTTTTATATTCATTTTTAACGATCATCGCAGTAGCCATGCTGACTTCAGTCACCGTGATGCGGACGATTTAGTTTTGATTTATGTATAAAAATCTGAAAAATGGAAAGGATGGGCAATATGAAAAGGACAGATTTTTAGTCTAATAAATAGTAAAGGGAAGTTCATATGAAAAAACTTTATATGTGTACTGCATTGTTAGTTATGCTAGCTGGGTGTCAAGAGGCTGAAATGCCAGAGGATAAAGAAGTGAACAGTGCTGTTCCAGAATCGATGGATGCATCAATTGTCATTAAAGGGAAAGTGGAGCCTGGAAAAGAAGTCATTCTTGAAACGACAGTGAAACAGGGAAGCCAATTGGTGAATGAAGCTGATGAGGTACTGTTTGAAGTGAGAAAGTCCGGACAGGATAAACGGGAAATGCTTGAAGCGAAGAATACTGGAAGTGGAATGTATCAAGTGATGCATACTTTTGAAGAACAAGGCAAATATATTGTAGTCTCCCATGTAACGGCTAAAGGCCTTCATGTAATGCCTGAAAAAGAAGTTGTCGTTCCTGAACATGAAAGTGAAGGTGCATCGGTTCATCCTAGTACGGATGTATCCATCGAGTTTCAAAGTAACCCAGTAAAGGCAGGAAAAAGTTCAAACTTTGAAGCGACCGTTGAATTGAATGGGAAACCACTGACAAATGCAGATGTGAATTTCGAGGTCTGGAAGGAAGGCAGCGAAGAGAGTCATTTCACCAAAGCTGAAGAAGATGGAAATGGAACATATCTAAATAAGGTATCTTTCGAAGAATCGGGAACCTATAAGGTGCAGGTACATGTTGAAAAAGACGAAGTGCACGAACATCAACTGCAAACGATTCAAGTCAATTGATTGTTTTTTGATCCCATCGTTTAAACAGGTTTCATCTCTTCGTTAAATGGGAAGTTAAAGGATAACGCTACAGCAGAAAGGGAGGGTAAGCATGAATAATCAAAAAATCAACAAGTATAAAAATCTCGGGATTCATATCGAAAAAACGAAATCACGCCAGGAGATTTTCACTAATGTTTCACAAAATGATTCATCCTTACTCACCACAGCTGTTTTTTCTCAATTTTCCCAAAAACGGGAGCTAAAAGAATATTGATGCAAAGAGACCGGAGTACATATCAGCTGGTCTTTTTTTTGTGCATTCCAAAATGTGATGTATTGTGAAGCTGGTATGAAAAATCGAATAGAACCTCATGAGCTGAAATAGGATAGAAGGACAAACAATTTGAAATTAGCGGTAAGGGGAGTCCGATAGCATGATATCACAGCTTATTATGACGATATTGAATTGGTTTGCGGAAATGGGGTATATGGGGATTTTATTGGGGCTGATGGTTGAAATCATCCCGAGTGAGCTTGTTCTCGGATACGGTGGTTATGTCGTCGGCCTGGGGAAAATGAATTTTTGGGGAGCTGTTCTTGCAGGAGTGGCAGGCGGGACGATGGCACAGCTATTTCTCTATTGGGCTGGTTATTATGGAGGACGGCCCTTTCTCTTGAAGTATGGAAAATATATATTAATTAAAGAAAATCATATTATACATGCTGAGGAATGGTTTCAAAGGTATGGCGTAGGCGTGATTTTTACGGCTCGGTTCATTCCAGTGGTTCGCCATGCCATTTCCATCCCTGCCGGAATTGCGAGGATGTCCGTATGGAAGTTTATATTTTATACGGTTGCGGCTGTCATACCTTGGACCATCTTGTTTCTGACCTTAGGGCGGATCCTCGGCGAGAATTGGCAGCAAATCCGGGAAATAACGGAACCTTATCTCATTCCGGCTGCTGGTTTTTCCTTTATCTTTATCATGCTGTATATTCTATGGAAAAAAAAGAGTACACCTCCAATCGTAACGGTCAAAAAAATGGGACGGTTTCCCGATAAATGAACAATCGAAAAAACAGCCACGTAAAATCACCTTTTACGTGGCTGTTTTTAATCATTATCCTTGGGTAAGGTCTTCTTCCAGAGGAAGCTGAACGACCTTTTTTGTCACCTCGATAGAACGAATGGCGTGATCTTCCATTTCAATCACTTTAAAGCAGAAGCCGTCTTTTTCCATGATGTCCCCTACCTTCACATCATAATTTTCAGTAAGGACCCATCCGCCTATCGTATCGACATCATCTTCTTCTAAGTGAATGCCAAGTAAATCATTCACTTCCTTTACAAGAAGTTTAGAATCTAAAATATAATGGCCATCTTTAATTTTCCTGATCGAGGCAACTTCATCGATATCGAATTCATCACGAATTTCGCCAACGATTTCCTCGAGGATATCCTCGACTGTGACAAGTCCGGAAGTCCCGCCGTATTCATCCATCAAAATAGCCATATGAATGCGTTCTTTTTGCATTTTTAACAGCAAATCGTGAATCGGGATATTTTCCATTACCCGAATGATCGGACGAGCGTAATTTTCTATCGCTTTGATATGGATTTCCCGATTCTTTATAAGATCCGAGAAAACTTCCTTTAAGTTCACTAAGCCGATGACATGGTCTTTATCACCTTCGACAACAGGATATCGAGTGTATTTTTCCAATTTGGCGACATCGACGAATTCCTGAACCGTATCATCTTTGGATATGGTCATGATTTCCGTCCTAGGAACCATGATTTCTTTGGCAACACGATCATCGAATTCAAAGATGTTGTTTACATATTTAAATTCCGACTGGTTGATCTCTCCGCTTTTATAGCTATCTGATAGGATGAAACGCAATTCTTCTTCCGTATGGGCTATTTCGCTTTCGGATGCTGGCTTGAAGCCAAATAAACCGACAACTAATCGGGAAGAATGATTCAAGGCCCAGATGAAGGGAAAGGCTATCTTATGGAAAAATATCAGCGGGCTGGCAATTGCCAAGGCCACTTGCTCAGCCTTTTGGATGGCAACCGTCTTTGGAGCCAATTCACCTACAACCACATTCAGGAACGTAATCAGGGAAAATGAAATGACGAATGTCAGAATGCTTGTGACTTCTTGAGGGAAATTCAAGGCATTGAATAATGGACCAACCAATTTTAGGACGGTCGGCTGTCCAAGCCACCCCAATCCAAGGGCAGTAACGGTAATACCAAGCTGTGTCGCGGATAGGTACTCATCAAGATCGGATGTAACCTTCTTAGCCGCAATGGCTTTTTTATTTCCCTCTTCAATCAATTGATCGATCCTGGAGCTGCGGACCCTTATGATCGAAAATTCAGAAGCTACAAAAAAGGCCGTTAAAGCGATTAAAATAATGACGAATAAAAAACTTAATATGTCCAATTAGTGTGGGACTTAATTGAATCGCAAAACGATTTAATTATCCCAGTCACCTCCCAAAACCAATAATGAATGAAATGATATTTAGTGTATAAAATGTTAGATGAAAAATAAGTCTTGTCTATCTTGTATGAAAATTATGCTGGTTTATATTTTCAATCTATAGGATCATTCACCTCGATTAGTAGTGGAACCTACCTATTAGTATAAGTAACTGGACGTCAATCAGTCAAAAATTTCACACTAAAAACCTAAGTAAAAAAGGTTGTTTATCCATTATTTAGTTTTCAATTGTATGGAAAAGGTCGTTAGGAAATCGGTAGAGTGACAGGTTAAGGTTCCATGATGCTTTAAGACGATTTCTTTACAGACGAATAATCCCAATCCCGTTCCCCTTTTTTTGGTTGTGATGAATGGTTCAAAAATATTCGGCAAAACGTCGTCAGGTATCTTCGGCCCGTTGTTCGATATATTTAAAGTAAGAATGCTGGGTGGTGATTCAGAGCCTGAAATGTAAATGGATGGGGAAGGCATCCCTGCAACCACATCAAGAGCATTTAAAATAATATTAAGTAAAACCTGACGGAATTCTTCTTTAGAACCGGAAATTACGGCATCCTCGGCAATATTACATGTAATGGAAGCATTTACTTCCAAGATGCTTGGATATAGAAATTCGATTACCTCATTAACAAGCTGAGCAATGGAAAATAGATCAGGTGGTGATGCTGAAGTTTCCTTTTTGGAAATATTAAGGAATTGTGTGATCCGGTAATTGAGCTGATCCAATTCCTTTGAAATGATATCAAGGTATTTTATTTCAGGCTGTTCTGCCTGTAACAATTGTATGAATCCCATGATGGAAGTCAGTGGATTTCTGAATTCATGGACAAAACTTGAGGTCATTTGGCCAAGTAGCGTCAAACGGTCTTTATGGTTTGGGCTTATGAATTGATAGCGTTCTTCAAGTTCCATCGTTTTCAATTCGGTATAATGGGATAATGCAAAATGAATGAGTTTATCGAAGCAAACGTTTATTTGCTTAATTAGATCCGATATTTCTTCTTTGGGTGCTTCGGAATTCAATACGTGCTCAATGATGATGGATCTCCCGATGGTTGCAGTGGAAAAGAAATTTTCCATATCCAATTGCTTATTAACTCGATCAGACGCAATTTTTTCCCCTACGACCTTCAGTACATCGCCTATTTCAGTATCCGATTTTCCAAGCTGATCCATTAGCAGATTAAAAATATTTTCCACTTCTCCTTTAAAATACCCTAGATATCCGTTAGGTAAATGCAGCAACTCATCTTTCCATTTGGAAATGATGCTGGTTTTTTGAGAAGATAAAAAGTGAATGGTCATTTCTCGATTAGATACCATTTTGCCCTCCATACTGTAGGAAAATGAATTTACTTTTGACCCAGAAAGTGCTTTATTAGAATAAAATTACAAAATATCAAAATAATTACATGTTGTTTTCATGATAACAGATTACTGTTCTTTTAACATGTGTCAATTGGATAAATATTCGGCAATCAATCAATAAATACCTTTTTTTGACACAGTTTTATTACAGTAATTACAGGAATTAATAACAAAAAAAGGTATCCGTAAAGTTAATGACGGTTACCTTTTTTATGAAATGCATATGGTTCGATATGAACGATCACATGCTGAATATTATATTCCTTCAAAAGATTCTCTTCGATTTTAACCGTAATATCATGACCTTGAATGACGGTCAAAAGGGGGTTAACGTGAACGGTAGTTTCGAGCAGGATTTCACTTCCGTGCATCCGGGCTTTAATTTCACTCATTTCTTTAACACCTTCTGTCAATATAATGGTTTTTCCGATCTTTTGCAGGAGCTGCTCGTCGAAACCATCGGTTAAAGAGATGGAGGCATCACGAAAGATATCCCAGGCTGTTTTACAGATAATGATCCCCACGACTGCTGCAGCTATCGCATCCAGCCAAGGGATTCCCATCTTGGTGCCGATGATTCCAATGAAAGCACCAACACTGACAAGGGCATCGGATCGATTATCCTGTGCGACGGCATAGATGGAAGAGCTGTTGATCTTTTTACTTAGAGATAAGTTATAACGGTAGATTCCGTACATGAAGATTGCAGAGAATAGAGCTACATAGCCGGTCAGCATACTGGGAACGGTTGTTGAATCTTGGTGAAAGAAGGATTCAATGGCACTGAATACAACCTGGAGGCCCACGGTGATCATGATGAAGGCAGCTACCAACGAGGCTACGGTTTCCGCCCGTAAATGACCATATGAATGATTATCATCGGGAGGTCTCTTTGAAATTTTTAAACCGATCAATACGGCTATGGAAGCGATGATGTCAGTCGTATTATTTAAACCATCAGCCCAAAGCCCTTTGGAATCTCCAAAATAACCGAATGACAATTTAAGAGCAGACAAGAATATGTAAGCGGCGATGCTTATGTACGCGCCTTTTTCAGCTGAAATCGAATGTTTATCCATGTCCATTCCCTCCCCAATGTAAATTAGGCTTAATAAAGATACCAAATCAAACCTTAGTGAGTCTATAGAAAAATTGTCGTATTTAGCCATCTAACATGGTTAATAGCAGGTGTATTGAAGGTCTGTAAAGAAGTTGGATAAACGAAAGAATATCGCCATAAAATGGGAACGGCGATTTTTGATGACATGTGCATTTTCTTTAATTGTAATATTCTATCCGATGATCGAAAATTAAATACTTACAAAGGGGAGCCAAATAGGCTGAGAGTGAACAGTTCGAACTGGTGCAGGGATGTGGTTTTGGATACAAACAATACATGTATTACTGAAAAATCCAACAAAAAGTCCGGATTCTATAAGAAAACGGACTTTTTCGAAGTATGAACAATTAGTGTGAACCGGCTCAACTTTCATTTTGCAATGAATACCGAACAGGGGGCGTTTTTCAAAATGGAACTACTGTACTGCCAAGGAAGAACTTTTCCAAACCGCTTTTAGCGCTATTGCCGACAACGATAAGATCAGCTGAAGTTCTTGCTGCAAAGTCACATACGCTATCTGGCGCATATCCTTCCAATAGTTCGAATTTCCCCTTGACTTGACATTCACTTAACAATCTCAACGTATTACTTTCTGCGTTCTGAATACTATTCTCGATGGCGGAAGGGGTGTCATTTACCTTTTGATTTCGTGGCTGATCAACTTCAACAACAGGATGTGTCTGGACTGGATCTACATAAAATCCGGCAGCAGGTACGAACCCTGGAGCAGAGGCGTCTCCCACGATACGCTGTTCAACTTTATCATTTAGGACATGAACTACGGTCAACTCGGCTTTTGGAAAGGCCTTTTTCAATGTTGCTCCATATTCGACAGCCCGTTTACTCTCTTCGTTTCCATCAAAAGCGACGACAATATGCTTTAAGTCCTTCATTAATATCATCTCTCCCCTTTTTAAGACCTTAAAGGTGTTATACCCACTTTTAAATGGCTTCACGCCTTTAATCTGTATATAGACTGCCATTTACGGGTAAAGGATAGATACGAGCATAGTTAAAATGGTAGGATGAAATCTGGTCCTTAAGTAAGTTGTCACGCTCAGACTATGAAGAAATATCATCAAGGGTGCCGATATCCGAGTATAGTGATACATGAAAAGGGCGCCTAGCTTCGGCCTTTTATTCAATCGACGAGTTTTCTTTAATAAAAAGGGTAAAATATTTTTAATGAAACATGTCGCAGATGGGAAAATGGGGGTACAAATGAGAGGGTTAGTGAAATTAGGTCTAATTATAATATTGGTGATAGTGGTTTTAGGCGCCGGTTCACTGTTGTATTTCAGGCAGGGTGCTGATATAAGTCATCTTGAAAATAAGCTTCAGCAACCGACAGGGATCTATGATTTGGATGGGAATCTTGCCAGTACGATCACGGCAAATAAATCCGAAGGTGTTGCGATAGATGAAATACCGGAACATATGAAACAAGCGGTGGTTTCCATTGAGGATCACCGTTTTTATGAACATCACGGCATAGATTATCAAGGAATTATGAGGGCTTTGGTTAAAAATGCAAAGGCTGGAAGTGTTGTTGAAGGCGGGAGCACGCTCACCCAGCAGCTTGTGAAAATCACGATGCTGGAATCGGATCGAACACTGAAGAGGAAGATAGAAGAGTTTTTTCTCGCCCAGGAAGTTGAAAATCAGTATACAAAAGATGAAATTCTGGAAATGTATTTGAATCAAGTTTATTTTGGCCATGGGGCATGGGGAATCAAAAAGGCTGCAAATATTTATTTTTCCAAAGAGGTCTCTGAATTGACCGTTGCCGAGGGCGCATTGCTGGCGGGAGTCATTAACTTGCCATCCAAACTTGATCCATACAAGAATTTAGACGGGGCAGTGAAGCGGCGCGATTTGGTTCTTTCGAGAATGGCGGAACATGGTTATTTGACGAAAGATGAAGAAGCAGCTGCAAAAAAAGATGCGGTGACACTTCTTATGGGGGAGAAGGAAACCGATCCATTAAGAGGTAAATATCCCTATTATGTCGATCATGTTTTATCGGAAGCATCAAGTAAATATGGAATTAAGCTTGAGGAGCTGCTTTCAAAGGGCTATAAAATTTACACGACTCTGGACCAATCCATGCAGCAGGCTACAGAAACCGTGTATGAGAATGCAGCCAATTTTCCAGCTGGAACGAGTACAGAAGAACTGGTTCAAAGCGGGTCTGTTCTCCTTGATCCTGAAACCGGCGGCATAAAAGCACTTGTCGGCGGGAGAGGTGAACATCAATTCATGGGATATAATCGGGCCACCCAGCTGACAAGGTCTCCTGGATCATCCATTAAACCGCTTGTCGTTTACACGCCAGCTGTTGAAGAGGGATATGATATCACTGACCCTTTAAAGGATGAAAAAATGAGCTTCGGTGAATATGAGCCAACAAACCTGAGCGGTGAATATAAAGGAGAAGTCCCCATGTATGAAGCGGTGATGAATTCCTTGAATGTACCGACGGTTTGGCTATTGAATGAGATTGGCATCGATAAGGGGCTTGATTCACTTAAGCGGTTTGGAATTCCATATGAAAAGGATGATCGAAACCTGTCGATCGCTTTAGGAGGGATGAAAAAAGGTGTTTCCCCGCTGCAGATGGCAGGAGCCTTTTCAGCTTTTGCCAACGAAGGGGAACGGATGGAGACCCATGCCATTGTAAGAATAGAAAATGCCGATGGAAAAGAGGTTGCCGCCTGGAAAGAGAAGAGCACCAAAGTGACCTCAGTAGGCGCCGTCGATAAAATGAATGCCATGCTGCTTGGAACAGTGGAATATGGCACAGCGAAAAACGCCGCAGTTTCAGGTTATGAAATAGCAGGTAAAACAGGCTCCACACAAGTTCCCATCGAAGGAATATCAGGGGTTAAAGATCAATGGTTCATCGGTTATTCACCTTCGCTGGTCGGTGCTGTATGGGCTGGATATGATAAGACCGACGAAAATCATTATCTAACGACACACAGCAGTCAGGGAAGTGCACTCATCTTCCAAAAAATAATGGCGCAAGCTTTACAAAATCAAGCGGCTCAATCTTTTAAAGCTCAGGATATCGGACCGCTAATAGCTGAACAGCAGGCACTTATAGCAGAGCAACAGGAGAAGGAAGAAGAGCACAAAAGGAGACAATATTGGATTGATAAAGGAAATGAGATTAGGGAAGGTTTGAATAAATGGAGGGACTGGGAGGTTCCATGGTGATTCTCAGGTAAGGGGGTTTAAATAAAATTAACAAACTGAGACTGTCAATCATTTGACAGTCTCAGTTTGTCGACGAAAGGGAGCGGATTTAATACGTGGCTCCGGAGTCTGAATAATCCGTGAACGGCCGAATAAAGAGCTAGTAAGGCCGAATAAATCCGAGAAGGGTCGAATAAAGAGCGGGTAAGGTCGAATAAATCTGTGAACGGTCGAATAAAGAGCGGGTAAGGTCGAATAAATCTGTGAACGGTCGAATAAAGAGCGGGTAAGGTCGAATAAATCTGTGAAGGGTCGAATAAGGAACGGGTAAGATCGAATAAATCCGTGAACGGCCGAATAAAGAGCGGGTAAGGCCGAATAAATCCGAGAAGGGTCGAATAAAGAGCGGGTAAGGTCGAATAAATCCGTGAACGGCCGAATAAAGAGCTGGTAAGGCCGAATAAATCCGAGAACGGCCGGATAAAGAGCGGGTAAGGCCGAATAAATCCGAGAAGGGTCGAATAAAGAGCGGGTAAGGTCGAATAAATCTGTGAAGGGCCGAATAAAGAGCGGGTAGGGTCGAATAAATCCGAGTAGGGTCGAATAAGGAACGGGTAAGATCGAATAAATCCGAGAACGGCCGAATAAAGAGCGGGTAAGGCCGAATAAATCTGTGAACCGCCCAAAAAAGCTCAGGATGAAATCAACTGGAACGTTTTTAAAATAAAAAAACTGCAGGCAAACTCGCGTTTGGCTACAGTTCTTCATTTATTTTAAAAAATTAGATTTGCTATAATGCCGATTACGACAATTGCGCCTATCACCATTAAAATGGTTCTCATTTTTATACACCCTCTTCATAACGTAGTCGGAATCATTTAAATATTAACGGTTTGGTTCGATTGGAAACCGAATGAACTTTCATCATTTTCTTTACAAATAGCCTGTACTTTTTCTAGCATGGCATGTACATTCTCGCCTTCAAGGATGACTTTCATGGTTGCACACTCTTGAAGAATGAGCACAAAGGATACGAAAGTCGAAAGTTTCTTGGCATCGACCAATTTATGGTTGCAGATAAAATATATATTCCCTTTAAATTCTTTTGTAACTTGATATAGGTTCATGATTTGTCGCATGGATAATCTTTTATTTGTTTTAATGTCAGAAGAAATCACTTTATTCATGTCGTTTGCTCCTTTTGTTTTTATACTTTTGGAAAAGCATAATCAAGATGTCAATTCGGCTACAACTTTTAAAAAATGAACAAGTATGTTTGGTCTTTTTTATGTAATTGTTAGCTGGTCATGTTGTATATTTACCCGGGTAAAAGATTTTGAAACCTATTTGAAAATTTGTATTTTTTGAAGGGAGAAGGAGAATGCTCACACTTATTAAAAATGGGGAGCTATATGGTCCGGAATATATGGGCCAAAAAGATATCCTCTTGGTTGGGAAGCAAATTGGATTCATCGAGGACAAGATTGAGGTACCTGACAATTTCGTTGAATTGGAGGTGATTGATGCGGATGGCCAAATCGTGGCTCCGGGTTTTATAGATGGTCACGTACATATTATCGGCGGAGGCGGGGAAGGCGGCTTTAAAACGAGGACTCCTGAAATCCAATTAACAGATGCCACTTTAGCGGGTATAACGACATTGGTAGGGGTCATCGGAACAGATGGAACGACAAGGACGATGCCCGCACTGCTTGCTAAAGCGAGAGCGCTTGAAGAAGAGGGAATTAGCTGCTTCGTTCAGACTGGTTCCTATCAAGTTCCAGTCAAGACGTTAACAGGTAAGATCGAAGATGATTTGATTCTTATCGATAAAATTATCGGTGTTGGCGAGATAGCCATTGCCGATCATCGTTCCTCGCAGCCGACTGCAGCTGAGCTGGCTAAACTGGCCTCTCAGGCGCGTAATGGAGGTCTGCTGTCCGGGAAATGCGGTATCGTCAACATTCATGTCGGAGACAGTCTAGATCATTTGCATGTAATTGAGGAAGTTGTCGAGACAACGGAAATACCGATCACTCAGTTCTATCCTACACATATAAACCGAAATCCGCATTTATTCAATGCAGGGGTGGAATATGCAAAAAAAGGGGGGTATATCGATTTTACGACAAGTACGATCGAGAAGTTCCTTGAAGAAGGGGAGGTCAAAGCAAGTACAGCAATAAAAAGGGCACTGGAAGAAGGCGTTGAAATCGGGCAGATTACCATAACTTCAGATGGACAAGCCAGCCTGCCTGACTTCGATGGAAGCGGCAACCTGCGGGGTTTGAACATTGGTACATGCATGTCCTTATATGATTGTGTTGTCGATGCGGTCCTCGAGGATGGAGTGACAATTGCCGATGCCATACGAGTTGCGACGGCAAACCCGGCAAACATTTTAAAACTTTCTGCAAAGGGTCAGCTTGCGGTAGGTAAGGACGCCGATATCATCATAATGAAGAAACAAACTTTAGAAATAAATAGTGTTATCGCGATGGGACAAATCATGGTCAAGGATGGTGAAGCAGTCGTGAAAGGAACATTTGAAAAATAGATCTTTCTAATTTTGGGTGCTATTTCGGTGCGAAGTTCCACCCCATTTATCCTGAATTGCAAAAAGGGGTAACATTGATCTAATTTCGGATTTCTGAAAGAGGGAATGTGTAATGATTTCCACTCCAGGCACTCACTTACCGCGGGCGTCCGGGATCCTTCTCGGCGCTCGCCTGCGGGGTCTCCCTCGACGCGCTTTTTCCCGCAGGAGTCTCGAACACCCGCTCCAATCAAATGGAACTTCTTTTTTAAGAAATATTGTATGGAAACTGGCCCTTCTCCAATTCGTCTAGAGTCTGGCGGCTCCATCAATTTTTTTTTGACAAAAGGAGTTTCGGATTTCTCGACCTGAACCAAGATTAAAAAAGTAAACTCGATTATCCTTCATGTTTTTACTATAATCCTCATTGGATTTCAGAAATCAACTGGAATATTCCATTAGAAAAAAACGTATGCAACTGGATTTTTCCTTGGAGTTTGTATACAGTCTAAGACCCTTAATTATATAATGGGTCTTTTTTTGTGCTGGATACTTTTTGGGTGAGGTCGTGAATAAATCGAGCATATCACAATTTGTAGGTAATAAATGAAATTTACCCATTGAATGTTCTCATTTTCAAAATGAAGGTGAAGTATCAGAAAACATATTCTAAATAAAGGCAATATATGAAAAATTCATTCTATTTAACATATTATTAAAAACTTGGATGTATTATCCTTTTATATAAGGAAATGTATTTTATGAAACAGCATTTAATCACAGACATAGAGACCAATAAAACATTTTGGGCTGTTATTTCATGACTGTTCAAAACCTTGGTAAGTTTGCGAATCAAATCTATCTTAAGGGGAGAAATGAAATGGAAAAGACGGGAAACCCAATAATGAAAGCGCATTCAGATGGAACTGAGCCGGAAATGTTTCGTGTATTGACTCCTGAAGGGGAAATCATTGAAACGATTGATGGAAAAATCGATAAATCACTTATGTTAAAGATGTATGAGAGCATGCTTCTGCTCAGAACATTTGACCGAAAATCAATTAATCTTCAGCGCCAAGGCAGGATTGGGACATATGCACCATTCGAAGGACAGGAAGCATCACAGGTAGGAAGCGCTTTAGCATTGTCGGCAGGGGATTGGATGTTTCCCACATACCGTGATCATGGAGCTGCAATCATTCATGGTCAGGAATTATACCGTGTCTTCCTATACTGGATGGCACATTTTGACGGCTCAATTTGTCCAGAAGGAAAAAGGATTATGCCTCCAAGTGTTCCCATTGCCACTCAAATGGTTCATGCAGTTGGTACGGCTTGGGCAAGTAAGCTTAAAGGCGAACAGAATGTTAGCATTGCTTATTTTGGTGATGGTGCCACTTCAGAAGGGGACTTTCATGAGGCACTGAATTTTGCTGGCGTTTATAAAACCCCGACAATCTTTTTCTGCCAAAATAATGGCTACGCAATCAGTGTACCTTTTGAAAAGCAATCGGCATCCAAAACGATATCCCAGCGGGCTGCTGCTTATGACATCCATGGGGTGCGGGTGGATGGAAATGATATTTTTGCAGTATGGCTGACTGTAAAGGATGCTGTCGAAAGAGCGCTAAAAGGGGAAGGGCCTACATTGATTGAAGCCATTACCTTTCGCTATGGCGCCCATACTACTGCAGACAATCCGAACATATATCGCGATCAGGACGAAATTTCAACGTTCTGGAGGGAAAACCGCGATCCCATAACACGTCTTAGAAAGTATTTGGATAAAGAGGGTCACTGGAATGAAGAGCAGGAGGAATTGGTGATAAAACAATTCAACGAACTGATCGATGCTCACCTGCAAAGAGCAGAAGGTTATCCAAAATCCGACCCGCTCGAAATGTTTAACCATGTATATGCAAAGGAGTCATGGCATCTAAAGGAACAGAAGCAGGAATTGAATCAAATTTTAAGGAAAGGCGGGAAGAAATAATGGGCAAAAATTTAACGATGCTCCAGGCTATTACGGAAGCGCTGGACCAAATGCTGGGTCATGATGATCGCGTGATGATCTTGGGTGAGGATATTGGAGTTAATGGCGGGGTTTTTCGGTCAACGGAAGGGCTTTATGAGAAGTATGGAAAAGATCGAGTTGTCGATACGCCATTAGCTGAATCTGGAATCATCGGCTCTGCCATTGGTTTAGCCCTTAACGGAATGCTGCCCATAGTGGAGATCCAGTTTCTCGCCTTTATTTATCCTGGATTCGAGCAACTCGTTTCCCATGCTGCCCGTATGAGGTATCGTACTCGTGGGCAATTTGGGGTGCCCCTCGTAATCCGTACTCCATATGGTGCCGGAATCAGGGGTCCTGAACTTCATTCCGAAAGTGTCGAAACCTTCTTTGCCCATACTCCGGGTTTAAAGGTGGTTGCACCCAGTAATCCATATGACGCAAAAGGGCTGCTCATTTCAGCGCTCGAAGATCCAGATCCGGTGATTTTTTTGGAACCGACAAAATTGTATCGGGCCTTTAAGGAAGAAGTTCCCGACGAAATGTACCGAATACCCATCGGTCAAGCAAAAGTGGTCCAGGAGGGAAGCGACCTGACCATTTTTGCATGGGGGGCCATGTTAAGGGAGGCATTGAATGCCGCGAAAAAGATTGAAGCGGAAAAAGGCTGGAAATGTGAAGTGGTCGATCTTAGAACTTTATACCCTCTGGATAGGGATACGATCGTGCAATCCATTAAAAAGACAGGTCGTGCATTAATCGTCCATGAAGCCCATAAGACTGCCGGATTAGGTGCTGAGATCATCTCCATCATTAATGATGAAGCTCTTATTTACCTGAAAGCGCCGATTAAGCGTGTAACTGGATTTGATGTTCCGGTTCCGCCGTTTACAATAGAAGATCATTATTTACCGACTGTTGACCGTGTAAAACAAGGAATAGTCGAAACGATATCATTTTAATTGTGATTAAGGGAGAAGGAGGATGACGCATGATGGAATTTAAACTTCCTGATGTAGGGGAAGGGATGCATGAAGGGGAAATTATCCAATGGCTCATCAAAGAGGGGGATGCGGTAAAACAGGATCAACCCATTGTTGAGGTGCAAACGGATAAAGTCAATGCTGAATTGACTGCTCCCGCAGCGGGAGTGGTCAAGAAGATATTTTTTTCCGAAGGGGATATCGTGGAAGTGGGAACCACAATATTCACAATTCAGGAAGAGAACGATATGTCAGTTCCGGATACAGTCATTATTGAAGAAGAAAACCATGCCGTGCAATCTAGCGATGTAAAAGTGAATGCAGAGCATATTACGACTAAACAGCATCATGAGACATTGCGTGCGCTGGCAACACCATTCGTGCGTCAATTGGCGAGGGAAATGAAGATTGATATCGAGAAGGTTAAAGGCTCCGGTCCAGCTGGGCGAATTACCGAAAGTGACTTGAAGCAGTTTAAAGAAAATAATTCGTTTACACGAGAAAAAGCCAAACAGCTTGAGGACAGGATTGTTCAAGATATGGCCCCGATGAAGGATGCCATCCAGGAAAAAGGTTTGGAAAATGAGCGGGAAGAGCGGATTCCGCTTAAAGGCATTCGTAAAAAAATCGCTGAACATATGGTAAAGTCGGTTTCAACCATTCCTCATGTAACACATGTAGATGAATTGGAAATGGACCGATTGAAGGAATTTAAAAATCAATTAAAGGAGTACTCCGATGATAAGGATATTAAATTGACTTTTTTGCCATTTTTCGTTAAAGCGATTGTCATCGCCTTAAAGGAGTTCAAAACACTAAACGCTTCAATTGATGAAAGAACCAATGAAATCATCCTGAAAAATTATTATCACATTGGGATTGCGACGAATACAAACGAGGGTCTCATTGTACCAGTCATAAAAAATGCCGATCAAAAAACCATTTTCCAACTGGCTGATGAAATCAAGCGATTGGCAGCCCAAGCCCGTGAAGGGAAGCTGAACATAGATCAAATCACAGGCAGTACATTTACCATCAGCAATGTAGGACCGATCGGAGGGATGCACGCGACCCCGATCATTAACTATCCGGAAGCGGCCATATTAGCTTTGCATAAAATGGAACATCGCATGGTCGTTCGCGATTTGGAAGGTGTTATCCGTTTAATGATGAATATGTCACTTTCTTTCGACCATCGTTTGATTGATGGGGTAACAGCGGTGCATTTTACCAATAGAATTAAGGAATTGCTGGAAAATCCAATTCGTTTAGTTGTGGAGATGAGATAAATGGTAGTTGGGGAAGTTGCTGTAGAGACGGATGTTGTCATCATGGGAGGAGGTCCGGGAGGATATGCTGCGGCTATCCGTCTCGGCCAGTTAGGAAAATCAGTCGTGCTTGTTGAAAAGGATAAGCTGGGCGGGGTATGCCTTAATCGGGGCTGTATACCATCAAAGGCATTAATTCACGCAGCAAATCAATACCAAAGTCTTAATGATTTAGGGAAAATGGGAATCCGGCTGCCTCAGGAAAGCACGACTATGGACTTGGGAGTTTGGCAGGATTGGAAAGCGGGCATCACATCTCAATTGAGGCAAGGTATTGCCCATTTGTGTAAGGAAAATGGAGTGACGGTGGTTAAAGGTCAAGCAACCTTTTTATCTGATGACCGCATTGGAGTCGAAACCGATGGCGATTTCGAAACCTATAAGTTTGAGCAGGCAATTATTGCGACGGGGTCCAGGCCTTTCATTCCATCCTTCATTAAAGTCGATGGAGAATATATATTGGATTCGACATCATCTTTGCAGCTGCAGGAAGTTCCTTCAAGCTTGTCAATCATTGGCGGAGGATATATCGGAATCGAATTGGGTATGGCATTTGCAAAGCTAGGTACTAAAGTGACCATCATTGAAATGGCCAATCGCATACTCCCCCAAGTTGCTGAAAACTTGGTAAAGGAAGTCACAAGGAATGCCAAGAAGCTTGGGATGAAAATCAAAACCTCCTCGAGTGTAGAAAACGCGACAGTAGTGAATGGCCAAGTACATCTTCATGTGTCCTCGGAAGAACAGGGGACGGAAGTGGTCGTGAGCGAAAAGACCCTGGTTACAATTGGCAGGATACCTAACACTGAAGAAATTGGCCTGAATCGGGCTGGAGTTACGGTTGGCGAGAAAGGCCAAATAGCAGTGGATATGGAATGCCGTACAAATGTGCCGCACATCTTTGCCATCGGTGATACTACACCTGGTCCGGCTCTTGCCCATCGAGCATCCAAACAGGGAATTGTGGCAGCTGAAGTGATAGGGGGGCTGCCAAGTGCCGTAGACTCACCATATGTTCCATATGTAATCTTCTCGGAACCACAAATAGCTGGTGTTGGTTTAAGCCGTGAAGAAGCTGAACAACAGGGTTTCAGCGTCAAGGTCGGCAAATTTCCGTTCAGTGCCAACGGAAGGGCGCTTGCAACGAGTGAAACGGAGGGATTTGCTGAAGTGATCGTGGATGCTAATAGCCACATATTGCTCGGGATGCATATGGTAGGTGCTGATGCTTCCAACCTTATAGGTGAAGGGGTCCTTGCCCTTGAACTGGCGGCTCGGGTCGAGGATATTGCCCTCAGCATGCATCCTCATCCAACTTTGACCGAGGGGTGGATGGAAGCGGCTGAGGCAGTTTTGGGACATGCGATTCACATCGTAAATAAATAACATAACTGGAATATGTATCATGGGGATTACCGATGTAGTCCCCGATTAGAATGTTTCATTTTAATAGAGTCAGAAACCCGGTCATTGGTCCCCGTAAGGCAAGGCTATCAGCAAGTCACTCCATTTCGAAAATCTGACCGGCGTTTGACCATACGGGAGCCATATTAGCCTGCAATGATTCCTCTTGTAAAACCATCAGCTTATTGATATCATTTTTACTTTGGGGAAGTATGAGAAGAGTTTTCAAGAAGGCTTTGCTTTCTTCCACTCCTAAACCATAACGGTTGATGAGATAACTTATCTATTCGCCATTCAACGATTGAAATGGGTTTAATTTATATGAGAAAATTATGGAATGAAGGAGGCAAATGTAATGGAGTCAAATGGTGGGTCACTGCAAAAGAAATTATTGCCACGGCATATTAGCATGATGGCAATGGGAGGGGCTATAGGTACTGGGATTTTTAAAGGAAGTGCCGAAACCATATCGTTAGCAGGGCCAGGAGTTATATTCACTTATATTTTTGCAGGATTATTACTGCTTGTAGTCATGGGTGCTATAGCAGAAATGGCGATTGTCTATCCAAATACGAATATGAAGGGTTTCGTACAGAAAGCATTCGGTAAGCGTTTTTCCTTCATCGTAGGCTGGATGTATTGTTTCATGTGGCTGTCCGTATGTGTCATTGAGGTAGTGGTGGCAGGAAGCTTCTTGCAATATTGGCTCCCGGCTATCCCTCTATGGGTATTAAGTTTAGGGTGTGCGGCTTTCATAATTGGGATTAACATGATGAATGTCAAAAATTATGGTGAATTCGAATTTTGGTTTGCTGGCATTAAAATTACAATGATCATCTTATTCATCATATTGGGAGCCTGTATTTTATTTGGAGTGATCCCAAGCGGCGGATCTAATTATCTGCAAAACTTCACAGGGCATGGAGGATTTTTCCCAAATGGATGGATGTCCATCTTTTCGGCGTTACTGATCGTCATGTTCTCCTATGGCGGTTCCGAGTTAATAGGGGTGACAGTAACCGAAGCAAAGGATGCAGAACGCATTTTACCTAAGGTCATTAAAAACTATATTTGGAGAGTCGTTTTATTCTTCACCTTACCGATCCTTGTAATCTGCGGTTTGATTCCTTGGAACGAAATTAGCGACCAGGCAAGTCCGTTTGTACAAGTTTTGTCAATGTCAGGTTTTCAGGGTTCTGCGCATATCATGAATTTCATTTTGATTACGGCAGTCTTATCAGCCGCTAACTCTGGAATATATGGGTGTACCCGAATGCTGCATTCTTTAGCTGCAGAAGGGGAAGCTCCCAAATCATTCTCTTATGTATCAAAAAATGGCGTTCCTTTGTATAGTTTGATATTAAGTGCAGTTGTATTGGTCGTCGGCTCCATGATTACTTTCGTTGCACAGGACCAGGCATTTACTCTATTAATGGCTTTTCCGGGCTTTGTAGTATCACTTGTATGGATCAGCATCTGTTTAGCGCAGCTAAAACTTCGCAATTCTTATCCCAAGGCTCCGAGTTTTAAATTGTGGGGCTTTCCATATGTAACCTTGTTTACTGTAATCACCTTAAGCATCATTTGTGTCACGTTCGTGTTCAGTGAACAGAATCGGATCAGTATCATTGCTTGCCTGATTGTGTTGGCTGCATTAATCTCGATTTCGATTTTTAAATTTAAAAGTGTGGATGCACAGGAGACACCTATAATAGAAAAGGATATTGCTAAATAAATTCACGTAAAAGATACGGCATGGGCAAAGGCGTCCATGTCGTATCTTTCATTAATGATCATTGATATACAGCAACTTCATTTCGATCGGTCATGCACCAGACGTTTTATTGATAATATGTTGTAAGGATGCTATGAATCTCTCGTTTTCAGGCGCAGTGCCAATGGTCACGCGGATAGTATTTTCATAGCCTAGCAAATGACCTGAACGGATGATGACACCCTGAATTAATAACTTCTCAAAAATGTCCCTGCCAGGTTGATTCAATTTGACCATCAAGAAGTTGGCATGTGAAGGGTAGAATGTTAATCCCATCTTGCTTAGTTCGTTTTCTAAATATCTTCTTCCTTCCTCATTCTTACGAACACATTTCTCAACAAATGGATGGTCGTCGAGGGAAGCGAATGCTGCAGCCTGTGCTAAACGATTGGTATTGAAGGGCTCCTTCACTTTAACTAGCTCTTGTATGATTGAAGCATCCATTAAACCGTATCCAATCCTTAATGCAGCCAGGCCATAAATCTTCGAAAAAGTGCGTAAGATAACCAGGTTTGAATGCATATTGAGAAGTGGTAAGGTTTCTAAAAATTCTGCATCTTCGACATATTCATAGTATGCTTCATCAACGATCAGCAAAATATGTTTCGGCACCTTCTCGATAAAAGTGCGCAACTTTTCTTTTTGAACGATCGTTCCTGTTGGATTATTGGGATTACAGACAAATATCATTCTTGTTTTTTCTGTTATGGCCTCATACATACCCTGCAGGTCATGTACCCCATTAATAAGAGGTATCTTTACAGGTGTGCCGCCGTCAATCAATACATTCGTTTCATACCGTGGAAATGTCACATCAGCCATGATGACTTCATCATTTTGTTGGATATAGGTTCTTGTTAACAAACGAATCACTTCATCAGAACCATTTCCCAAAATGATATGATCTTTATTGATATTCAATTTCCTTGCCAGCTTATCAGCTAATGCCGGTGCCATACCTTCAGGATATAAGGAGGTTTGCTCCATTTCGGTAAGCATGGCTTCTTTTGCTAGAGGTGAGTAACCGAATGGGTTCTCATTGGATGCCAATTTAACGATCGTTTCAAGACCAAGTTCGCGTTGCACTTCTTCAATTGGCTTGCCGGAAACATATGGGCTGATGCTTTCGATGTTTTGTCGAACCGGGATTTTCGTAAAGGTCAATGCAGGTTCCTCCCTTTGGTGAATTCTGAATTTTCTTTTTCTATTTGATTATTTTAATGATAGAATATTAACTGGTAAAATTACATACAAAAAAGAATGTATTTATTGCTATCCATACAACATTTTAAAGAAATATATGCTTATATTCCTTCATTATGAAAGGCGGTTGCTTCATGGATGAAATAGATGTCAGGTTACTGGAACTTTTACAAAGAGATGGACGCATTACGATTAGTGAACTATCGAAGAAATTGGCTCTCAGTCGACCAAGCATCTCTGAACGTATGTATCGCCTGCAAGAAAAGGGGATCATTGAGGGGTTCAGCGCAAGGGTTTCACCTCTGGCAATAGGAAGGGGTGTACTTGTGTTCATTCAGGTGAGTGAACTTAAGGTTCCTGTTTCCGATTTTGAGACATTGGTGAAAAATGATTTAGACATTATCGAGTGCCATCGTGTAACGGGAACAGTTGGATATTTTTTGAAAGCGGCTTTAGCTGATATGGACAGCATGAGATTACTGATAGATCGATTGATACCATATGGTCATCTGAATACATCCGTGGTTTTGACATCCCCGGTACCTTCCCGCTCCATTCTTCCAAGGATCAATGAAATGGAGGATCATGGGGCGAAATCCTAGGTGGTAATTCAATTTATAAGGATTCGGTGACCGTTCAAACTAGAAAATAGGTTTATTACAAAAGGAACGAGGCAATGCGCCTGTTCCTTTTTGTCGTTATTTTAAATCCATCAAAGCCCCGAAATATTGCTGGGCGGTTGTAAAACAAATGAATGCCAATAGTTCAGAAATTTCTTCATCACTGAATGCCTCCTTCAACACCTGGAAAAATTTTTCCTCCGTTTTTTCACGTTGCAAGAGAAATACCTCCGCAAAGGCGATTGCATAGCTTTCTTTCATATCTTCCGGCTTTAGTGGAGTCCCTTTTGCCTGACAGTATGAGCAGCCATTACCGTATGCCAGCACCCTTCTGACGTTTTCCTTTAACTTCTCCGAAAGTTTCCCATCTGCAGATATGCAATCTGAAAGCTCCGACCATTTATGCGAAATCTCTTCAGAATGAAATAATCTTTGAAATGGACTGGATCCCTGTGATAATTTTTTTATTCTTGTCATGAACATCTCTCCTTTGAGATAATCCTAATATAAAAAACCAAGAAATTTAATTCCGTTTGTAAAGAAATGCGGTTGAATAATGAAAGAATGTAAAGAGAGGAAGGGGAATAATTTAAAAATGAAAATAGATGAGAAAGACCAGAGCATCCTTGCCGAATTAACGTTGAATAGCCGCATCTCCATGAGGGAATTGGCAAAGAAAGTAAACCTCTCTGCTCCCACCGTTGCCGAACGGGTACGGCAAATGGAGTCGTTCGGGATCATTAAAGGGTATGTTGCCGAGATTGATCATAAAAAGATCGGTTTTCCAATTGAGTGTATCGTGGAAGCAACGATAAAAAATGGGGAATATGAGAAATTCAAAAAGTATATCTCCGAGGTGCCGAATGTTGACTTTTGTTATCGAATTGCCGGGCAGGCTTGCTTTATGCTGAAAATCCACACTCAGAGTCTTGAAGAAGTGGAGGAATTCATCAATCGGACCATTCCTTTTGCGGCAACCGTTACCCATGTGATCCTTTCACAGGTGGAGCGGGAATAGGAATGAGTATTTTTCTAATGGAAGAAAAAGAGATCTGTAGGCCGATCATTTGAATTAATGGATAAAATCACGTGTCCATAAAGGTATACATAAGTTTGCAGCGCCTGGATATTTCCAGGTGTTTTTTTGCAATCAATGCTTTCGGTGATTCAAGAAAGAATAAGCTAATGGAATAAAGGGTACATGTAATAGTGGATTATAATCTGAAAAGGTGGGGTGAGGTATGTTGGAGGAAACTGACGACTTGAAACCTGAATTAGCCAGGGAAGCAGTTAATGTGATTGAAGATGTAGCTGGAAAATATCCTGGTTATCGGCGTGCACATGCAAGGGGATATGTTTATGAGGGGGTTTTTACCCCAAACGGAAAAGCGTCCCCATTAACGGTGGCTTCGCATCTTCAGGATGAAGCCGTGCCGGCGATCATTCGGTTTTCAAATAGCTCGCCGATTCCAAGCCATCCTGATGCCATTTCCCCTGTAAAGGGCATGGCAGTCAAGTTTCAATTGCCGAATGGAGAGGTGTCAGATCTTAATACTGTGACCATTCCGTTATTCTTTGCGAAAACACCGGAAGCGTTTGTTGATATAGCTGGCTTTTTCAAATCTGCCAAAGAAGGTTTCCCAAATCTGAAAGAGCTTGCAAAAATCCTGTGGAAGTATCCAGAAAGCAAGGCAAGCCTGCAAATGCTTAAAGAAATGCGTTCTCCAGCCAGTTTCTCAACGTGTCAATATTATTCCATTCATGCATTCTATTTCATTAACGCGGAAGGAAGGAGGCAGGCCATCAAGTACGAGTGGGTACCTGATGCCGGCCTTAGTATGCTAGAAAGAAAGGATTTGGCCAAGCATTCGCCAGAGTATCTGAATGAAGAAATGGAAGAGAGGCTGAAAGAAGGTCCGGTGGGCTTTAAATTGAACATACAAATAGGAGGGGAAAATGACCCGACTGACGATCCAACCACAGCTTGGCCGGAAGATAAACAGGTAATCACGATTGGGCATTTAATGATCTCCAAAAAATCGGAAGTGTGTAAAGATTCTTTATTGTTTGATCCAACCAATATTTCTGAAGGAATCGAGTGCTCGGAAGACCGGATCTTGAATTTTCGCCATAGTGCGTATGCCGTTTCATATGAACGACGGATAAATAACCAATGAATGAAATCACGAAAAGGGAACCCTGCATTAAAGGGGTTCCCTTCAGACTGCTGGAAAACCTGCTTTCGGAAATCCACTCCCTTTCCAACTGTAGACAAGCCTCATCAATGCAAGCGTCTGTGGGTTTCGGCTAGCCCAGTTATTCGGCAGGAGTGTCGTAAATTTCTTCAATCCAGTGAGAATTGCAGTAAAAAACTTAAAGGATAAGGACTTGTTTTAAATTCATGGTTCGGGATGAAACCAATCTGAACCCCTTTTATAGTAGGTTACATTTTTCCGGATCTGAATATGGTGTAGAGCATAAGTAAGAACATCAGGGTTGCAACGACAAATCCAATCTCGATAACCGGTATTTTCCATAGGATTAAGGTTTCCCCGCCTATTGCAGAGCCGATAATGAGACCGACCATAATTATGCTGAATGCAAGCAGGATAATACTGAACGACAGCCGGTTCGAGATTTGATCAAGCTTATGTAAAAATACTTGAAGTTCGGGAATGTTGATATCGAGCCGCAATTTCCCTTTTTTAATGATACTTGTCACTTCCTTGACATCCTTGGGCAGTTCGGCAATGGCTTCAGCAGACTCGATGAATTGATTCCAGGCGTTTTTCGCAATGTTTTTTGGATTGTAGCGTTCCTTAAAAAGCCTCTCCCCAAAAGGTTCAGCTGCCTTCATGATGCTGAAATTCGGATCTAACCCTTCGACAATGGCCTCCATGGTAAGCAGAGCCTTGCCGAGCATCGTGAATTCGGGAGGGATTTGGACTTGATGCCGATTGGCAACAGTGAACAGGTCATTGACTGCTCCGCCTAAACTGATTTGGCTCAATGGGATATCATAATATTTATTTCGCAGCTCATCAATATCCCCCCTTAATGGAGCCATATCGATTTCGTCCGTCAGGAGGCCCATATCTGAAAGCGTCTTGATCAATCCATTGGTGCTTCCGCGTTTCAGGTTTATGACTAGCGAGGCGAACTGATACTTCGTTTCTTCCTCCAGACGTCCCACCATTCCGAAATCCATGAGTGCGACGACATTTCCCGGCAAAATGATGATATTGCCCGGATGGGGGTCGCCGTGGTAAAATCCATCAATCAATATTTGCTGAAGCATGGAGTTCGCTAATCTTTCTGCGATTTGCCGGCGATCATAACCTTCATCATCAAGCTGCTTATAATGGTTGATCTTAATTCCTTGAATGAAATCCATCGTCAGGACCCTTTTTGTGGAAAACTCCCAATGGATCCTTGGTACCTTAAACCCTTGATCATCGATGAACTGCTTGGCAATTCTTTCCCCGTTTCGACCCTCGGAGTTATAATCGAGTTCTGCGCGTAGTGATTTAGCGAATTCATCAATCATTTTTCTGATTTGGTAGCGTCTTGCCCAAGATATGCGAGCTTCCATAAGTCTTGCCAAATCATCGAGAATTTCCAAATCCGTTTCCACTGTCGGCAGAATATCGGGCCGCTGCACTTTGATTGCTACGACTTCCTGTGAAGGAAGGCGTGCCGTATGGACCTGTCCAATTGAAGCGGTTGCCAGAGGGGTTTCATTAAATTCAAGAAAAATGTTTTCCAAAGAATCACCCAATTCGGCTTCGACAATTTTGCGAACCTTATCAAATGGAAAAGGGGTCACCTGGTCCTGTAGCTTTTCAAGTTCGCGGACGATCTCATCGGGAACGAAATCACGCCTAGTGCTTGCAATCTGACCAAGTTTAATGAATGTTGGTCCCAAGCTTTGTAATATCTTATGCAGCCGCTCTCCGATTGAGCGGAGGTTCAGGTTTTCATCGGGTTGGAGTTTCGATCCCGCTTTGCTCTCGGATAATCCCAGGCGATAGATGAAGTAACCGAAACCATTTTTCAAGAAGGCATTAATGATTTCCTGGTAACGATGTGCGTGTTTCAGTCGCTTGCGAAACATTGAAGTACCTCCTGTCACGATTGTAAGTTTTGGTTCTGCTTCTCCAAAATTACGATACGGCGCTCCAATTCCTGAACTTCTTCTTTAGTTGCCAAGTTTAGGCCATTGAGCGCTTGGTTGACTTTGGCCTTGATGGAATCATCCAGCTGCTTTTGGGCTTGTTCCCCTTTTTCGACCCATTGCTTCAAAAGGACCTTGGAGTCTTCTTTGCTGATATCGCCTTTTTTGACAAGAGAGTCCACTGCTTTTTCAATTTGCTCTTTTGTAGCAGCGGCAGCACCTAATCCTAAAGAAAACACATTTTTTAATAAGTCCATTTTTACATTCCTCCAATATAAGTTTTTTACACCGTAAGAAAGATAATAGCGGATCCCGTTCAATCTGGTTCATTCTTGCTGTTATTATCTATCATACATCACTTTAGGGCAGCTAGAAAAATATAAGGGTCCTCCAGGTTATTGATGATGGAAATTGTTTGAAGTGTAGCGAATTGGATATTATGATAGGGACAAATCTGTGAAAGTGAGGATGGAATAATGGGTTTCAAAAATAAAACGGTGATTGTAACTGGCGCTTCGAATGGGATAGGGAGAGGCGTGGCAAAGGGATATGCAGAAAGCGGCGCTTCAGTCGTTCTCGCAGATTTGGACGAGCGGGAAGGTCTTTCGTATGTGGAAGAGCTCAAAAGTAACGGTCATGAAGCCATGTTCGTCAAAACGGATGTACGCAAGGAAGCTGACATCCATCATTTGATGGATGTAACTCTAAAAACATATAAGACCATTGATATATTAATCAATAATGCAGGAAAGGCATTATTCAAATCGCTTTATGACCTGACGATTGAGGAATGGGACGATATGATGAATACGAATTTGCGCAGTGTTTTCCTTTGTTCCCGGGCTGCTGCAGAATCGATGCGGAAAAATGAAAAGGGAGGTGCAATCATCAATTTGGCATCAACCAGAGCGGTGATGTCTGAACCTGATTCGGAATCCTATGCAGCGACAAAAGGAGGGATCAAAGCACTGACACATGCACTTGCCGCTTCTTTAGGCAAAGAGAAAATTACGGTCAATTCGATTTCTCCGGGATGGATTGAAACGCGAGATTATGAATCGCTGAGGGATAAAGATCACCAGCAGCATTTTTCCAATCGGGTTGGCAAGCCTGAGGATATTGCAAGGGCCTGTCTTTATTTGACGGCATCGGAAAATGATTTCGTTACGGGTGCTGACCTTATCGTCGATGGAGGCATGACAAGAAAAATGATGTACGAGGAGTAATCTCATTTTTTCCGATAAAGATATTGCAGTTCAGTCCCGAGTTCCCGGTTGAGCAGCTGTTCCATTTCTTCAAGCTCCTTTATGCCGATAGGGCCATCGGCAGCTGTCCAGTGAATGGTATAAACAAAATAGTAATCTCTTATTTTTCGGAAAATAACAGGCGAATTCGGGAATTGATCAAAAATTGCCTTGATATTATAGCGTCTCATGTAGGACCACTTAACAAGCTGCATGTAGCTACCCATCCTTTTCAAAAGAGATCAATGACTGCCATGATGGCAGTCATTGGTCCGGTTCTTATTTATCGTTGAATAAATTGAATAAGCCTCTAGCTACGCTGCCTTCTTCGGAGGATCCTCCATTTTGCGGAGCTGCAGCAAATACACGGCTTGCAAGCCGGCTGAATGGCAAAGATTGCACCCAGACGGTTCCTGGTCCTTTTAATGTTGCAAAGAATAAACCTTCGCCACCGAATAAAGCTGTTTTCACGCCTTTTACAGTTTCAATATTATAATCTACCCCGCTAGTCATCGCTACTAAACATCCTGTATCGACCCGTAAGATCTCTCCTGCAGCCAATTCTTTTTTATGGATTGTGCCGCCGGCATGAACGAAGGTCATTCCATCTCCTTCAAGTTTTTGCATGATGAAGCCTTCACCGCCAAAGAAGCCTGCCCCTATCTTTCTTTGAAACTCAATTCCGACTGAAACGCCTTTCGCTGCCGCCAGGAATGCGTCTTTTTGACAAATGATTTTCCCGCCGAGCTCGCTTAAATCCATCGGAATGATTTTACCTGGATAAGGCGAGGCGAATGAAACATGTTTTTTATCTCGTCCTTCATTCGTAAAAGCCGTCATGAAAAGACTCTCACCAGTAAGGAGCCGTTTCCCGGCACCGAATAGCTTACCCATCATTCCGCTGTCACCATTCGATGACCCATCGCCAAAGATGGTTTCCATCTTGATTTGATCTTCCATCATCATCAAACTTCCAGCTTCGGCAATCACCGTTTCCTGAGGATCCAATTCCACTTCAACAAACTGCATGTCATCTCCATATAATTTAAAATCTATTTCATGGTTATTCATTTTCCATTCCTCCTATCAATCTTATTTTCATTGTAAAAGATAAACTCTTAACCTGCCAATATTTTTCAATTTTTCGCCGTAATTTATATATTTTTTGTTTTCACGGGTATATCTAGTAAAATGTAGGAAGAAAAACAGCATGACACTTAAGCGGGAATGAACTTTTTCTTAAGTGCAGGAGGAGACAGCCATGGAGACTTACATACTATCATTGGACCAGGGAACGACAAGTTCCCGGGCCATTTTATTTAATAAAAGCGGGGAGGTTTTGCATATTGCCCAAAAGGAATTCACCCAATATTTCAGAAATCCTGGATGGGTGGAGCATAACGCCAATGAAATTTGGGGTTCCATCCTAGCGGTAATCGCTTCCTGTCTATCGGAAATGAATGTAAAGCCTGAACAGATCGCTGGAATTGGCATAACGAATCAACGGGAGACGACCGTGGTATGGGATAAGGAAACAGGTCAGCCGATCCATCACGCCATCGTCTGGCAATCCCGGCAGACAAGCGAAATTTGCACGCAATTGAAGGATGGAGGTCTCGAAGACTTATTTTTGCAAAAAACCGGTTTGTTGATTGATGCTTATTTTTCCGGTACAAAGGTGAAATGGATTCTCGACCATGTAGATGGGGCACGGGAAAAGGCTGAAAACGGAGACTTATTGTTTGGTACGATCGATACGTGGCTGATATGGAAACTTTCGGGTGGTAAAGCACATGTAACCGATTATTCGAATGCTTCAAGGACGCTGATGTATAACATTCATGACCTGAAGTGGGACGAAGAGCTACTGGAAATCCTGCAAGTGCCGCGATCGATGCTCCCGGATGTTCGCTCTTCATCGGAGATATACGGGAAAACAGCGCCACACCATTTCTTTGGGCACGAAATCCCGATTGCCGGGGCAGCGGGAGATCAACAGGCCGCTTTGTTCGGACAAGAATGCTTTGAAAAAGGAATGGCTAAGAATACGTATGGCACAGGATGCTTCATGCTGATGAATACAGGAGAAAAGGCAGTGAAATCAGAGCATGGCCTGTTGACCACGATTGCATGGGGGCTGAATGGAAAAGTCCAATATGCCTTGGAAGGCAGTATTTTTGTCGCAGGTTCGGCCATACAATGGTTAAGGGATGGGCTGAAACTCTTGCATGATCCGAAAGACAGTGAAAAGTATGCTTTGCGGGTCACTTCAGCCGATGGTGTCTATGTAGTTCCCGCATTTGTTGGATTAGGTACCCCTTATTGGGATAGTGATGTCAGGGGAGCTGTATTCGGACTGACAAGGGGGACATCGAAGGAGCATTTCGTCCGGGCAACATTGGAAGCGCTGGCCTACCAGACAAAAGATGTACTTAAGGCCATGGAAGTCGATTCAGGGATTAACCTAAAGGCATTGAGGGTCGATGGCGGCGTTGTCAAAAACAATTTCTTGATGGAATTTCAAAGCGGCCTCCTGAATGTACCAGTCGAAAGACCGGTCATTAGTGAAACGACAGCTTTAGGGGCAGCGTATTTAGCTGGGCTTGCTGTCGGATATTGGAAAGATCAGGAAGAGGTTTCAAAGCTGTGGGCAGTCGATAAGAAATTCGAACCCGAGATGGAAGAACAGGAACGGAAGGATTTATATGATGGCTGGAAAAAGGCAGTTCAGGCGGCAAGGGTTTTTAAATAGAGTAAGTAAGGGTATTAATAGAGAGAGATGAATACAGAACGTATAAACTTAAAAAAGGGGTGGTAATATGTTAGTTAAGGATTTCATGATAAGGGAAGTCTACGTAGCCCGTCCTGATTTTACATTAAAGGAAATTCTGCGGATCTTAATCGAAAATAAAGTGGGCGGGGTCCCCGTTGTGGATGAACATGATAAGCTATTGGGAATGGTGACGGACGGGGATATCCTCCGTTACTTGACACCCGCAGAGGAAGCCATCATGGGGTATTTCACCTATATTACGGTTCTTCCCGGTGAAGAGTTGGATGAAAAGGTTACATCCAAAATGAATGATAAAGTCTCACAAATCATTAAAAATAAAAGGATTACAAAGCTATCTCCCGAAGATCCGTTAGATGAATTGATAAAGGTCCTTTCCAAGCATCATTTCAAGAAAATCCCCGTCGTGGACAAAAATTATAAAGTCGTCGGCATCATCAGCAGGGGAGATGCACTTAGGGCCCTTTATAAGGAATTCGTTCAAAAGCTGGAATAAACGGGCATCATAAAAAGGCCTGCTCGATTACGAGCAGGCCTTTTTTGTAATCATCATTGAGTGCTTTCTACTGCTTTATCTGCATCAGATTCACCTTTTGCTCTTTTTTCCTTCAATTTAAAGTAGGCGTCCATTACGTCCCGCCCGATCCGTTTGTTAATATCATCAGAGGGCTTGCCTTGATACACCCATGGCACGACGACAGAAAATGCCACTTCCGGATTATTGTGAGGTGCATAACCTACAAGCGTCAAATTGATAGTCGGGACTGGCGCGCTATATTGATTTCTCCGCGGTCCATCGTAAAAGGCCTCGGCAGTACCCGTTTTTGCTGCCGCACGGTAGGACTTCCCGCCGAAATATTTATATGCCGTCCCGCCTGGTTCCTGGGCAACCTGTCTGAATCCTTCCTGGACACGTTGCATCCAAACGTCTTTCCCGCCTAAATCGTTTAATACTTTAGGACTCATTGTTTTAAAAACGCTGCCCAATTCCTGGTGTTCATTGGAAGGATTCCTGATTTCCCTGACCATATGGGGCTCAAGTCTTTTTCCGCCATTTGCAATCGTTGAAACATACTGTGCCAATTGCATAGGAGTATATGTATCATACTGGCCAATCGATAAATCCAGCAGCAATCCGTCTGTTGACATATCGACTCCTTTAAACCCTACGGATTCATTTGGCAGGTCGATGCCTGTGCGGACACCCAATCCAAATTGGGCATAATGATTCCGCATGATTGAATAAGCTTCCCGGTTGATTCCTAACGGCCGGTGAGGGATATAATGACCGCCGGCAATTTTGATTGCCGTCATGAACATATAGACATTCGACGATTTCTTTAACGCAGAGACATCGGTTACATAACCCAAATCACTATAAGATCCTTTGGGATTAGCCCCTGCTAAAAGGAGTTTTCTGTCAAAAAAAGCTGACCCTGGTGCGATGGCTCCTGTCTGAAAGCCCGTGTAGACAGTGGCTCCTTTAACAGATGACCCCATCGTATAGGATGTCGTAATGTTTCCAAGAGCGAAATCGTTCATTTCGGTCAAGCCGGTTTTACTGTTGCGGCCGTATTGCCTGCCGGCCATCGTGAGCACCTCGCCTGTATTCGGGTCCATTAAAACGACGAAGGCACGATCCAATAAGTAGGTATTTCCTTTAGCTTTCGATTTCGACAATTCTCTCTCGATGATTTTTTCAACCTGTTGCTGCAGCTCCATATCAATTGTAAGGACCAAGTCTTTTCCGCTTTGCCCTTCAGTGAGGGTATTCGTTTTGATGACTTCCCCTTTGCTCAGCACATTTTCAATCCGCGTCTTTTGACCGCGCAGGACATCTTCATATTGTTTTTCAATATAACTTTTTCCGACCCGGTCATTCCTGGTATAGTCGCGTGCCAGGTAATAGTCGATATTTTCACTGGGAATGCCTTCTTCGGAAGAAGAGACCTTGCCAAGAACCGAGCGGAGGGTCTCGTCATACTTATAGGTCCTTTCCCAATCCGTCGTTACATCCACACCTGGCATTTCATCCAAATGTTCGCTGACCCTGGCGAATTCCTTAGTGGTGACATCTTTATTCTTCACGATCGACGGTGCGAGGGCATAGCCGCTATTGAATTCCCGGAAGATGGCGATGACTTCCAATTCATCTTTGGAGAATTCCTTGATATTCTCATCGGTTACCCGCTCCATTTGAAGTTTGTATAAATCTTTTTGCTCCAGTTTCTTTTCGACTACTTTCTTCCTCTCGGCCTTGGTAATCAAGGCTTCGGCTTCTTTCGGATGTTTTAAAATCCAAAAATCCTTTTTATCCGGCAGGGTTACCTTTTTGGTATCCTTTTCTATCAAGGTGGCAAGGATTTCCGCCGTCTTCACCATATCTGCCGTTTTCGTATTCGGGTATTTCGTATAGGTAATGGCATTACGTGGCTCATTATCAACGACCGGATTCAGGTTGCGGTCATACATCTTACCACGGGGAACCGGGGTATTGGCCACATCGTTTTCCGTTCGGTCGACTTCGCGGAGGTAATCATCCCCATACACGATTTGGACGATGCCAAGCCGGATTATTAAGCTTGAAAATAAAATGAATATTAAAAAGAACATAAAGTTCAGTCGGAAAGGAATTGGGGTTTTTTTCTTTTTTTCTTTGGCCATCATTAACATTCCTTTCTAGTAAAAGTAAAAAATAAGAAAATTCCTATCTCCAATGATATATAAAATTAACTTATTTTTCTATGCTTTATCCGTAAATTTATCTATATTTCCAAAAGAATGTTCTGGAGTTATATAATCCCTAGTAATCTTATAATTGGGAAAATTGATATAAATATAAATGTCAATGGGGTTTTAATAGATAAAGAGAGGAAGAAGCGGCAAAGCGACAATCATGAGGAGAGATGCATATATGAGTCGCTCTTGTGGCAAAAGCGCTAGGAAGGACATTTTGTAAATGAATGAAAAAAAGGTCTTTAAACCTTAGAATCCATTCACAATGACTTAAGTACCATGATAAGCATTAATTTACTTCATATTTCCTAACGGGAGTTTGAGTCGTGACACTGATAACCTCTTTGAAATATCCGCATAGCTCAAGCCATTTTTCAGGGTAAATATAGTTGAAGCGTTCGATCGTTTCTAGGGAGTGAAGCACAAGGGAATCGATTTGACCCGCTTTTTTACTTTGTAAATTGAATAAAAGCTCATGCGGGATTGTGTAATAAGGGTGGATTTGATACGGATTGAGTATGACCGAGGAAATATTCTTCTCTTCCATATACTTGTCCGTCACGATCTTTTGGATTGCAAAGCTTTCATCAGTATGTAAATCCCCGATTTTGTAATTTGGATTCAATAGTACAATGCCTCTCATTTGCTTCACCCATTCTTTTTTGCTAACCATTCTTGCCAAATGGGGGAAGGGATATTCAAAGTAAGAGGCTTGATGCTAGAAAATGGCTTTCATTCCGTTAAGGGTTTTGAGATGCTTGACATTTTCGAGCACCTCGTTGGTCAGGTCCGACTTTTTAATGATCGGTAAGCTTTGTAAATCTTCTATGAAGCTTACATTCGTGAACCAATCAAAGGAATGGGGAGGAAAGAATAGTTGATCTTCCCATGCATCATGAAGAGTGGGGCTGTAGACTTTATCATCTTTTGAAGTGGATGCATCAGAGGTATATATGCTTGCCCAGTAATCCTCTCTGGAACCCGTGTGGGGAATCTCTTTAGTAAATTGGCCAACACCGCGAAAAACCACCGGATGCTGAAAAAGAAGCTCATATAATGATTTCCCCGTTTCAATACGCTGTTTCGGGTCGGCAAAGCGTTCAACGGTAAGGCCGGTCAAGGAATGAAGTCCCTTTTGCTTGTTTGCATAAGGAAAGATCACTTTCATGAAGCCTAAGTATTCCTGCAGCTGAAAATCAAGCCTGCGGAGGATTTCACCATGACGGGTGCGTTTTAATATCCTTTCCTGAAGCATTCTTTGCTCATTAATGATAAGGGCCGTTGTCAAAAGGGGTGAATGGGGCTCTTCAATGAAAGATTCCCAAATCGGGGCCATGAATCTTGAAATGCGGAATACCGGTAAATACCTTCTTAGCGGAAGTTCTTTTTGTTTAGAATGTTCATATAAAAGAAGCTGGGGGAAGGCATCATCAAATATGGCTGAATTGGCGCGCTCAAGGAACAGGAAGAATTTCTGCCGTTCCGATTGGTCAAAGAGGTGGGTCATGGCTGAGCTTTTCAAGTCAGTCATATGGTATCCTCCATTCCTCGAAACCATATGTGCTAAAAAGGCCCAATGGACCTCTGGATTACGATTGTAAAAGGCAAGATATGCTTGTGTTCTTGTGATATTGTTCCGGTTCAAGGCAGCAGTCTCGGTTCGAATGCTTTTTATAAGAGCGGTTTCCTCAGGGAAAAAAGCTTTTGACTCATCAAAAGGCTGAAAGAGCTCATTTTGTAAAAGGGATTTTAGCGTGCCATATCTTTCATCATCGATGATGGGTTTTGTTTTGGCAGGGTGTTTACCCAACAGCTTTTGCAAATATTGGGAGAGCATACAATCACCACGGTTGTTTTTCGATCATTATATGCAGAGCCGTCAAGAAAGGGGCGTTGCATTTGCAACGCCCCCAAGGTGAGGTCATCTTTTCTTCTTCTTTTCCAGGTACAATAAAATATAATAGACTATCCAGAAAAGAAACACAGGCATGAAGGATAAAAATCTATATTGGACCGGTACGGCAAATAAGATGAAAATGGATGATAATAAAAAGGGAACCGCCAGGAGTATATATTTTCTCCATTGCATATGCTGAACCTCCTTAGGTTACGTCATTCTTATAAGAATAAAGGATTATCCATCAATAATCTAGAAAAGTCTCAATTGACAAAAATATGCAAACGTAGTAATCTTTAAATATAAGTTAAAAATTACCATTAATTAATGAAAAAGGAGGCGAACGTCATGACTAAATCAGTTAAGCACAGTGATGTCATAATCGAATATCATACGTCCGCCTGCCCTGAGACCTTGTCTTTCTAGACATAGAATCCGACGTGTTCATTGATCATTTTAAAGCGCAGGTTGTGGAATTTTCGCGGCCTGCGCTTTTTATATGTGTTATTACGCATTTAAAAAAGCTTCCGCTAATTGGCGGGGGCTTTTTGGCATTTGGACTACAGGTGCATTCGCATCCTTTCCATATAAAAGATAGGAGGAATTTTAAAATGAGACAAAAGACATTGGAAATTTTATTGCAGCCGGGAGATCCAGAAAGCGGTTAGCGAGTGAAAGAGTTGATCAAAAGGGAGGGGAATTCATGTTTGCGATTTTTAAAAAGCTGTCCTGGTTCTTTAAAGAACAGTGGCAGCGTTACACCTTGGCGATTTTATTTCTATGTATAGTGAATATCTTGGAGGTTATCCCGCCAAAACTTGTCGGGAATGCCATCGATGATATGAACAATGGCAGCATGACGCAGGAAGGGGTCATGAAATACGTTATTTATTTGCTGATTGTACTGATCGGCAGTTATCTATTTGGTTACTTATGGAGTTATCTGTTATTCGGCGGCGGAAACTTGGTCGAACGAAAACTAAGATCCGGATTTATGGGCCATTTGCTGAAAATGACGCCGAGCTTTTATGAAAAAAACCGTACAGGGGATTTAATGGCAAGGGCAACCAATGATTTAAAGGCAATATCCCTCACAGCTGGTTTCGGGATATTGACCCTCGTTGACGCTGTGCTGTTCACCATTACGGTAGTGGTCATGATGGGAGCCACGATCAGCTGGCAGTTGACGATTGCGGCGGTTCTGCCGCTTCCAATCATGGCAGTGATGATGCAAATTTACGTGAAGAAAATTTACAAACGTTTTACGGATGCACAAGCAGCCTTTGGTACTTTAAATGACAAGGTCCTGGAATCCATTTCAGGTGTCCGTGTTATCCGGGCCTATGTCCAGGAACGGGAAGATGAAAAGCGGTTTGATGAAATGACCGAGGATGTATATCGCAAAAATCTAGCCGTGGCAAGAATCGATGCCCTCTTCGATCCGACGATCAGCATTATCATTGGCATCAGTTATTTAATCGGGTTGGGCTATGGGGCTTACCTTGTATTTCAACAGGCCATAACTCTTGGCGGACTTGTTTCGTTCAATGTGTACCTAGGCATGTTAATTTGGCCGATGATCGCGGTGGGTGAACTGATCAATGTCATGCAAAGGGGAAATGCTTCGCTAGATCGTGTTCAGGATACCCTTTCACATGAAGCGGATGTGAAGAATTCATTGGGGCTGGAGAGTATTGCGAATCCGGGAAATATCCAATTCAATTCAGTGTATTTTACATACCCTTCCTCAACGGTTGTGAATCTATCCAATATTTCCGTTCAGCTTGAGCGCGGTCAAACATTGGGGATAGTGGGGAAAACAGGTAGTGGAAAAACGACATTCGTGAAGCAATTGCTGCGGGAATACCCATTAGGAAAAGGTGAAATCGCTTTTGCAGGCATGCCGCTGGAGCAACTGACCCTTGAAGATATTCGTAAATGGATCGGCTACGTTCCCCAGGACCATTTTTTATTCTCGAAGTCTGTTAGGGAAAATATCTTATTCGGTAAAATGGATGCAACCGAAGATGAACTGGCTGAAGCTATCCGGCTTGCGGATTTTGAGAAGGACTTAATGATGCTGCCAAACCGTCTTGAGACACTCGTCGGTGAGAAGGGTGTCGCACTATCCGGAGGGCAAAAGCAGAGGATCTCGATTGCCAGGGCACTGATCAAAAATCCGGAAATCCTTATATTGGATGATTCCTTATCCGCTGTAGATGCAAAAACGGAAACGACGATCATCGAAAATATCCAAAATGAACGAGCAGGAAAAACGACCATCATCACAACCCATCGCTTATCGGCCGTTCAGCACGCGGACAGGATAATCGTATTGGACAGCGGAGAGATCATCGAAGAGGGGACTCATGCGGATTTACTGCAGAATGATGGCTGGTATAAGGAGCAATATGAGCGACAGCAGGTTGACGAAGGGACGGAGGTGAAGGCATGAAGGTCGTAAAGAAACTTTTTAATTATGCTGCCCTTTATAAAAAATTGATCATTGGCGCCCTGATCATGCTGGCACTTTCGGTAGCCGCCGATTTAACGGGTCCTTTCGTTGCCAAGAAAATCATCGATTCACATATACTTGGCATTGAATCTTCCTGGTATGAAGCGGGTAAAGGAAAAGATGCTGTCAAGTATGATGGAAATTGGTATAAACGGGCTGATTACTTTGCAAAAGGTGAGAAGAAAGGCAGGGAAGTACATGTTCTGCAGGTCGGCAATCAATTTGTCTTCGTAAATGAGGCTGTCCCTATCGATGGGCGCAGAACCTTGGAGGACCAATCATTGATAATAAGGAAAGACGGGAAAGAGCAGCGTACGCAAGCAGTGAAATTGACGAGTCAGGAAGTGATGGGATTTTACCAACCGGAAATCCCTCGGATCATAAAGCTTGTGGCTTTTTATTTTAGTCTTGTCATCCTTTCCTCCATTTTTCAATATGGGCAGAGTTTTTATTTACAGAAAGCGGCGAACCGAATCATACAGAAGATGCGAAATGATATTTTTACGCATATTTCCCGTCTGCCGATACGTTATTTCGATAATATGCCAGCGGGTAAAGTTGTAGCCAGGGTCACTAATGATACGGAAGCGATCCGGGAATTATATGTAACCGTGCTCGCCAACTTCTTCTCGAGTACGATTAATATTTTCGGCGTTCTAATTGCTTTGTATATTCTGGATCCACGAGTCGGTACCATCGGCACGTTACTTATTCCGATCATCGTTATCTGGACGATGGTATACCGTAAATTCGCCTCGAAATATAATCACATCATTCGGGAACGGGTCAGCGATATTAATGGGATGATCAATGAATCTATTTCTGGAATGAGCATCATTCAGGCATTTGGACGTGAAAAGGAGACAAAGCAATCTTTTGAAAATCTAAACAGGGAGCATTATTCCTATCAAAATAAAATGCTCCATTTGAATTCGTTGACGGGTGGAAACTTGATTGGCGTCATTAAGGTTTTGGCGCTTATGGCATTCGTCTGGTATTTCGGCGGGATTTCCCTTACAGCCAGTTCGGCCATTTCCTTAGGGATGATGTATGCAATTGTTGATTTGATCAGCCGCCTGCTTCATCCGCTTCATGGAATCGTCAATCAGTTCGCTAATCTTGAACAGGCGCTTGTTGCAGGGGAGCGGGCATTCAGTTTATTGGATGAGCAGGGATTGGCAGTCAGTGATGAAAACATATCCAGATACAAAGGAAACGTGCAATTCGAAAATGTTTCTTTTGGTTATAAGGATAATGAATATGTGTTAAAGGACATTTCCTTCTCCGCTAAACAAGGGGAAACGGTCGCTTTAGTTGGCCATACTGGGTCAGGAAAAAGTTCCATAATGAATTTATTGTTCCGCTTTTATGACAGCAGTGAAGGCCAAATTAAAATCGATGGCACGAATATATTGGATATCCCTCATCAGACGCTTCGTGAGCATATGGGAATCGTCCTTCAGGATCCCTATTTATTTACTGGCACCATCGCCTCCAATATCAGTCTGAATCATAAAGACATTACAAGGGAAATGGTTGAAAAATCATTAAGAGATGTCGGGGGGGACAAAGTGCTGAAGCATCTTCCTTTAGGGCTGGACGAACCCGTGATCGAAAAAGGCGGAACGCTGTCTTCCGGGCAGCGGCAGCTAATCTCTTTTGCCCGTGCTCTTGCATTCAATCCGGCCATATTGATTTTAGATGAAGCGACAGCGAGCATCGATACCGAAACCGAGGCAATTATCCAGGAGGGGATGGAAGTGCTGAAAAAAGGGAGAACAACCTTCATCATTGCACATAGACTTTCCACGATAAAAAATGCCGACCAGATTCTTGTACTGGATAAAGGGCGGATTGCTGAGCAAGGTACACATGAGGAATTAATGGAACTAAAAGGGAAGTATTATCAAATGTATGAACTGCAGGCTGGTCCGCATAAAGGCATGGCTGGTTGAACACAATTGAATAAGGGTGAATCATCAAGATTAAACTATAATGAGGGTACCGACTTTTGGTACCTTCAAGCATAATTATTGATAATAGTAATCATTACGTTTAAGATATGCCTATACTGACGATGAGGTGATAATAGTGAAACAAGAAATTCATCCCGATTATCAACAAGTGGTATTCATGGATACCAACAGTGGGTATAAATTTTTGACAGGCTCCACGAAGACGTCCAATGAAACGATCGTTTGGGAAGACGGACAAACATATCCATTATTAAAAGTGGAAATCAGCTCGGATACGCACCCTTATTATACAGGAAAGCAGAAGTTTGCTGAAAAAGGAGGACGGGTGGATCGCTTCCTGGATAAATATAATATGAAGAATTGAGAGTCAGGCCATCGGGAAATCGATGGCCTTTTTTATGACTGGGAAGAAAAAGAGTTAATAATGATGCAAGGAAAAAGGGTGCCCATAATTTATGAGGCACCCATCCTTTATTCATTTTGCAGCAATTGCTTCCCCTTTGGCAATATTGACGAGGGCCGCATCGAAGTCCTTGATTATATCGTCCGGATTTTCAAGTCCGACAGAGAGGCGGAGCAAGCTGTTCGTGATGCCCCGCTTTTCCCTTTCATCATCAGGCATGGCAGCATGGGACATTTTGGCCGGGTAAGATAATATGGATTCGACCGCTCCCAGGCTTACGGCAAATACAGGGAGCTCGACAGTGTTCACGAAGGAACGGAAGATTTCCTCACTTTCCAATTCAAAAGATAGGACCGCCCCTGCTCCAAGTGACTGGCCTTTCTGGATGGCGTGCTGTGGATGATCGGCTAGGCCGGGATAATACACTTTTTTCACCAAGGGCTGATCTTTTAAGTAGGCTGCAATCTTTTCTGCCCCTTTTTGTGAATGTTCCATTCTAACTGACAAGGTTTTTAAACCTCTCATTACAAGCCAGGCATCTTGGACACCAAGGACCGCTCCAAAGGAGTTTTGGAGCGAACCGAGTCTTGCCGCCAATTCCGGATCTTTCACGACCGCAAGCCCAGCTACCACATCACTATGTCCGGATAAAAACTTCGTCGCGCTATGAAGGACAACATCAGCGCCCAGATTCAGCGGTTTTTGCAATGCGGGCGTCAAGAATGTATTATCAACAAAACTTAAGGCACCGGCTTTTTTTGCAATATCACATACAGCTTGAATATCGGTCACTTTAAGTAACGGATTTGAAGGCGTTTCAATGTATATGGCCCTGGTATTTGGCTGAACGGCCGCTTTGACGCTTTCAAGGTCCGTCATGTCAACGAAGGTATGCTCAATATTGAAACGGGTCAATACGCTTGTGACCATCCTGAACGTTCCGCCATACACATCTTCGGAAATGACGATATGGTCTCCGGCAGACAATAGCAGGAAGGCTGTTGAAATGGCAGCCATACCTGATGAAAAGGCAAAGCCGTGAGTGCCTTCCTCTAAATCGGCAATGATATCTTCAAGTGCCTCGCGAGTTGGGTTCCCGCTTCTGCTGTAGTCATATTTGCCGAATTGATCGATATCCGATTGATGGAACGTCGATGCATGCTGAATGGGGACGCTCACACCGCCCGTTGCCGGATCGAATTTATGTTGATTATGAAGTAATTTCGTTTCAAAGCTAAAATCATGACCTGTCATCGTAGTGCCTCCCTTTTTACATGTGCGAATGCTTGCTGCAGGTCGCCAATCAAATCATCGCTATCCTCGATGCCAACGGAGAAGCGAAGCAGGCGATTACAAACCCCATTTGCCGTTCTGACTTCAAGCGGTATATCGGCATGTGTTTGTGTGGCAGGATAGGTGATGAAGCTTTCAACCCCTCCAAGGCTTTCTGCAAAGGAAATTAATGAGAGCGATTGTAAAAATGGGTTGACCGCCGCTTCATTAATGATGCGGAAAGAAATCATGCCGCCTCTGCCGGGATACAATACATCAGTGACACAATCATGCTCCGATAAGTAATCTACAAGTATCTTAGCATTCTTTTCATGACGCTCCATCCGCAATGCCAGGGTTTTCATTCCGCGCATCAACAGCCAAGAATCAAATGGGCTCAAGACAGCTCCAGTACCATTATGATGGAAGGCAAGTGCATCACATAATTCAGCGCCGCTAGCAACGATCAGTCCCGCGAGCACATCATTATGACCACCGAGATACTTGGTTGCACTATGAATCACAATATCCGCTCCAAGCACGATGGGTTGTTGAATAAGAGGCGTGTAAAAAGTGTTATCAACGATTAACAATAAATTATATCGTTTGGCCAATGCCGCAACGGCGCTAATGTCCGTTTGCTGCATAAGGGGGTTAGTGGGAGTTTCGATGAAGATGGCTTTCGTGTGAGGAGTGATGGCTTTTTCGATATCCTCCAAACAACAAGTGTTTACATAGTCACACTGCAATCCCCATTTTTTAAAACCTTGTTCTAACAGACGATATGTACCGCCATAAAGATCTTCGCTGACAATCCATGCATCCCCGGATTTAAAAAGGGCAAGAATAGTGGAGATGGCGGCCATTCCTGAACTGCAGGCATAACCTTGGTCTCCTTTTTCCAGATCGGCGATGGATCGCTCCAATAGCTGGCGTGTAGGGTTACCAGTCCTTGTGTAGTCGAATCCCGTCGATTGGCCAATTCCTTCGTGACGAAAAGCTGTTGAAAAGTATACCGGCGGATTGACTGTTCCTGTCGCCGTTTCGCTGCGATTTCCTAATTGAGCAAGATATGTTTCAGATTTGTACATGGTTTTCACTGCTCCTTTGAGTTATATAAAATAAAAAAAAGTCTTCTTTAAGAAGAAGACTTTGATTAAGTAGGGACGAGTCATTCTTCTTATCTTCCAAGTTCACAAACTTGTGGAATTAGCACCTTTTCATTGGTTTGAAACAAATGAAGGTTGCTGAGGTGTCATCGGGCCATTCCCTCTACCTCTCTCGATAAGAGTTTAGATTATTCAATTTCTTTTGAATTTACTATATATACAAAATACTGTCAAGGACATTTTGGGAGTGATAATGCTTTGATGTTCATGACCAGGTCAATTGGAGCCTAGCGGTGTCTACACTTTATGTGTCTAAAAAGAATAATTGAATTTTCATATAAACATGAATGGAACTTGGATTTTTCAGAAAACATGGAAAGGGTCAGCGGGATATTTTTGCTTTAAAATAATAAAGTTTGTACAATGTATGGAGAGAAAGAATAATCCGACATTATTCATTTCATATGCAAAAGGTCTTCAATGAATAGTGCAAACATAGGAGGAGAACACATGGAATACAGAATCGAACGAGATACGATGGGTGAAGTGAAAGTTCCTGCTGATAAATATTGGGGAGCACAAACTGAGAGAAGCCGTAACAATTTCAAAATAGGTAACGAAAAAATGCCGATTGAATTAGTTCGTGCATTTGCATACGTTAAACAAGCTGCGGCAAAGGTGAACTATGATCTTGGTGATCTTTCCAAAGTTAAAAAGAATGCCATCGTCAAGATTTGCGGGGAAATCCTTGAAGGTACGCTTGATGAACATTTCCCGCTTGTAGTTTGGCAAACGGGAAGCGGCACGCAAAGTAATATGAACGTGAACGAAGTGGTCGCTAACAAAGGGAATGAGTGGTTAAAAGAAAATGGTGAATCTGAAACCCTTCACCCGAATGATGATGTTAACAAGGCGCAAAGCTCAAATGATACTTTCCCGACCGCCATGCATATTGCAGCCTTTATGGAAGTCGCTGAAAAATTGGTCCCTGCCATCAAAGCCCTTCGTGATACATTCGATACAAAAGAAAAAGAATTTTGGGATGTCGTGAAAATTGGCCGGACACATCTTCAAGATGCTACTCCATTAACATTAGGACAAGAAATTTCCGGTTGGAAAGCGATGCTCGATAAGGATCTAGCGATGATTGAAGAAAGCAGCCAAAAATTATTGAACCTTGCTCTAGGCGGAACGGCTGTAGGAACCGGAATCAATACAAAAAAAGAATTCCCTGGACTCTCTGCCAAACAAATTGCAGCAGATACAGGATACCCTTTTGTCACATCTGATAATAAGTTCCATGCATTGACTAGCCATAACGAAATCGTCTACGCACACGGTGCTTTGAAAGCATTGGCGGCGGATTTAATGAAAATTGCGAACGATGTCAGATGGCTTGCAAGTGGACCAAGAAGCGGAATCGGCGAAATAGCCATTCCGGAAAACGAACCGGGCAGCTCCATCATGCCAGGTAAAGTCAATCCAACACAAAGTGAAGCGCTTACCATGATTGCAACACAAATCGTTGGTAACGATGCTACAATTGGCTTTGCAGCAAGTCAAGGTAACTTTGAATTGAATGTATTCAAACCAGTCATCATCTATAACTTCCTGCAGACGGTCAAATTATTGACGGAAGGCATTCATTCATTCAACGACAATTGTGCGGTAGGCATCACTGCAAATGAAGATAAAATCAAAGAAAATGTAGAACGTTCCCTTATGTTGGTGACAGCATTGAACCCGCATATCGGTTATGAAAAAGCAGCCAAGATCGCCAAAACGGCATTCAAGGACAACTCTACGTTAAAAGAAGCGGCGTTGAAATTGGAGTTCCTGACGGAAGATGAATTCAAAGCATGGGTCGATCCTGCTAACATGGTTAATAAATAATTAGTAGTGCCCTCCCTCTGGTATTAGGGAGGGTGTTTCCATGTGTTAAAATAATGGAATCTACAAATACTGAAATCATAAGTATCGGGAACAGGAGGAAAAACAATGTCTATATGCCCGCTTTGCAACGGTCTGAGAAAAATTCATGTGAAATGCCCGGAATGCGGCAGTGATCTTGAGGATAAAGGGAAATTCATGGACTACGCGGATGATTACAGTGCTTATATGGATATCGACATACTTAAAGAAAACGACGGATACCCTCAATCCCTTCAAAAAGGCCAATGCCCGCATCTCATGAAATGCCCGGAATGCGGACATGATGAAGTGGTATTGGTCCAGGAATGAATTTAAATAAACGTAAAAAGACCCATTATGAATGGGTCTTTTTACGTTTAATTGGCAGATAACTTCATGCTTTCCTGCATCTGTTCATCTTCTTCAACTAAAATGCGATGTTCAGTCCCTTTATCAAAAAAGTGTGCTTTATTCATGTCGAGGGCAAGATCGATCTTTTCCCCTGCCTGAATAATATTCTTGGCATCGACCCGTGCAACGAAGTCCTGCCCCTCTAATGTGGAGTAGAGCATAATCTCCGCGCCCATGAGTTCGGCTACATCAATTTGGGTCGTGAATGTAGTGTTAGGGGACTTCGTGAAGTAAGCTCCTTCATTATGGAAATCCTCCGGACGGATTCCAAGGATAACATCTTTTCCGGCATATCCTTGATCACGCAGCATTTTCATTTTCAATTCAGGTATTTCAAGCGTTTGTTCGCCTATTTTAATTGTGCCTTCTTTTAATGTTCCGGTAAAGAAGTTCATGGCAGGCGATCCGATAAAGCCGCCGACGAAAACATTTATTGGTTTCTCATAAACGTCCTTTGGAGCACCAACCTGTTGGATGATACCATCTTTCATTACAACAAGGCGTGTCGCCATGGTCATTGCCTCTGTTTGGTCATGCGTGACATATATCGTTGTAGTGTCGAGCCGTTTATGCAATTTAGCGATTTCGGCACGCATTTGAACCCGCAGCTTTGCGTCGAGATTGGATAATGGCTCATCCATCAAGAAAACTTTTGCGTCCCTTACAATTGCACGGCCGAGAGCCACACGCTGGCGCTGACCACCTGAAAGCGCTTTAGGTTTCCTGTTTAGCAGCTCTTCAAGTCCGAGAATCCTTGCCGCTTCATTGACCCTTTGCTTGATTTCCGCTTTTGGCGTTTTCCTGAGCTTTAATCCGAATGCCATATTGTCAAATACGGTCATATGAGGATATAAGGCATAGTTCTGGAAAACCATCGCAATATCACGATCTTTAGGAGGGACATCATTGACTCGCTTGCCGTCTATGTATAAATCCCCTTGGGAAATGTCCTCCAGTCCGGCAATCATCCTTAATGTCGTTGATTTGCCGCAACCGGAAGGTCCCACAAAAACGATGAATTCCTTATCGGCAACACGAAGGTTGAAGTCTTTAACAGCCGTCACCTTTTTATCATAAATCTTGAATATATGATCTAACACTAACTCTGCCATGTAAAATCCCCCTTTTAAACTCCTGATTACTTGTACCAATTAGCTATAGTCTAAGCTATCGGTTTAGAAAAAAGTATGGGCACATTGCACAAAAAAGGATGATATTACCTCTTTGTAATGGAAATTAATCATTCAGAAGAAAAATCAAGTACGCAGTAAGGGCATGACGGAAGTTTCTAATATCGAGACCAGTTCTTTCAGAGAATTTATCGATTCGGTATTGTAAGCTGTTCCGATGTATATAAAGCTGTTTGGCGGCATAGGTGGCATTGGAATTACATTCAATATACGTTTTAACTGTTTTGATAAGCTCAGTATCCTGCTTGGTCTTGCCAAGAATTTGATTGATATACCACTTTGCATTCTTAAAGGATGGATCATTTATTAATGAATGAGGGATGATATCTGCCAAATCAGTCACCTTTAGATCCGGCAGATGCACCTGTGCCAAATCAAAACACCTTTTCTCCTGGGCCCAGTGATGGTGAAGGTCTTGATTTACAGGATGAAAGCGCCCCGTGAACATACGGGTCTTTACATAAAAATCACTCTCAAGCGTGGAAGAAATGGCGATTAGTTCTTTATTTGATAATGGTTCATCCTTGTCCGTTTCAATTAAGACTCCTGCCGTTTCATTTTCCCAGATAATAGCTGCGTCAGATGGAACGAAAGCGAGGAAGGCCTCTTCAAAATCGGAGTTGGAAAAATCAGCATGAGTCAGTTTGAAATGAAGGAATCGAACATTCTCCCAGCTCGTTAAAGGCAACGGTGCATTCGGTTCGGATAAAAAATTTTTCCATGATGAGTCTGGATGTGCATTGAGGTTCTTTGGGTTTATGGAAGGAGCAAAAAGCAGTTCCAATAAACGGATTTCCTCGGCTGTGATTTCTGAACGGGGAATGCCAAGTATACTTCTGGATTCTTCGAACCAAACATAATCAGAAATATCATCAGTATCCTTTTTATTGGTAAGAGCGTTCGGGAATTTTTGTTTAAGATTTTCAAGCATCGGTTCCACCTTCTTTCTCTCTTTCCATTTCATTATAGCGAAAAAGAATAAAGTTCAAAAGATTAGGATATTGCCAGTTTTTCCGAAAGGGAAAATCAAAGAAAAGTTGCAAGTATTATTAATGTTAGGAAAGGGTATTGCGTATGCTTTATGGAATATCGTTAAAGAGGAGGAGATCTTATGAACATTTTACTATTGGGCGGTACACGGTTTTTAGGCCGGTATTTAGCAAAAGCTGCGATAGGGAAAGGGCATGATGTCACACTTTTTAATCGTGGAAGCGATCCTTATGTCTTTCCCGAAATAGAACAGTTAAAAGGGGACCGCGACGGGGACCTGGAAATGTTGAAAGGGAGACAGTGGGATGCAGTCATTGACACATCAGGATTTATCCCGCGAACTGTATCGAAATCCTGCAGATTGCTTAATCAAGTTAAACACTATACATATATTTCAAGCATCTCAGTTTACAGTGATCCGACCGAGCCAGGAATTGATGAAAATGGAGAAGTTCATACACTAAATGAAGATAAAGCAGAGGAGATCACCCACGGAACTGCTGGACCGATATACGGTGAATATTATGGACCGTTAAAATCATTAAGCGAAAAAGCAGCTGAAAAAGAACTGCCGGGGAAAGTCCTGTCAATTCGTGCCGGGCAAATAGTGGGTCCATATGACTACACTGACCGATTGCCGTACTGGCTTAAAAGGATAGCGGATGGGGGAGAAATTTTAGCTCCTGGACGCCCCGGACGTCCAATCCAAGTTATCGATGCAAGGGACTTGGCCCAATGGATCATACAAATGATAGAAAAAAGCATGACAGGTACGTATAATGCCGTTGGCCCAGATTACACACTGACTATGGAGCAATTACTTGAAGGCTGCAAAAAGGTAACAAGAAGTAATGCTGATTTTACATGGGTATCTGAAAAATTTTTAAAGGACAATAAAGTAGAGCCGTGGGGAGAAATGCCTTTATGGATACCAGAAGAATTCCCTTTACCTGGAGGAAAGGAACCTTTGAATGGGTTTTTGGCTATCGATAACGATAAAGCCATCAATAATGGACTAACATTCCGTCCCCTATCAGAAACTCTCGAAGATATATGGAATTGGGAAAAGAGCCGTCCGGAATCTGCCGATAGAAAAGCAGGCATTCACAGACAACATGAAAGTGATCTCCTTGGATTATGGAAACAGACAGTAGGTTGAAACATTCTTTTATTATTATTTTTAAATAAACAATGTGAAGGAAATTAAAAAAACGATGGGGTAAAGACCCCATCGTTTTTTAGTTCATGGAGCTGCTTGCATGGTTTGTGAGGATTTCAAGGTTTTCCATGGCCGCTGCCACTTTTTCCTTGTTGATATTAGGGAAAAGGAGATGGATGTCTTCACCTTCTTTGACAGAGTGGGCTGCAATCTGTTGAAGTTCGGCCTTATGTTCAATCGTCAGGCCAATATCAAGCAATGTCATCGGCAGTTTAAGCACCTGGTAGATTGGCAGCAATTGTTTGATTTCCGAGAATTTCCCTTCTAGCACAAGCTGGACTAAAATGCCATATGCCACTTTTTCCCCGTGAAGTAAATGATTCGCTTGCGTGATGGAAGTCATGCCATTATGAATGGAGTGGGCTCCGCCAACCCGCAGGTACTGGTCGCCAAAGCCGCCAACTAGACCGCTGGTGATGATGTTCGTTTCAATGACACGCTGCAGCGCGTCTGACCATTTACCCTTTTCCAAATCAGCTAGGGCTTCCTCGCCATATGTCAATAAAACTTCCTGACATTGCCTTGCGGCTATATGGGCCAATTCAATACAAACGGACTTCGTGGCAAGCTGTTCGGCCAGTGCATTGCCCTCGTACCATTTCGCCAATGTATTGCCGATTCCAGCACGTAAATAGTTAATGGGTGAATTAAGAAGAATTCCTGGTTCAATAAATAACATCCAAGCGCTTTTTTCATGAATATCATAGCGGACATATGAACCATTATCATCATAAATGACACTCAACGGTGTCCAGGCAGCGCAGGTGGAAGCCAGGGTCGGAATGAGGATGATTTCCTTTTGAAGCAAGTTACCGGCCGATTTGGCGAGGTCGAGCAGCTTACCTCCGCCAATGCCGATCAATGCATCCGCACCGTGTTCATGAGCGGAGTTCTTGACGCGTTCAATTTCCGCATCACTGCATTCCCCGCCGTATGTGAAAAAGATCGTCTCAATATTTTCTAAGGAAGGAAAAAAGGGTTCAGCAACTTCCCATGATTTTCTCCCATGAATAACGAGCACTTTACGAATGTTTCCTTTACTCAGTTTTGCTTCCAGTGTTTCAAGGACATTAGCTTTACAGGCATAATAAGCGGGGCCGCTGCGGACCTCCAGTAAGGTATTCATATTCGTTCTCCTTAATGAAAGGCCTGTACCCGGTAAAGGGGAAGCAGGCCTCGATTATTTGATCAATTCATCCAGTCTGGATTTCCGAAGTTTGTCATCGATCACTTTTTCAAACTGGTCGGATTCCACTACCGATATAATATCCTTGGGAATTTGAGCGTCTACATCTTGTGTCTTGTGGTCCATTTTCGCTGCAAGAGCGAAGTTGCCAAGGAGCGCCGATAGGTCAACACTGCCTCGCAATTGAGCGTATTTCAATGGTTTGAGTTGGATGTAGGCCGGGATATTATACAATAATCCAGCATTTACATCCAGGTTAATTATACCAACATTTCCTTGTCAAAAAGGTAAAGTGGTACTACATTTATTATAGTAAAGTTAAAAAAAGGAAGATAAAACTATTTTTGTACAATGATGGGGAGGCGATTGAATGATAGAAATTAAAACGATAAATGATGTGGTTTGTGTGCATGCGACTCCTGGCGGGAACAAGTCGGGGATGAGTGTTAATGTTTTTTTAACGGATGGACTATTGATAGATACTGGCGCACAGATTTTACTGGAAGAGCTTATTCCGTTCTATGAGTCCGCAGACTTCGACTCAGTGGCCCTGACTCACTATCATGAAGACCATACGGGGGGCGCTGCATGGATACAGGAACATAAAAAGGTGCCGCTTTTCATTCACCCGATGTCGGTTGAGGTTTGTGCAAAGGATGCTGTATATCCTGAATATCGCAAAATTTTCTGGGGGAAGAGAGACGCCTTTAAAGCTGAGCCGCTAGGGGAGGTCATTCATTCACGCACCCAAACGTGGGAGCCGATTTTTACCCCCGGCCATGCGAAGGACCATATGGTGTATTTGAATAACAGTAATGGCGTGCTCTTTTCAGGAGACCTTTTCGTAACACCAAAGACAAAGCTTGTCTTACGGGAAGAGTCTGTCCCGGTCATCATTGATTCAATAAAAAGATTACTTCAATTTGACTTCGGGGAAGTGTTTTGCTGCCATGCTGGGCATGTCCCTGATGGAAAGGAAATGTTCAGGAAAAAGTTGGATTATTTGGAAAACCTCCAAGGTGAAATTTTACGTCTGTATTCTGAAGGGCTGACCGTTCATGAAATCCAGCAGGTCGTTTTACCGAATCGCTATCCCCTTATCGAGATATCTGGGCATGAATGGGATTCAGAGCATATCATTACATCGATATTAAACGAAAATATTTTGAGTGCCAGGGAGAATCGAACAATTTGAATGTTAACGGTCTGACTGATATAAAGGAGAGCTCTCCATAAGAGAGCCCACATAATTCATTTATTGATATTGGGATCTGTTTCATCATAAAAATCATGTGCTTCTTCGATGTTCTGAAGGTTAGCGACTTCATACACATTTCCGCCCGCCATTCCTTCATTGATGATACGGTCGATATCAAGGTAAACGGAGTCCTTGCCATCATATTCGGTATCCTTCAAAAATGTCATTTTTTCTTTATCCAAAATAAATCCCTCCTAGCCTTTTCTTTAGTTTAGGCAAAGGAGTTTTTTTTATTCTGTTTAGGGATTTCATGAATGTAAAGGCGGTTCATTCATATACATGGAAGATCATTAAATCATGTATCATGCTTTTAAGTTTGGCTTCATCTGTTTCGGAAGGCGGATTGGCTGTCCACTCGATGGATCCATCTTTATGATACAAGGCTTGGACTGCCTGCTTGTTGAAATAAAAGGAAATTTTCCATCCTGGCAGATTCTTATGCAGTGGTGTCCATTGAAAATGAGTAATCATATGTATTACCTCCATATATACAGTTTCTCATTTAAGTATAATGGAAAACGGCAGCTGGAGGTGCTATTTAATTGTCAGTCTGGGAAAAGTTAATTCAATAAAAAGATTTTTTAAATGCAAAAGCCTGTTTGTTTCAATTTCCTCCTCATCGAATTGCATGGGCTTTGAGTTCACCTCATATATGAAGAGCGATCCTGATTCGTCTTCCCCTATATCCATGGAAAACTCTCCGAGAAATCCGATTTTTTTTGAAAGTATCTCACCGCTTTTTTGGGCGATTTTCGCTAATTTTCGATTCAGGCTTCTTGATTGCAGGTCTTGATAAGGAAAGATCTTACCCCCTTGGGGAGTGTGGGTGGTGATTTCCTGAGTTTGTGACATCCTTACCGCTTTGCCGGTCACTTTATAAAAACCTTTTTCATAATGGACCAGAATCCGGTAATCATAACGGTGTCCAAAAAGTTTTTTTGGTATGATCGCCTGTTGAGCAAGGTAGCTCCTTTTTAATAAATCCCTTTTTTTTGTTTCCCAGAATGACGCGAAATCCGGGAAGGACTCACTATGCTTTAAGCTATTGAACAATAGTGTATCATCATCATTTCTGATGATGGTATAAATGCCTTTACCTTGGCTTCCTTTGCAGGGTTTAAGGTATATATGCCTGTAGGTCTCCAGGAAAGCATCAAGGCAGCCGCTGTTTCGCAAGACCATGGTGGGCGGAAGGTGATTGGTGAGGGATCCTTCTTCCATCAATGCTTCGAACATCACATATTTATCTATGAAACAGGGGTTGAAAAGATTCATGCGAGATTCTTTAAAATATCCGATGAGCTGTTGGAATTCTCCTGACGCCTCATAGCTCCTAGAGGGGATTCGGTTATAGACGATGTCAGGGAAGGGCACTTTACATTCGATCCACTTGTTTGAAATGGAGGAAAAAACATACCCTCTCATCGATTCGGAATGAAGGGCCTTTTCTGTGAATACATACGCCAATATTCCATGTTTCAATAAATATAGTGATAGGTCCCGAAAAAGGGTCAGGTTTCCACCCAAACCTGATTCCTTTTTGGGATTGGAAACAGTCAGTATGCCGACGGCAAGCATCCGGTTACCTGGAAATATGGTGATAGGAAATAGGGGTTGATTCGTATGATCCTTATTATAGCTGATTACCTCTTCGGCAGAGCCTGCGAAAAGTTCCGCATTTTCTTGATTGTGGTACCAATTTTCAGTGGGGATATCGTAAAAAATGTTCATCGCGGCACACTGATTGATTTCGTAATCGTCTGTTCCGTAAGATAAATGGCGTAATCAAGGCTAAGCTTTCTGGTCAGCAATTCGAAATCCTTGAGTTTTGGATGGGAGAAGATGGAACGTCCCGGTTTGGAATTGGCTTCAAACATCCAAACCTGCCCTTTTTTATCCAATCCAAAATCAAATCCTATTTCTGCAACGATGCCGTCCAAGTTCTTTTCTATACTGTCACTTAAAATCAGTGCGGCTTCCGATAGCTTTCGTTCGACTTCTTTGGCCTCACCGTCATCTCCAAACAGTTCGGCAACCGTTTTAATCACACCCCCGCTTTTAATATGGGTCGTGACGCTGCCGGCACCGGCGATTTTTGCGGCGATCGCGGTTACCTGCCATTTTCCATTACTGTCCTTGTTCGTATGGACCCGGAAATCCACTGGACGTTTTTCAGATCGAATTAATGGGATGCCCTGCTGCACGATAAGATTCTCAAGCGGCCGGTCGTGAAAAATATGTTTAACGATGGATTCCAGTGTGGAAAACTTTTGCAGTTTATTTTCTTTTGCTTCATTTGTATAGCGGCAATAGTAAACATTCTCATGCTTATCATAAAGAATTTGATGAATCCCTAGGCCGAGGCTGCCGTGAATGGGCTTTATATAAACTTGCCGGTAATGGGAAAGAAGGGTTTCCACCACGGACATGGATTGAAATGGATACGTTTCCGGCAAATATGGCAGTGCCCGCTCATCTGCGCATAACCTTTCATTTACCTCCCATTTATTGAAAAAACCAGGATTATACCATGGAATGGTATATTCTTTTTGAAATTTCTGCTTCACTTCTTTAGGTCCATCGCGGTTTTCCGTCAACCGATTTGGGAGCCGGTCATAGATGACATTAGGAAAAGGAAATTCATTAATGTGCCAGTCATCGTTATCAAACACATAACCTTTGATTGTCTCCTCATCCCAATTGATTACATTCTCCCCAAATACAAAGGGGATACAGCCTGTGGTCCTGCTAAGCGAAAGGAGCTTTGCGAAAAAATCCGATCTCTCGCCCAATGGTTTGTTTGAAATGCCGGTGAAGCCTGATGAAAAGATTCCGACCAGCGGTCCGATATGAATGCTCTTGCCGTATATGAATAAATGAAGGGGAATATCGGTATGATCGAATATTAGAGATTCCGCAAGGCTTTCCGAAAGGACGATTGATTGATTGACGGCCGGGTTTTGTTTGACGGTGGCAGGACATGAATGTCGTCCGAAATAAATTAATTCAATCTCTGCCAAATCTCCAAGCTCTGAAGGGTAGTAGAGAACATTGCCGGGGATAGCGGCAATTTCGGCAGGATAAGTCTTTCTCACTTCTATTCACCTGCTTTCTGAAGATGTTCGGCTAAATACTGGCTATATTGAAACGGTGCGCGATGAATATCTTTCATGGTCTCCGGCTGTAGTGCCTGAATGATTTTCCTTCCGGGCTTCGAGTTAATGTCCATTATCCATATTTGGCCTTTTTTATCGATGCCTATATCGATTCCCAACTCGAATAACCTTTCAAAGACAGCTTCGGCTTCTGCCGGCAGGGTGCGAAGGATATGCTGAATCTTTTGTTCGACGGCAATCGAAATCGTTTCCGGATTTCTTTTGATGAAATTATCCAATGAAATGGCTTCCCCGCCTGTGGCAAGATTTGAGGTGAGTCCGTCCTTTTGTCCCGTACGAATTCCGCGGCCACGTTCCATCCATTGATTCTTCTCGTTTTTTTGAAGTAAAATCCGTAAATCGAATGGCTCGTTATTTTGGTTGCAAAGCTCCAAATATGGCTGGCAGAGGTAACGGTATCGATTTAATAAATGCTGCAGCCATTTGTTAAGCTGAGATTTGGAGGGGAATTGGCGGTCATATTTGGTGCCCTTTTTCGTCATGGATACCAAGGTGCCGTCCTCGTTTTTTGAAAGCAGATAGATCCCTGTACCGCCTGCACCGAATTCAGGTTTGATGATGATTTTATCCAGGCGTTCCAAATGACCGGTAATATCTTCAGGTGTCGTCACTTGTACGGTCTCTGGAAAAAATGCCTGTAGGTGTGGATGGTTTTTTAGGATTTGATACACTTCCCACTTACCAGGAAGGCCAAGCCCCAAGAAATACGAGTTATCTTTTAACCAATCGATTTTGTGCCGCGTTTCCGTTGACTCCCGGACTAATCCGTGAAAACAGCGATCATAAACAAAATCAGGTATATCAAAAGATGCGGCGTTCCAAGTTTCATTCTCGTCATCAAAACGCTCGCCGCGGACTTTTTTCAGATCCATATCAATATTTTCCGGTGAGAATTTACAAACTTTCATATTAAATGATTTTGCGGTTTTGGCTATTTCGGTGAAGTAGTTGTTTTCATGTGTATCCGACGCGGCCATTAATCCTATTAACACGTGCTAGCAACTCCTTTTATGGATGGTTTTCGCGGTTAAGGGCAAGCATGAAATCTATGATGGATTTTACTGATGGACGAAAGGTTTCATAGTTGCCTTGAAATTTTTTCGAAGGCTTTGAATTCACTTCGATGATCCATGGATGGGTATCGGTATCCAGTGCTAAATCGATCCCTAGCTCCCCGAATGAATCTTCATGGTTTTCGACCAAGGCCTGGGCAGTGTTTTTAGCCAGCCGAACGAGCTTTTGATATATGCGGCTGGCATTCTGAAGGTCAAATGCTTCCTTTAGAAAATCCGGGCCATTTTTCATCAAGCCGCCTTGTGCAAGATTGGAAACGATAGTGCCAGGGTCCCCAATCCGGGCAACCATTGAAGAAACTTTCCATTCAAGCAGTTCGTTCCGGTGAAGAAGTATACGGAAATCAACTTTTCTCTGATCGGTTTCGAATAGGGAAATCCCTTTTTGAAGAATGAAGGATTGTTTTCTGGAAAACCTTTTTAAGGTTTCGTACAACTTTTCATCCGTATCAGCAAAATGCACATCCTGGAGATTTCCGGATTGCTCGATTTTCCATTTTCCAGCTACTTGCGTTAATCTGCATATATTCCTGCCTTGGCTGCCTGATGCGGGTTTAAAGTAGATTACCGAATGCTTTTCTATAAACCTCAAGAAAGATTCCATTTCGTTAAAAAGTATCGTCTCCGGCAAATTTGGCAACAGCTCATTTTCTAAGATTAGCAGTTCATGTACATCATGTTTGGAGAGGAACCTTCCATTGAACATCGGTATCGACCGTTCCTCCAGTTCAGTTTTAAACAGCTTGAAAGAATGCGATTCCTCAAGTTTGCGCGAATGTATCCGGTTATAAAACACATCAGGAATGGGGAGGTGCAAGGTTTGCCAGCCATCTTGCCCAGGCAGGTAGCTTTCCACAACTCCTTCTTGAAGAGACTGCAATTTTACTAAATAGAAGGGGATTCCTTGCTGATTACAATATGATTTCATTTCCTGATAAAATTTTTCCATCTCACCGAATGTCCCGTCTTGCAAGGCAGTCTGGTTCATGAGTGAAGCGAAGAACGGGCCTATTTTAATTGACCTTCCTTCCGCATTGTATGAGACCGAGATTGGATCGCAAAAACTGGGTAAGGATAAAGTTTGGTTCATATCATATGAAAGTTTCAATGTAGGCTGGGATGACGGGAATGGCTGGACAAGTACCGGGACCGAACGGCATCCAGCCATGATCGTTACGGGTTCTCCAAATTGAAGGCCCCATTCCTCAAATAGTTTTTCTTCGATAAACAGTAGCGCCTTCTTTCGCGTCTCTGCGGGATTTACCGTAATGAAAACTTTCTGATGGTTAAGGTTCATAATAATTCCCCGTTTGCACTAAGTTTAATATCCTTTAATAATTAAATGATGGGCAAATGTGGATAACACATTCTATGTTCTTTTAATTAGAAGGTGTCATCAAGCCTCTATTTAAAGCAATAAATGGAGAAATTTCATGGCGTTTTGGTTAAGGATACTGTATGGTCGTCTTAGGTGCTGTAATAGGTGGCTTCACTAAATTATTAGCTATCACAATGTGTTCAGACTTTATAAAGCAATCTATATTTTCGGGAAACAGCTGCCGTTGACACAGGGGTGATTCCGAAGCGGCAGGATGTGCCAAACAGTTAGGCAAATGGTGTTGATCATTTAATCACGCCAGAGAGTATTCAAAGTAAAGTCATCAGATGCCTCTATACAGAATATGAAAATTTTCGTGAAGGCAGAAGTAAAGAAAGCATTGTCCATGGAAAAAAGTACTGCTCAAATGCTTGATCAACTGGGAATGAAGAATTCTTCATTTACGTTAGAACAGAGATTACAAACATTCTTTCTTGGTAAATATGAAACATGGTCGGAAGAGAAACGATATATAACGAAAAAACGGCTGAAATGCTTCCTGTCACTTCGATCATGAATAAGCCGGTTCCATTTCCCGACTTGAGGAAATGATCGTTTCCATCACTAAGAAGAAATTGTCGATAATCATCTACCTTGGGGCTTTGCTTGGTGGAATACGGTTTATTTCAAGGTTTCGTAACTGTTTTAATAGGATGACGTGTAATTCGCAATCGGATTTGTTATAGTGGAAAAGGTGTAGGAATACAATGATTACCGGGAGGGGAAATAAATGAGTAACGTATATGATGCAGCGTATGAAATGGAAAAGGCAATTAGGGCAAGTAATGAATATGCCGATTTGCAACGCTTATATGATCTTGTCAATTCTGATGAAGCAACAAAAGGAATGTTTGAAAACTTCCGTAATTTGCAGATGACATTGCAGCAAAAGCAAATGATGGGACAGGAGATTGCACCGGAAGAGGTTGAGCAAGCACAAAAGACGGTGCAGCTTGTCCAACAAAACCCAACCATTTCACAATTGATGGAAGCTGAACAACGGATGAGCATGGTCATCGCAGACCTCAATAAAATTATCATGAAGCCGCTTGAAGATTTATATGGCTTACCTGAACAACAGCAATAAGCAGTTAAAGACTCCCTTCCATAATGGTTGGGGGTTTTTTTGTTTCCTGTAAGCACCGTTGCAAGGGTCGTGAACCACTATTTGTTCTATTCCCGAAATTTTAGTCATAAATTTGGAAAGAGGATACTACAGATGGGGGAGATCAGCATGGTATATCGACTACTTGCGGTCAATATCGACGGGACATTGCTCCAGTCGAATGGCCGTTTAAATAAATCGACTAAAGAAGCAATAGATTATGTTCACCAAAAAGGTGTCCATGTTGCACTTGTGACGTCAAGAAACTATCACTCAGCAAAAAAAGTGGCCAAAGCCCTAAAAATAAATCCGATGATCGTTGCTCAGCAAGGAGCCTTTGTCGGAGCTTCCATAGAAAAGCCGATAATGGTAAAAAGAATATCAGAAGAACTGACTGCAGAGCTCGTGCAAATGCTTGAAAAGACAACGTGCCAAATATTGCTCATTCATGAGAAATACTCGCTGGGCAATCGGGTGAACCTCCCGGAGAATTTGCTTGGTAAATCGGTAATGTATTTGAATGATCAAAATATTTATGCTCAAAATTATGTGGATGATATCAGTGAAGAGCTTATTGACCAGCCGATGGCCCCGACGAAGATGGACATTATATTTCCAGAAAAAAGTGCTCGAAATGATATGTTGAAATTGATAAAGGAAATGTTCCCTGAGGTTGATGCAATCTTGCATCCAGGACATAAGCTGACAATCGTTCCGAAGGGTGTTTCTAAATGGAGCGGTGTATTGTATTTAGCTGACCATTTAGAGGTGAAAAGAACGGAAATCGTCTCGATTGGAGATGGATTGGATGATATCGAGATGATTGCCGGTTCCGGTCTGGGAGTTGCCATGGGCAATGCGGATGAGGAAGTAAGGAAAGTGGCTAAATGGGTGACGCGCTCCAATGACCAAGATGGTGTTGCCTATATGTTGAGGGAATTCTTCCGGAAACAGCATCCAATCGATTTTTTACAAAAGATGAATATGCTTAAGTGAATGGCGGGGCTCCTTCATATAGAAGGGGCCCCATTCAGATAATTCCGCTTTTTAGGCCTGTCATATTTCATAAATAATTATAAGCTTCTTTCCATAAGCTAAAGGAAAATCAGTAATGGAAAGGAAGAATTCAATGGGTGTAATCAATGCAAAAGAAGTGCAAGTCGGTGACGAGGTGTTTGTGATTTATAATAATCCCCACGTTCCTACCGTTTCGAATATAAGGGCGGCGGAAATCGTTCAGCATCCCAAAGATCCAAATGCAGTTGCCTTGTTCCTGAACGATACATTTCATACGATTGAGGACGATGATGCTTTGTTCACTTCGGAAGCCGCAGCGGAAAAAGCATACAGTGATTATATGGATAACCAAATGACTTAAAGAGACATTCACTTTGCATGAACAGATGAAAGCCCTCGCTTATAGAGCGGGGGCTCTTTTTGATTATATTTACGAGTAAAGCACAAAATTCACGAGTATTTGCTGCAAACTCACGAGTAAACGCTCGGAATTCACGAGTAACCCCCCGAACTCACAAGTAGACGCACCCATACCCACATGTCAGAAGTCATTAGTGATTAAAACGGCATATTTAACTGTGAAAAATAAAAAAATGCCACTCCTATTTCAAGAAATACAGAGTGACAGTTATGGTCTAATCTCAGTTATTGGATTGGATTAAGAGTTTCATTGCGTGAATTTGTCCAATATGATTGGCTTCATGGAGCACTACAAAATTAATGAATTCCCCCACTGTTTCCATTCCGTTGAAAGGCTGTGGTGTTTTTTCAGTCAATCGTTCCTCTGGAATTTCAAGAAGTCGATCGAGTTGTTCATGCAGTTGTTGCTTTAATACTTCAACGGTAGGTACGTCCCCAGTCCAGTCCGCTGGTTTTGAACCATATCCGAATAGTTGGCCGTAATTCGCTGGTAATTCACTATTGGAGTCCAATAAAAATTTTTCGGCTGCAGTAAGGACATGGCCAAGGTGCCAATGGATTGTATTATTAAAACCTTCAGGCTGTACATCCATAAACTCTGGTTTGATTCCATCGATTTCTTTTAAAAGATTGCCGCGCATGACTGTTAGCTGATTTTTTACATAATTCATTTTACATTCCCCTTTCAATCTTGTTTTTTTCTAAACGCTATCCCATGAAATTATAGCAAGGATAATTCAATATTATCAAATTTTAGCTAAGCCTTTTCAATAGGGGAAGGCTTATCAATTTAAAAGGGTTCTTTATTGTCGGCTAATAATGGAATTAAATGCAATATAAGCAAGTATGTGCTTTTGATGAAATGGAAGGCTGCATCAACTATTTTCTCTATGGTTGAATGCAGGTCCAAGGGATACAAGGGGTCAAGAACTCTTAAGCCAAAAGCTTAAGTTTTTTTGGTTAATAAATCGACAAACATACCTATTACTCTTTTGCGTGGAGAAGTATAATGAAATATATTGGATAATTAATCCATTGGGTATGAGGAGATGACATTAATGAAAAGGAAACAGCTGCTTGTTGCACTTAGCCTATTATCAATAACGTTAGCTTCAGGCTGTACAACAAAGCAAGAACATATTTCCGTCCAAAAATATGAAGGTAAAAACTACAAATTCGAAGCATATAAAGAAAAGGTAGAAATGGCGAAAACAGAAAAAACAAAAGAAATAGTAAGAAATGCTGATTGGGAAGAATTCGTATTGGAGAAGGATCATCCTAAGGCGGACTTCATCTTTTATTTTAATGATGAAAAAAGCGAAGGTAAAATAGCTGTATATTATGTTTGGGTTAATACTGATGAAAATATTGTAGAATTGACGAAGGATGAACATAGCCAGTATGCACAGTTAAATAGAAAGGATTCTGAAACTATATTAAGACTTCTGCAATAATGAAAGGAGGAGAAAGGCAAGACCTGTACTTTCAAAAACCTCCAGACAAGCATTTTTTTATTGCATTTAGAATTCACATGTGACCGAATAGCCAGCTTTTTATGGGGTAATCTTTTGGAGGGGCTTATGAGGAAAATTACTTTATCTAATGGAAAAAATGGTGGAAGTTGAATGTTTGAGCTGTGCTTTGACAAGTGGGGAAGTAGAAGCTGAGGGTGGTGTAATAGTCGAATCTGAATATTTTCATGCTCACCAAGACGTTGCATACCCCAATTAGCATCTAAACGCCATATTAAGTGCTTTGATGAATTAAATGAGCGAGAAAAGGTCGATTACATAAACTTATTAACCAAGATTAGAAAAGCTCAAAGAAAAGTATTAGGGATAGAAAATGTTTATTATTTTTACAATGAGGATACTTCCCACCATTTTCATACTTGGATGGTTCCTAGATATGAATGGATGTACGAGTTTGGACGTTCGGTGGAATCAGTTAGACCGGTTTTGCTGCATGCAAGAGACAGCTTGAATGATGTTGAAAATTTAAAAACTGTAATGGAAGGAATCGAGGCATTAAAAAAAGAACTGAACCCTTAATCTCTTTGATAACACCATGTTTATAAAAAGAGAAAGAACCCGGACTTTCATACAAGTCCGGGTTCTTTCATTTTGCTCAGGCTGAATCAGTCTTCTTATTCGTTGTCCTTAATAGTGGCATTGTGCAGCAACGGAAGGAGCCGCCGGACTTGATGATTTCGCTTATATCGACTTCGATGACTTCGTATCCGCGTTTACGAAGCTCACTATTTACCTGTTTATTACATGGAAGACTGAATAATTTTTTATTCCCAATCGAAAGCACATTGGTTCCTAATGTGAATTGTTCTTCTTTAGTCACTTCGATCATGTCATAACGTGAAGATAATAAATCCATTTCTTTTTTTGTAAAGGACTCTGGAAAAATAAGCGCCTCTGTCGGTGATATGATATTGAAAACACAATCTAAATGTAGGAATGTTTCAATGAAAGGAACCGCGATGACATCGTATTCCGGTAATAAGGTTTGAAGATGCTTGACGGAAGTTTCATCCGTTCTTTCACTAATTCCAATATAGATGGTCTTTCCGTCAATAAGGACGTCCCCGCCCTCAATATGATTTTTGAGTAGGTTGAAATATGAGATGCCATTCGTTTCGAGCCAGGATTTCAATATTTGTTCTTCACCCTGCCTGATACCTGTTGCCAACTCAGCCACATAAACGGTATTGCCAAGAGTGAAACCGATATCCCTAGTGAAAACTTGTTCTGGATATGTAAATTGAGGCGTAAGTTTTATGACTTCAATTCCTTCGTGTTCAAGTGCCTTTGTAAATTGGGTGTGCTGCTTCAAGGCTAGTGCTTGATCGATATTTTCCTCTTGAAACTCTTTTTGTGTTTCGTTAATGATTTCCCGGATTTCCATATAACGAGGTTCACAGACAATCACCCGTGATAGCTTTGAATATTCACTCGCGCAATAAGCTTCTAGTTCTTCGTTTATTTTGTTTACCATAAATGAGCTCCCTCTAAATATAATTGTATCTTTACTATTTCCTCTTTTTTCTAGAAAGAAACATAAAAATATATGTCAGGGAACTGCACCGATAAATTTGGAGGGTTTAAAAATAACTTTTCAGATTACGCTCCTAAGAAATGATTCCGTTATATACCGGTTTGATCCTTTCAAATCGAAGAAAGCGAGATTGCCTGCAGTTTTTTATTTAAAAAACATTCCAGTCGTTTCAGAAATCCGTTCCCTTTCCGAAATCGTCAAACTGATTTTAAAATTTTATCTAGATAAACCCAAATTCAAAATAATCGTAAAAGGCACCTAGGGATAAAGGATTATTTTTTTTCTGGTCGAATATATAATGAGGATGCTTTTAATATAAGGGGGAGATTGTAATGATGGATACTCCATTGATCATGACTCAAATCATTGAGAGAGCTGAAAAATATTTTCCGAAGAAAGAGGTAGTTTCGCGTACGGATGGTGGAATTCACACATTTACATATGCAGAGATTGCTGAGCGTACAAGAAGGCTGGCCAGTAATCTTGAAAAATTCGGCATTCAAACCGGTGACCGTATTGGAACGCTTGCCTGGAACCATCATCGGCATTTAGAAGCATATTTTGCGATTCCTTGTCATGGTGCTGTCCTTCATACAATCAATATGCGTCTGTCTCCTCAACATGTTTCTTATATCGTCAATAGTGCGGAGGATCGATTATTACTGATAGACCCAGATGTCATTCCCCTCTTGGAAGCAATTAAAGATGAGTTAACGACAGTGGAAGGGTACATCATTATGACGGATAAAGAGGAGCTGCCTGAAACGACCCTTTCACCCATTTATCATTATGAAAAATTATTAGCCGAGGGGAATCCGAAACAGCCATTCATTCAAACCTTGGATGAAAATGCGCCTGCCGGCATATGTTATACTTCCGCCACGACTGGAAATCCGAAAGGTGTGGTTTATTCACATCGCGGAATTTTGCTGCATGCGATTGCACTGGGGCTTGCCGATTCCACAGCATTAAGCGAACGTGATGTAGCCCTTCCTGTCGTGCCGATGTTTCATGTAAATGCTTGGGGCATGCCTTTTGCCAGTGTTTGGTTTGGAACGAAGATGGTTTTGCCGGGACCCTATTTCACCCCAAAGATTTTGGCTGAGCTTATAGAAAAGGAGAAGGTTACAATCGCAGCAGGGGTTCCGACGATATGGCTGGGCTTATTGAAGGAGCTGGAAGAAGGCACCCATGATACGAGCAGCATTCGCACTGTTCTATGCGGAGGATCGGCTGCTCCAAAAAGCATGATTAAAACCTTTGAACAAAAGTATGGGATACCATTCCTGCATGCCTATGGAATGACTGAAACGAGCCCGCTTGTTTTTGTTTCGAAACCAAAAAGCTATCAGGAGGACCTCCCTGAAGAAGAACTTTATGAGTTGAAGGCCAAGCAGGGCCTTGTTTCGCCAATGATAGAAATTAAAGTGGTCGGTCAGGACGGCGAAGTGAAACCAGATGGAAAAGAAATGGGCGAATTGCTGATCAGGGGTCCTTGGATAGCGAATGAGTATTTTAAGGATGAGCGGTCAGAGGATACGTTTAAAGATGGCTGGCTGTATACGGGGGATGTTGTCACGATTGATGAAGAAGGATTCGTCAAAATCGTTGACCGGACGAAAGATTTGATAAAAAGCGGCGGTGAGTGGATTTCTTCCGTAGATATAGAGAATGCATTAATGGCCCATGAAGGAATCTTTGAGGCGGCGGTAATTGCAGTGCCTCACGAAAAATGGCAGGAACGGCCGATCGCTTGTGTTGTCTTGAAGGGCGCATATAAGGGGCAAGTGTCCCAGGAAGACATCATCGAATTTTTAATGCCGCAGTTTGCAAAATGGTGGCTGCCGGATGAAGTGGTCTTTTTGGATGAAATTCCGAAAACGGGTGTTGGGAAGTTCTTGAAAAGGGCATTGCGTGATCAGCTTCAGGATAAATATATCAATAAATAATGCTGGATCTGTATAATTGTAACTTTTCCCCCTATTCTGATAATGGTGAGGAATATATAATAGAGTCATAGAACGAAAGAGGAGGAAATAAATTGAGTATTGAATCGACATCACCTGCAGGCACTGTTTTAGTCACATATTCGGACAGGACGGCCACTGTTGCAATGAACCGTCCAGAGGCCATGAATGCTTTAAATCCGAAAATGCTGCATGACTTTATTCATGCCCTGAAGGAAGTAAGTGAGAATGATGATGTGGATGTCGTCATTTTAAAAGGGAATGGGAAAGCATTTTCCGCAGGTGGTGACATTAAGATGATGCTCTCGCCTGGAAAAGAAAACGCTTTCGATGAACTGATGGATGGAATCAGTGAATTGGTGACCACTCTATACTTCATGCCTAAATTGACCATCAGTGCCATTCATGGTGCAGCTGCGGGGCTTGGGTTAAGTATAGCTCTTGCAACCGATCATCTTATTGCCGATTCGGAAAGTAAGGTTGCGATGAATTTTATCGGGATTGGATTAATCCCCGATGGAGGCGGACACTTCTTCCTTGAACGCCGTCTTGGAGAAGTGGGTGCAAAAGAACTAATCTGGGAAGGTAAAGTGCTTACTGCGCTTGAAGCAAAAGAAAAGGGCCTCATTCATGAAGTGGCTGACGGAACCTTGGAACATGCGGTAGAGAAGAAAGTGCAATCATGGCTGCAAAGCCCGGTTCAGGCCATGATTAAAACGAAAAAAATCCTTAGTGAAAAAAATCGCCCGCTATTGATTAAGATCCTTGAGATTGAAAAAGCTGCCCAGATGAAAATGCGCCAAACAGCGGACCATCAAGAGGGAATAAAAGCATTCGTGGAAAAAAGGAAACCGAACTTCATCGGAAAATGAATGAAAAAGGCCGTCACGTTATTGTGACGGCCCTTTTTATATAAGGTATGTGTCTGAAACTTGATCATGTTTTTAGTGATTGCGCTTCCATTTTCGATCAGCGATGAAAAAGCAATAAAGCGCCTGACGGTGATGTACAGCGATGTGTTCGATCTTGATAGTTTTTTTCCTTCAATAAATTTTGTCCCAATTCTTTAGCTTGCTCATCATTCTCGGCTGTAAATGATTCATCCAATAGTTTTTCCCCTGACGGTTCAAAAACGGTTAATTTGTAGATTCTGCTCATTTCAAAAACTCCCTTATCAAAAATGTTATTGTCTTAGTAACTGTTATCAAAATTTTATCATTATCTGTCAATTTTGACTATTGTTATGTGAGGGAAATGTATTAAGACAGGGAATATTGATATGTAGCTGAATATCTTGAAACACGATGGAAAATAACTATACCGAACTAACTTCAAAACAAAACCTATTTATACTAGAGGAATTCTCTCTTTAAAATGAAAAATCATAAATGATATAATGAATCTGAGTAAAAGTGCATCTAGGAAGTGTATGGATCGAAGGGGGATTTTTTGAATGACGGTAAAAATCGTTAATAATATCACTGAATTGATAGGAGATACACCTGTTGTAAGGATTAATCATTTAACGGCGGAGGGTGATGCTGAAGTATTTGTGAAACTTGAATATTTCAATCCGAGCCGCAGTGTAAAGGATCGGGCTGCCTTCAACTTAATTAGGCAGGCTGAACTGGACGGCATCATTCAATCCGGGGCCACGATCATAGAACCAACATCAGGTAATACAGGTATTGGGCTTGCTATGAATGCCGCGGCAAAGGGGTATCGGGCGATTATGGTCATGCCGGATAATATGTCGAAAGAAAGAATCAATATCTTAAAGGCATACGGAGCGGAAGTTGTCCTCACCCCTGCATCAGAGCGGATGCCGGGAGCCATCCGTAAAGCTGAGGAACTAGCCGCAGAAATTCCTAATAGCTTTATTCCGCAGCAATTCGAAAACCAAGCCAATCCTGATATTCACAGAGTGACGACAGCAGTCGAGATTCTGGATCAGATGGATGGTAAACTGGATGTGTTTGTCGCTACTGCTGGAACGGGAGGAACGATAACCGGTACAGGTGAAGCCTTAAAAGAACATCTGCCGGATTTAAGGGTTGTAGTTGTCGAACCTAAGGGTTCCCCAGTTCTTTCGGGCGGAAAGCCTGGTCCTCATAAGTTAGTGGGTACGAGCCCTGGATTTATTCCCAGCATCTTAAATACAGAGGTATTTGATGAAATCGTTCAAGCAGCTGATGAAGATGCGATATCCACCATGAAGGATCTGGCTTCGAAGGAAGGTATATTGATTGGACCTTCAGGAGGTGCCTCTGTCTGGACTGCCCTGCAGGAAGCCCGTCGTCTTGGAAGTGGAAAACGAGTATTATGCATTGCACCGGATAATGGTGAACGCTATTTAAGTATGGATATTTTTGAATGATGAAAAAGACCGAATGCCGTGCATGAAACAATGTTCACGCCATTCGGTCTTTTTCCTGTTGAATTTGCCCATACTGCATGATGACATATTAAAATAATAATGTATGGGAAAGTATGTTCTGTTCATGTTAAAATTAAATGTGAAACGTTGATAGAAATCGAGGTGACACTATTGAGCGGTGTGAGGTTCATTCATGCGGCGGATCTCCATCTGGATAGTCCCTTTTCAGGGTTGAAGGATATGCCGTCATCTATATTAAAGGAATTAAGGGAAGCTCCTTTTAAAGCTTTTCAAACCATCATTAATGAAGCAATTTCCCTTCAGGTTGACTTTATCGTGTTATCGGGGGATTTATTTGATGGGGAGAATCGGAGTCTCCGGACACAGGTCCGCTTTCGGACTGAAATGGAAAAACTCCAGCAGCATCAGATCCCTGCCTATATCATTCATGGTAACCATGATCATCTCAGCGGCTCATGGATTACTGTGGAGCTGCCGGATAATGTCTACATATTTTCAGGGCAAACCGAAGTGAAACGGTTTGAAAAAATCGATGGGACGACTGTCCACCTTTATGGGTTCAGTTATCCGCGCCGTCACGTAAGGGAAAGAATGATCGAAACCTACATAAAAGCTGAAGGGGCCGATTATCATATAGGGCTGCTTCATGGGAATTTGGAAGGCAATTCCGAACATAGCCCATACGCCCCTTTTTCATTGAAGGAACTAGCTGCCAAAGATTTCGATTACTGGGCATTAGGCCATATTCATAAGCATCAGGTAGTTTCAGAAGATCCGCTAGTGATATACCCAGGAAATATTCAAGGCAGGAACAGAAAGGAGTCTGGCGTTAAAGGGTGCCTGCTCGTCGAATTCGACGGGGACATGAAGCGTCATTCCTTTATTGAAACTTCTGAAGTGATATGGGAAAGCGAAACAATTGAAATAACCGCGGATGGTGGATTTGATGCCCTGTTCAAGCAATGCAGGGAAGTAATTGAACGGAAGGGCTTCGATGGGAGAAGCTTTCTTTTGGAATTGAAGCTGGATGCAGGTGACGCAGCAGGGGCTTCCGGGGAATATCTTGAAGAATTGACCCGGATCTTGCAGGAAGAGGAGCAGGGAGAATCGTTTGTCTGGGTGTATAAAATCAAAATCATCCAATCGATGCCGATGATTAAGTCAAATGAAACATTATTGCCATTTATGGCTGAAGTATCAATGCTTGCATCTGAATTTGATGATACGGATGCTGCTCTGGCCCCGCTTTATATTCATCCGGGTGCAAGAAGGTTTCTTGATACAATAGAGCCAAAGGAGCAGAGGGAACTTGTGGATGAAGCGGAAAGATGGCTATTGCAAGTTTTTGATGCGAATAAATGAGTGTAGGGAGGAGGAACGGATTTGATTATTAAAGACCTCCATGTTTATGGTTACGGCAAACTGGAAAATCAGCGTTTTCCTGAATTGGGACAGATGCAGATTTTCTTTGGGGAAAATGAATCGGGCAAGTCAACCATCATGTCCTTCATTCATAGTATGCTGTTTGGTTTTCCGACAAAGGTTCAAAACGAACCGCGTTACGAGCCCAAAATGCATGCCAAATATGGGGGAAGGCTCAGTCTCATAACAAAAAAAGATGGGGAAATCGTTATTGAACGTGTGAAGGGAAAAGCTACTGGCGATGTAAAATTGACCTTCGAGGATGGAAGGGTCGGCGGCGAGGAAGAATTGAATGAGATTCTCCATGGAGTTGATAAAAACTATTACCAAGCCATTTTTTCTTTCGACCTTCAAGGGCTGCAGGGATTACATACACTAAGTGAAGGGACCATGAGTAAATATCTGCTTTCAGCTGGGCTGATCGGGAATGATAAACTTCTTGAAGCCGAAACGAAATTGCAAAAAGAGCTCGATTCGAGGTTCAAGCCATCAGGCCAAAAACCTTTACTGAATGTGAGATTGAAAGAACTTAAGGAATTGCAGAAAAAGGTGAAAGCATCAGAAGAAGAACAGCAGTCGTATACGGCATTACTTCAGGAGGAAGCAAAACTTAAGGAGGAGCTCTACAAAGTCACGGAAGATATTCAAGAGATAGAAGAAAACCTTGTTAACGTGAGTACTTTTTTGCGAATTAAACCATTGGTTGAAGAACAGGGGGAACTTGAGGCCGAAATAAGTAAAATTCCGGATGTGAGTTTTCCTGTTGATGGCTTAAAAAGACTTGAACAGCTACAGGCAGTTGGAATGCCCATGAAAGCCCAACTTGCGGCATTGACTGAGAAAAAGGACAAACTTGAGGGCAAACTCACGGAAATCGAAATCAATCCGTTCATCAAGGAGCATAAAGAGCAAATTGAACATGCAATCGATCAAGGAACATTGCTGGAAAAGCTCGAGCTGGATATGAGAAAAGCGGAACACGAAAGGCTGTTGGAAGAAAAGAATATCGAAAAGGTGAAGCAGGAATTATTCTTGGATGTTTCTGATGATGAAATAAGAAAACTGGATATCAGTACATTCATGAAGGAAAAGGTGAAAAGGGCTGAGAGGGAAAAGCATCAACTCCAAAATGATAAAAAGCAGCTTGATGAGAAATATGAACTGCAAAAGGGAAGTTTGGAAACGACAGAAGCCCGCTTGAAAGAGATAAAGGCCCAGTTAATGCCAGATGAAAAAAGAATCGAGCTGGAGTCCATATACAACAAGCAGAATAACATCGAATTTGAAGCAGCACAATCGCTTATACTTGATGAACAAATACTTGAACTTGAAAAGCAATTGGCATTACAGAGGAAGAAGGAAGCGGATAATCGCAAACGTTCACATATCATGAATGGCAGTTTAATAGCACTTCTTTGTTTAGGTGCTATTGGAAGTTATTTCAGTGAACAGATTTTGTTGGGGATGATACTACTAGCCGTAGCTGTTCTGTTTGCGGTTTCCAGGTATCTTTTTAAAGTTGATGATGTATTGTCCGGATATATCAGGCAATTGGATGAGATGAAAAGGAAAAGGGCAGCAATTGGGAGTGAGACCAATAGGGGGAGTGAAGGAGAGTCGATGGGTCGGCTGCTTGAACTGGACCAACGTCTCCAAAGGCGTTTTGAAAGTGAAAGTTTCAAATATGAAGAAAGGGAGGAAGCGTTTGAATCGACCATTCAGGAGTATGCCGATTGGGAAGCTAGAAGGGACCGGTTGGATAAAGAATTGAGGAGCATCTTAAGCGGTTGGGGTCTGTCTTATTCCGGAATGGAAATCAATCTTGAATCTGTATTTGAACTTCTTGAGAAATGGAAGGAAGCTGTTGATAGGAAATATGAATCAATCAAGAGGCATAATTTTCTGCAGGCAGAATTTGAGGGTAAATCAAAGGCTTTATTTCATTTTGCACACAGCCTTGATTTTGAACCATCCACATGGCGGGAAGCGATTGGCCTATTGAAGCGGGAATTGAATAAAGCGGTTGAATTCTCGGTTCAACTAACGCAATGGATGCAGGAACGAAGTCGTTTGACGAACGAAATCGAGCAGCTGACGATGGAAAATGGCTATCTTGATGCAGAAATGGAAATGCTTTTTAAGTTAGCGAAGGCCAAGGACGAGGAAGAATTCAGGCATGACGCTGCATTATCCGAAAAGAAAATCACTTTACAAAAACAGCTTGATTTGATTACCATTCAAATTGGGCAATCCAGAATGCTGCCTGATCAAATCCGAACTTACTTAAAACAGGAGATCAATACTTATACATTTGAAAATTTGGAACGGAAGCGGAAGGATTCTGTAAAGGTGAAATCCCACTTATTAGAGAAGCAGGCGGATGCGAGGCATAAGATAAAACAGCTTGAAGTTTCAGGGATTTATGATGATTTACTTCATCGTTTTCATGAAGAAAAAGCTGCTTTTAACGAAGAGGCGAAGGAATGGGCGAAATTGGCAATAGCCAAAAGCTTATTGAATAAAACATTGGACCGATATAAAAGGGAACGCCTACCTAAGGTCATCGCTGATGCCGAGCGGCACTTTTCCTTTTTAACGAATGGGAGCTATCGTAAGATCATACTTGATCAGTCGGGTGAAGGAATTTGGGTACAGCGCAATGATGGTTTGAGTTTCAGGGTTGAAGAGGTCAGTCGCGGGACAGCAGAGCAAATTTATGTTTCCCTAAGGCTTGCACTTGCTGACCATACTTTTGAAAATGATTCATTCCCTCTCATCATTGATGATAGTTTCGTCAATTTTGATGCGGAAAGGACAAAACGGATGCTCGAGTTATTGAAAAAAATTTCGGAAAAGCGGCAAATTTTATTTTTTACTTGTCACCGATATATAATGGAGCACTTTAGCGAAAATCAAGTGATTCGTCTATCCAGCCCCGTATTGCGCCAGGATATGAATGATTTGATCATCCCTGAAATATAATGGGTTTTAAACTATAGATAAAGAGAGTGAAGTCATTGAATATGAATGAGTTTGTAAGCCGCCATGATTCTTCTTTGAAGTTAATCATCGAAAAGGAGTTTCCTGGTAAACGGTGTGTTGGGGGAAAATATTCCGCCAAAGGACATAGCATCACTTTATATGAGAGAGATATCGAAATTCAGTGTGAGCGCTCCCTAGGCTCGCTTGCAAGGCTTGAGGAATATACATGGGTGATCCTTACACATGAGATGGGCCACGCATCAGACCCTGATCTCGCTGTGCTTAGTGAGGAGCTACACAGTACAGGAAAATCAGAAATCCTTTATCAAATAGAGGTCAATGCATGGAATATTGCAGAAGGATTAATTCCTTTTATCGATCAGGATTTATTTACCTTCATTAGGGATGAATCCTTGGCACATTGTACAAATCGCCTGCTGGTAGGTTAAAAAGCTCTCCATATGGAGGGCTTTTTTTTCCCTAAATGGAGAAGAGGCTAGTCCAGCGGAGAAGCACGCACTGATGAATCGGGAAGCTACATGCATGGTATGGGAAATGGCATTAATGTTTCCAAAGGAAGCTTCATATCTTTAAAAGAGCATTCACTTTAATGAATCAAACAGGAATGGGACATGGAGTTTTTGGTTTATATTCTTTTTTAAGATTGACAGTGAGAATCATTTTCATTAAACTGGTATTATTAGACTAAAAGGGGAGTATTTTAATGCGACCAGCTATTAACACACAGTCTTTATCGCTCGGTTATGGTGATAAATTAATTATAAATGATATGAATATAGAAATACCCAAAGGGGAAATCACCGTATTCATCGGTGCTAATGGATGTGGAAAATCAACACTTCTAAGGTCTGTTGCCCGATTGTTAAAACCTCAATCCGGCTCAGTTTTGCTCGAAGGCAAAGCGATTTCGACCATGTCATCGAAGGATGTAGCAAGAAAGATGGCGATTCTTCCACAATCCCCGGTTGCCCCTGAAGGGCTTACAGTATATCAGCTTGTTAAACAAGGAAGATATCCTTATCAAAGTTGGTTGAAACAGTGGAGTTCCGTGGATGAAGAAAAAGTTCAAAAGGCGATCGAAGCAACGAACCTGACCGATTTAAAGGATCAGGCAGTCGATGAATTATCGGGAGGCCAGAAGCAACGGGCATGGATAGCCATGACGCTGGCTCAGGATACGGACATCATATTATTGGATGAGCCGACTACATATCTTGATATGACCCATCAAATCGAGATTTTGGACTTATTGTTCGACTTGAATGAGTTTGAGAACAGAACGATCGTGATGGTGCTTCATGATTTGAATTTAGCTTGCCGTTATGCGGATAATTTGGTGGCACTTAAAGATGGGGCGATACATGCTCAAGGCCGGCCAGAGGATATCATCACCCCTGAATTGGTACAGCATGTATTTAGCATGGACTGCCAAATATCCTTTGATCCAATTTTCGGCAGTCCCATGTGCGTCCCGTTTGGTAAAGGCCGCTACGCCCAAAGTCAGGTAAAAGCGCTGGCCAATGCATAACCTCACACCATCCATGGAAAAAGAGCTGCAAGGATATCGCATATCCTTCCGAGATGAGGCCAAAGTTTCCAAGACCTTCAATCATGCTGATGAACTTATTCAGTATGCACAAGCCCGGACTGGGGCGGAAACGTCAGGGGTAGCCATTTCAATGTGGTTCAGACGCTATGCTTTTTTTGTCACGGCACAATTTTACATGTTAAGCAAACATCGGCTTATCTGGGAAGGCAGACTTCTGGATATTGGTGTTTTGGATGATCAGGAAGATGAACATTGGCTCCCGAACTTTTTACTGAAAACTAACAGTTGGAGCAATGTCTCGGAAAAGGAAAGCCCTTCTGCCCTCCATTCCATATTGAGCAGCTTTGGTGCTGATGCCATTCGCTTCTTTTCCGGAACTGCTAAAATATCAAAACTAGTACTCTGGGAAAATATTTGGAGCTATACGGTATGGATGTATAGTGAGTTATTGAAGCAGACTGATATAAAGACGCGAGTTGAAAAGGACATTGAAAAACTGCTTGAAGATGAAGTATGGCTGAATATTGAACCGCGTTCCCCCTTTAAACGATTCATTGGGGAAAAAAGTGTTCCGGAGTCCATGAATCCTTATAAACGGGTGACATGCTGTTTATATTACCGAATTGACGGCCAGGACAAGTGCGCGTATTGTCCGAACAAAAACTGTTGAAATAGATTTGATTGGAGAGCCAGGCTTGGGGTCAAGCCTGGTTTTTTTGTGGAGTGATAAGAGAGAAGGTCAGCCTGTCCATTGTCCATCACTTATTATCGAAAACTAAACGCATTAACGAGATTGGTATGTTATAATGTTGATATTTAATTGAACGGAGGCAGTCGCATGGGAAATGGGATCATACACTACGGAATTGGTGAAGTAGTAGATATATATATGTACATTAAAACGAGCACAAAAGCGGTGGCAAGTAATGGAAAGCCGTTTTTAACATTGATTTTGTGCGATAAAACCGGGGAGATCGAGGCAAAGCTATGGGATGTTTCCGAGGTTGATGAGAAAACATACAGTGCGGAAGCTACGGTGAAAGTTCAAGGGGAAGTCCAGAATTATCGAGGACGCAGCCAATTGAAAATCCGTAACATTAGAATTACTTCAGATACTGATGGGGTCACGAAAGCCGATTTAATTCAAACGGCGCCTTTAAGTCAGGAAGAAATGATGGAAACCATCACTCAATTCATTTTTGAAATGAGGAATCCGAATATCCAAAGGGTGACTAGGCACCTCATTAAAAAATATCAGAATGAATTCCTGACGTTTCCTGCTGCTACCAAGAACCATCATGAGTATATGTCGGGACTGGCCTATCACGTTGTATCGATGCTAGGGCTGGCTAAGGCCATTTCAACCCTATATCCTTCGCTCAATAAGGATCTTTTGTATGCAGGAGTCATTCTGCATGACCTTGGAAAGGTACATGAGCTATCTGGACCTGTTTCGACTGTTTATACAGTGGAAGGGAACTTGTTGGGGCACATCACCATCATGGTGAATGAAGTCGGTAAAGCTGCAGAGGAATTGGGCATTGAAGCGGAAGAAATCATGATTCTTAAGCACCTGATACTAAGCCACCATGGTAAAGCTGAGTGGGGCAGTCCCAAGCCGCCAATGGTTAGGGAAGCGGAAGTGCTGCATTATATTGATAATATGGATGCCAAGATAAATATGATGGACCGGGCCTTGGAAAAAGTGAAACCGGGTGAATTTACGGAAAGAGTTTTCGCACTCGATAATCGTTCATTCTATAAACCAACATTTTAATGAAATATGCTTCTTTCTCGATGGAGAAAGAAGCATATTTTATTTGTTCGCGCATATTCTCTAGTAAATGAATAGTAGATTTTTTGGGAGGGAATGGACATGCCAATTTGGATCTGGTTCGTGTTTATTGGGATAATCGTCAGTGCAGTCATGTCAATTTGGACAGCTAGGCAGGAACGCCTCATAGATGATGCTTGGATTGAGAAGGAAGGTCAGAAGTACATTGAACGCATGGAAGAAGAACGAGAGAGGCGTAAAAAGGATATAAATCAGGGAGCATAGCTCGAACCATGAAAAAAAAGCGACAGGGAAAGTCCTGTCGCTTTTTACTATTCAATTATTTTTCAGCATTGGCTGCGCCACCGGAAGTGATTGCATCTTTTAGATCTTCGTCTTTAATCTTCACGTCCGCTTTTTTGACTTCTGAATTCAAAATGTCCTGAACTTTAGTTTGGTCAATTTGAGCGACTTTCAAATCATATTCAAGATCTTTTTTCATATCTTCGTATGATTCTTTTTCTTTTGTATCAAGAAGTTGGATGATGTGGTAGCCATAATCGGATTTAATCGGCTTGCTGATTTCATCTTTCTTCATTTTGTAAGCTTGCTCTTCAAATGCAGGAACCATTTCACCTTGTCCGAACCAGCCTAGCTCCCCGCCTTTTTCAGCTGTGCCTGTGTCTGTTGAATATTCTTTTGCAAGTTTAGCGAAGTCTTCGCCTTTGTCCAATTTAGCTTTAACTTCGTTGGCTGTTTTTTGGTCTTCCACTAGAATATGTCTCGCTTTGATTTGCGGTTTATAGTCTTCATAAGCTTTTTTCACATCAGCTTCTTTAACTTTTATATCGGCAACGGCTGCTTTTTCTTGAAGCATGCCGATTTTAAGTGCACGTTTAAGATCATCTTCGCTCTTATATCCGGAAGAGGCAAGGGCCGTTTCGAAGTTTTCACCCATTTGCTCTTTAAGTTCGTCCGTTTTAGCTTTAACTTCTTTATCCGTTACTGTATATTTTTCAGAAAGAACTTTTTCATAAACAAGTTCTTGAAGAACGGTTTCACCATAACGGTCTTTCATTACATTGTAAAATTCTTCTTTAGTTATATCCCCCGCTTTAGTTTCAACGACTGCTTCCTTGTCGCTGTTGCATGCTGTAAGTCCGATCAGCCCTGCAGTAACAGCAATCGATAATGCCCACTTCTTCATAAAAACAACTCCTAGTTATAAGTTTCTTGTTTGCTATTTTTTCGTATTTCCACAAAATTAACTATAACATATTCTGGTTACTTTACAAAAAATAATATATTGGTGCATGAATAAGAATTTTTTGAAAAATGGGTGTTCGCCTACCCAGATATTAATCCATTACATATGATAAATCGAGGACAACAAAAGGGGGTAGCATAATGGGTAATGGATTTAACGGGGGCTTCGCTTTGTTAGTGGTGTTATTCATTTTATTAATAATTGTAGGAGCAGCCTTTTGCTAATCGGCTGCAAAATTAATAATGGAAAGAGCCCACTCCTTTTGCCATGGAGTTGAATAGGATAGGGTAGCCGCTCAACAAAAAAGATTGAAGTGATTCTCAAGCTAGGAAAGGAATGAATTCCTTTTGGCGGATATAAGAGTGTGCATGAAGATACTATTACTTAAGAATGGAAAGGAGGAAGATCAATGTCTGGAGGAATAGGTGGAGGCTTTGCTCTAATTGTCGTTCTTTTCATCCTGTTAATCATCATTGGAGCTTCTTGGTTATAAGCCCATAAACAAAAGGCGAAGCTGTTGCTTCGCCCTTTTTCTTTATGTGGATAATGCTCCGGGTATCACCAATGTATGTAACAAATGATGGTCATCATTTGTTGCTCATCTCTACGTATACAAAATTTCAATATAGGAGGATAATAACATAATAGTAATTAATACATTAATGGTCCTGAATACTTTAGGCTGCCGGTCTTCAGCAATTTCCTTTTGAATGCATAAAGAGTTTGTCATTCTATTAATATTATAAAGGATCAAAATAGCAAAAATAATAAACCAGAACGAGATCAAAACCTAAAATCCCTCCTTGCAAAACATCATGTATAAATACGATACCAAATTATAATGAAAAAAGATACCTAAAAATCTTATCAGGTATCTTTATGGATAAATAAGAAATCACTTTTGAATAAGTATATCGTATCCTTCGAGATGTTCCTCGATAAAAGAATGCCTTGGGGAACCAACCAGATTTTTTATATAAATAAAATCCGATACGCATAATCCGGTGTGCAGAGATAATAAAATAGTGAAATAATGGATGTAATGCGGAAAGCTAAGGGCACAACCAATCAATATGACCGACATAATGAAGAAAGGCAACACAAGGGTCAAGAGATAAAGATGCTTTCGAATCGGATCATGCACATTGACTCTGCATGTAAGCACAACGTTCCACTTCAAGGACCAAGAAGTTTTTACTTTTTTACATAATAATCGTAACGGTAAATAGTGTAATAGTTTGTGAACAGGATATAATAAGAGCAATAGGCTAAAAAATACCATTGTTTGATCGCCATACAAAATAACATGGGTTGAAAAGACACTAAATAATGTATAGATCAGAACAAAAGACATCAATATAGTAAAAACTGAAAAAAAGAGCAGACGGCAATTCCCATATTGTTTTGCCACGTCAATTGTTTTCCACGAATTCATTTCGAAATCAGCCCTCCAAAGCTGTTGAATTTACTTACATACATTACGATGAATGGGTGGAAAAAGCAATGAAATTCTTGGATTAAATTTAAGATAAAATCACTTTAGTGTGTAAGCATGGCTAAGGGCAATTCATGCCAGGTTCTGAACCAGGGATAAGAAGGATTACTGAGTGTGAAAAATCAAAAATTGGTTATAAGCTTTTATGTTAAATTGAATGATCGATTGGGGATTAGTGATGTATGAAAAATATAAATGAAGAAATAGAAATACTCCGTTTTCATCAACGGCTTTTGTTGAACCTTATACGCAATCCGGAGGCCAAGTTGGACTATCTATTTGTGGAAAAAAATTTCACGAAGAAGGAAGCGGAAGAATTATTGGAAACTTGTGATATCTTGAGCAAACGCTATGAAATAGAAAAAGCGGAAGGGTATATGAACTTTCGACCGCTTTTTAATCAATTTGAAAGAAAGGTTAATCCAAAAATAACCACAAAGGAATGCATTGATGCATGCCTCGCACAGGGGTTATATGTATCATTCATGAAGGAAATGGATAGAGTATGAGATTAAACTGGCTCAGTTTCTTTCTCTATCTTTTTTTTTGTGATTTTACCCTCCACGTCAGTAAACTCCTGATCGATGTTATCGAAGGATCGTTCAAAGATTTGCATGAAGTCTTCACCGTATATATTTCGGATGATGGCCATCATTTCAATCATATCCGGAAACTTGCCATAAAGCTCACGCAGTGGGAGTGCACCCGAGAAAGCAGAGTTCTTACTTGGGTCATATGTCTCCATTAAGTCAAGTAGGATTTTTTCACCTTCCGCTGTGATCTCTATATAGGTATTCCTTTTGTCATTTTCTTTTTTTGAAAATGTTAAGTACCCGCGTTCCTCTAATTTTTTTGAAAAATTAAATGCCGTAGAAACATGCATGACCCCAAATTTTGCAACATCTGAAATGGAAGAGCCATTAAGATGGTAGGCAATCCAAAGGATATGGTGCTCATTGATATTTAAATCATAGGGCTTGATCCATTGCTGCCAATCTTTTTCAATTGATTTCCATAATGCTTTGCTTAATTGTGCAATTCGTTGACTAAAAATCATTGCTTCTTTCATAGAATAATTTTTATTCTGCATATTATGGGCTCACCTACTTATAAGATTCTATATATTTATTATGACAATAAAATAAAAATTAATAAAGATAAATATTTGCAAAATTTTTAGAAAATTTTAGTTTTTTTAATGAATTCTCCATTCTTCTCCAATAAACCATGTAATTTATTGGGAAAAATGGAGAATCAAGCTTGTGTGTCGATGCCAGCTATTAATTTTTAGAAGTAGGTGCTGCCGCTTCCAATTCTTTCAATGAATTTTCAATTTCCTGAACGTTCTTCAATAATTCATTCTTATTGGGCTCGATTTCCCGCTTCCAGCTCTCGATGACCACCTGAACATCCGAAATGAACGTTTTTACCGTTTCTTTGCTGATTTGTGAAGCTTCCATCGTGTCATCTTTAATATTTAGCATTTTTACCTTTAACTCATCAATTGTATTCTTAATTTCGTCGGTATTCGTTTTGATGCGGGTCCGTAGGTCTTTACCTGAACTCGGTGTTGAAAGTAAGGTTGCCGCACCAGCTACTACTGTTCCGGTCAAAAAGCCAATTAGTAATGATTTTGCTTTCATTAGGATCACCTCATTTTATAATATGTTTTCGCTTTCCATGGTCTGAATCCCTGCTGCATCAATTGGAAATTATGATAAATAGGGAGAGAAATACTATTGATATCAAAATACCATAATTTTCATCCTTATGGAAGAGAATCGACCATTTTATCTTTATATCACAAAAATATTTTTTTAAACTTAGAGAGTAAATATATAATATTTAAAAATAACTTGAAGCTTTATTAATAATGCTACATATAAAGGGAAGAGCAGCATATAGATAATAAAAACAAGCTGTCGGAACATGGATGGCACTGGTGGGTTAATAATGAAAATCATTTTTTTATTAGGCCTGATATGCCTGTGCGGAATGGGGTATTTTCTAAGGCAAGCAAAAACTCCTGGCATCTATCCGCCCAAGAGGGTGCTCCAGGCTAGAGCCTTCGCAATGGGTCTCCCTGGGGCTTTACTGCTTTTCATTTGGTTTATGTGGATATTGATTCATTGATCATTGGAGGATGATTGTGACTAGAATTCCAGATTCATAAGATTGGAAAAAAAGCACCGGACATTCCGGTGCTTTTTAAGGTATGATGATCCCGCTTTATGCATTAATGGGTATATTTGATTTTCTAACAATGCCGTTCACAATTGGATAAATGATGACCATCGCAACTGTATTTAACAGTACGGCAGGAAGTACAACAGCGCCGAAAAGTGCAACGAAAGGCCCTGGAAGGGAAACGATATAATAAGCCGAACCAAGGAAGACAGCGCCGGAAATCATTGTTCCTACGGCAGTCAAGATACTAACGGTGACAACGGATGTTGAAAACTTCTTAAGACTGATGAATAAAAGGTAAAACAGAAAGGCTGTTGCCAATTTGTCTATGATATTTGGAATCTGTCCTCCAGGAAATGTAGTTGTCATGGCAGAGATGGCTCCAGCAGCCAGGGCGACAATGAATACATTCTTCTTCGCGGGAAACAGGGTAATCGCCAAAAACATCATCAACAGCATCATATCCGGTTTCATTCCAAGGAAGAATCCAGGTACGATAAAATGCAGGGCAGCCCCAATCCCGATTAATAGGGACAGTGACACAAGGGTTTTCGTTTTCATTTACTCATCTCTCCTATTCTCATCTCAACTAACATTTTTTCTTCAACAATGCACTATTGCCTGTTGCAAGAAGTTTAAAATAGTATATCATAAGACCTATTTTTTTAGAAGTCATATTTGTTTGATTTATAGGGTTTGAGCTTCCTTCGCTTTATACGACTCCTGGAACTTCTTCATGAAATCAGCAAGGTCCTGGCAATGGGATAGAGGGACCGCATTATAGATGGAAGCTCTGCAGCCGCCGATGGAACGGTGACCATTCAGTCCTACGAATCCGGCTTGCTTCACTTCTTTAAGGAATTGTGCTTCAGCTTCTTCTGACGGAAGCGTGAACGTTACATTCATCAATGAACGGCTGTCCGGTAGGGCATGGCCTTTATAAAAACCATCACTGCCGTCAATGGCATCGTAAATGACTTTTGCTTTTTCTTCATTGATCTCAGCAATCTTTTCCACGCCGCCCTGTTCTTTTGCCCAATCCAACACAAGGGACAATAAGTAAATGGCCAATGTCGGAGGAGTGTTGTATAAAGATTTATTTTTTGAATGGATAGAATAGTTCATCATGGACGGGATTTTGTCATTATCCGTTATTAAGTCTTTACGGATGATTACGACAGTGATTCCAGACGGACCTAGATTCTTTTGTGCACCTGCATAGATGATGCCGAATTTACTAATATCAATCTTTTTGCTGAGAATATCACTTGACATATCGGCTACTAAAGGAATGTTGCCTGTTTCCGGGAAATCTTTCCACTGTGTTCCGTAAATCGTATTATTGCTTGTGATATGAAGATATGCAGCATCATCATTCAATTTGATATCTTCGACTTTAGGGATGAACGTATATTTTTCATCTTTGGATGAAGCGACTACGGCCGTTTCACCAACCTTTTTGGCTTCTTTTAATGCTTTTTCCGACCAAGAACCAGTGAGGACATAATCTGCCCTTTTTTCATCATTCAAAATGTTCATGGGAATCATGGAGAATTGCAGACTTGCTCCTCCTTGCAGCAGGAGAACTTCATAATTCTCAGGAATTTCCATAAGGTCTTTTAATGATTGGATGGCATGGTTATGAATTTTTTCGAATTCCGAACTTCTATGGCTTAATTCCATGACGGACATACCGGAATCCTCAATATTCAACCATTCGTTTTGGGCTCTTTGTAAAACTTCTAAGGGAAGGGCGGCTGGCCCAGCGTTAAAATTGCGTGCACGTTTCAATTTTTTTCCTCCTATGCGACTATGTGATAAAGTATTTGAGACTATTCATATATCCTACCAGAAAACTAAATTCAATAGGAGGAAAATTTAGAATTTTAAGTGACAATCTATTTTAATGATAGTCCAAAGTAAAAAAAGGTCCTGCACTTTAAAGTGAGGACCAAATTAGGATCATTGTTTTTTCATGCAACAAGCGTCGATTCTTTTAAAAAGATATTAAGAAAGGCTAAAGAAACCTTCATTTGCCAACAGTTCATTTTAAATGCTGTGCAATGGAGTCAGCGATTTGTTTCAGGTCATCTGGTGTATAGTCGCTGGTATTCGTTTTCCAAACTGCCCCAAATCCGTCACCTTCCCCATGTCGTGGAATTAAATGCATGTGAAAATGGAAAACGGACTGTCCTGCAGCTTCCCCGTTATTGTTTAAAAGGTTCAGGCCTACAGGTTGGAATTCCTGTTTCATGGCGCGGGCAATTTCCGGTACCACTTCAAAAAGATTCTTGGCAATCTCAGGTGTCAACTCATAAAGATTTTCCTTATGTACTTTAGGTATTACCAGTGTATGGCCTTTTGTTACTTGACTGATATCGAGAAAGGCCAATACATGTTCATTTTCGAAAACTTTACTGCTTGGAATTTCCCCGTCGATTATTTTGCAAAATATGCAATCACTCATTAAAAACGCTCCTTTAAAAGTTAATGTATTTGGTTAATCGTACCATAGCTTGAATCCTTGAGAAAAGGAAAAATCATAAAAACAGGATGCAACATTAAGTTGCACCCTGCCTGTCGAAAAAGGGGGTTTTGCTTCAAAATTCGCATTAGCATAAATTCTCTGCGACAAACACCTCATCTACATTTTAGTAAAATACGGTTATTATCTGATTAGAGATTTTCCATTCAAAGCAACCATCTCCTATATCTTTAAAGTTTCATCAACTTTCAAAGCATAATTGATAATTATTGAATGATTTTTCTGCTTTTACGTGCAAGAGAACCATCTCCTTGCTCGAAACGATTTTTTTTATGAAGCTTCTGGTTTAATTCAGTTATACGTCTTTAACTGACACCTCATTTACAATATGATGTGAATCATTTGTAATAAATCTTATGGGTATTTCAGTGTAATACGTCTTTAACTGACACCTCATTTACAATATGATGTGAATCACACGTAATGACTAACCCCTTCTTCCTTAATTATGATGACCACAAAGGAGGAGAAATATAATTAGTTATTTATGGAAATTTAGTTCCGGGAACACTCGACTATATAAAAGCAGGAGAATTTGATAAAATGGAAATAAGAACCTCTATATAGAAAGGATCGTTTATATGTCCTTATTGGAAATAAAGCAATTAGTGGGCGGATACACGAAAACGCCCGTTTTAAAAGGAATAAGTTTTGAAATTCAGCCAAATGAGCTAGTAGGGTTAATTGGGCTCAACGGGGCTGGGAAAAGTACGACAATCAAACATATCATCGGACTCATGGAGCCGAAAGGCGGAAGTGTCTCGATTCATGGTAAAACACTTGCCCAGGACCCGGATACATATCGTAAACAATTCACTTATGTTCCAGAAACGCCAATTCTGTATGATGAGCTTACACTTGAGGAGCATTTAAAGCTTACTGCCATGGCACATGGTTTGGCGGAAGCCACATATAAAGAAAGGATGGACGTTCTGTTAAAGGAATTCCATATGGAGAAAAGGCTTAAATGGTTCCCGGCACATTTTTCAAAGGGAATGAAGCAAAAGGTCATGATCATGTGCGCCTTTTTAGTGCAGCCGTCTTTATATATCGTCGACGAACCATTCGTGGGTCTTGATCCATTAGGCATTCAATCCTTGCTTGACTTGATGAGGAAGATGAAAGAGAGCGGTGCGGGAATTCTAATGTCTACACATATACTGGCGACAGCCGAGAGGTATTGTGATTCTTTCATCATATTGCATAATGGAGAAATTCGGGCAAAAGGCAATCTTGAGCAGCTTCGTGAACAATTTTCCATGCCGGGGGCAACTCTGGACGATTTATATATCCAATTGACGAAAGAAGAAATCGGTCATGAATAGTCAAAATCTCTGGAAGGAAAGATATTTAGGCTATATAAATGAAACGCAAAAATATCTTCGTTATATTTTTAATGGCCATCTTGTTTTTGTCATGGTATTGGTTCTAGGTGGCTTGGCATATTATTACAGTGATTGGGTGAAGACGTTAAACAGTGATTTCCCTGCTGAATTGATCATAGCCTTAGTTTTATCGATCATTGTAACCAGAAGCCCGATAAATACTTTCTTGAAAGAACCCGATACGGTATTCCTGCTTCCGCTTGAAACGAAGTTGAGAAGCTATTTCAAGAATTCACTGATATTAAGCTGGGTCATGCAAGGCTTTATTCTTCTTGTTGTCCTGATTGCATCGATACCGATGTATTCGAAAGTTACGGGGGCAGGAGGTAAGGACCTTGGAATTATCCTGGTCGTATTGCTTATTTTGAAGTTTTTGAATTTAACCATGCGCTGGCTGGTATTGAAATATCAGGATACATCAGTGAGCCATTGGGATTCTCTCATCCGTTTTTTACTTAATGGAGTGATTCTTTATTTCATCTGTTCAAGGGCAAATATACTGTTTGCACTTATAATCTTCTTATTATTGTTAGGTCTTTACATGTATTACCGAAGCGCAACTAAAGGTTTTGTGCTGAAGTGGGAACGGCTGGTGGAACTGGAGAACAAACGGATGAATTCTTTCTATCGAATAGCGAACATGTTTACAGATGTTCCTCATTTGAAAGGGAAGGTAGCGAGAAGGAAATGGATGGACTGGCTATTATCACTCATTCCGTATGGTGATAAATCAACTTATACCTATCTTTACGCCCGTACTCTGCTGCGATCCAATGATTATGTGGGCCTTTGTTTGCGTTTAACTATCATTGGATCCGTGATTTTAAGTGTATTCACTAACATATGGGCACATTTGATTGTAACGTTCATGTTCCTATTCATGACAGCCCTGCAACTGCTGCCGGTTTGGAAGGCTCATGAATGGAAAGTATGGGTCTCACTATATCCATTGCCAGCAAAAATGAGAGAATCTGCGGTCATAAAGCTAATTTCCTATTTCCTATTATTTGAGGACCTTGTCTTCAGTTTGGTCCTGCTAGTGAAAGGGGAATGGATGTCCGCTTTAGCCGCCTTGGCAATGGGGCTTGTTTTCATATTCGGTTTTAAAATCTATGCAGCAAAGAAAATTAAAAACTTTTAGCAGAAGCTGATTTTCAAAAAATCAGCTTTTTCTTTATTAATGTTTCAGTTGATTTCAGAAATCATCTCCCTTTCCGCCGACTGTCTGCCAAGCCTCCTCGGCGCAAGCGTGGAGTGGAAAACAACGTTCGAATTTTACAAACCCTCAAAAAAAACGTTTCAGTTGATTTTATGAAAATTGAAAATAAAAGCCTCGTAGGGGGTATATACATATTTAACGGAGGTGTTAAATGAATGGATGAATATGAACAAAAGGCATTTTCGGAACTAATATCATGGAAAAAGAAAGTAGCCAAGAAATCTGGCAGGCTTGAGCGGATGTCCAAAAAGGCGCAGATCAAATTGAATAGTTATATTCCAGACCGAGTGCACAAAATGATTACTGATAGTATTAAAGGGATGATAGAGGCCGTATTATCAGGTTCTAAATATATGTCTAAAGAAAAAAATGTAGTGCTACTATCCTTGCAGCAAAAAGAAGAGTGGGTTGCGGAAACTGTAACGGCATATCGGAAAACGGCCGTTATAGAAGGTGTGGGAACCGGAGCGGCAGGGCTTTTAATTGGATTGGCTGATTTCCCATTACTGCTTAGCATCAAGATGAAATTATTATTCGAACTATCCCGTATATACGGTTTCGATCCAAATAAATATGAGGAACGATTATTCATTCTCCATATCTTCCAGATGGCATTTTCAAGCGAGGAGAAGAAATTGGAAACTTTACAGGTAATAGAGGAATGGGATTCAGGGAAATGGCCGGAAATAGACTGGCAAGAATTTCAGCAGGAATATCGCGATCACATCGATGTCATCAAAATGTTCCAGCTCGTTCCAGGTATTGGGGCAGCTGTCGGTGGATATGCCAACCATCATTTGTTGGAACATCTTGGGGAAACGGCTGTCAATTGTTACCGAATCAGACTTCTTAAAGAGTAAGGGACGGGGGTAACCCGTCCCTTCACCATTACCGCAATAAAGATTCATTCACCATTTGGGATGATTGTTTCTTATTGTGATAAGTTACCGCTGCAGTGCCTAATATTTTGGCTGCAATGAGCATCGCATTTTCATCAATATCAAACAAAGGATGATGATGCGGATATGTATGTTCATTTTTTGGCCTGGCTCCCGTAAAGAAGAATGTACCTTTTACATTTTGTAAATAATAAGAAAAATCTTCACCTGTCATATCCGGGTCAATTTCCTCTGTAATCAAAACTTCCTTGACTGACTCAGTGCTTTCGATGAGGAATTTAGTTTCCTCAACATGTGGAATAACAGCTGGATAACCTTGAAAGTATTGATATTCATAGGTGCAGTCCGCAGCTATGCAGGTTCCTTTAACAATCCGCTCTATTTCTTCGCTAATGAATGAACGGACATCTTCCTTGAATGTGCGGACGGTCCCGATTATTTTAGCCTTATCTGCAATGACGTTAAAGGCATTATCTGCTACAAAGGAACCGACGGTAATGACTGCAGAATCTATTGGGTTTAGGCGGCGGCTCACGATTTGCTGCAGGGCTATGACGAGCTGAGAGCCGACTACGATTGCATCACGGGTTTTATGCGGCTGGGCTCCATGCCCGCCCTGCCCTTGAATGGTGATTTCAAAACGGTCAGCAGCGGCCATAAGGGGTCCATAAGCGTATTGGACTGTTCCGGTTGGGGCCGTTGCCCATAAATGGGTGCCGAAAATTACATCCACTCCATCAAGGCAGCCAGCCTCAATCATCGGTTTGGCACCCCCTGGAGCATATTCTTCAGCATGCTGGTGGATAAATATATATTCACCTTCGAGCTCAACCTTCAGTTCATTCAGATTTTTTGCAAGGACAAGGAGTGTCGCTGTATGGCCATCGTGTCCACACGCATGCATTACCCCGGGTACGGAAGATTTATAGGGAACTTCTTTTTCATCTTGAATGGGTAAGGCGTCGAAATCAGCGCGCAATGCTACGGTTTTACCAGGCTTACTGCCTGTGACCTTGGCAATAACACCATTACCGCCTACATTTGTTCGGTGTTCGATTCCAAGTTTTTCATAATATCCGGCGATGAAGGCCGCCGTTTGGGTTTCTTGAAAAGAAAGCTCGGGGTTTTGATGAAGATAACGCCGGATGGATACCATTTCTTCATATGAACCATCTAGAAGATCGTGTAATCGCTGTATCATTTTGCACCTCCCAATGATTGGATTAATTGTAAATAGTATATCATATTCTGAATAATCCAAAGTATATTAAATACCTCGAGGAGAGATATATAATGATTAAATATTTCTGGATTGCTTTGGTTTTGCTTTGCATGTTGCTATTCTTTTTTTTGATGCATGAAGTCCAAAGTGAGGAGGCTTTAGCGTTCGATACATATGTTGCGGAACTTTTTTCGGTAGGTGAAAATACTTTTTCGTTCACTTTCTTCAAAACCATTACCTATCTTGGGAAATCCAAGTTCATTGGTTTTGGAAGCTTATTATGTGTTCTCTATTTGTGGATAATAAAGAAGGATTATTGGACCATGGCCGTCTTCTCTATCGGAATTGCTGGGGGTGATGTGTTAAACGGGTGGATAAAAAATCATGTGAAAAGAGTCCGTCCTGAAAATCATTTGATGGATACCGCTGGCTTCAGTTTTCCAAGTGGCCACGCAATGGTGGGCCTTATTTTCTTCAGTATGGTTGCTTATTTAATCATGAAAGAAATTAAAGGAAACTCATTGAAATGGGCATTAGGAATCGGTTTCTTTTGTCTCATTCTGCTAATTGGTGTCAGCAGGATTGCTATGAAGGTTCATTTTCCAACTGATATCTTTGCAGGTTATGCATTAGGCGCGGCATATAGTTTAACCTTGTTTAAATTGCATAAATTCCTGGGGCCTAGAGTACTTTGAAAAAAGGATTCAGATAAAATATATGTAAATATCCGTTGTATTTCCCCGGAAATAAAGAAGGAATTTGTCGGATTGTTATAGGTCTTTATGATTTTTTAGCGTCCAAATAACGATCTGCATTACTATGAAAAGGCCCATCCTTAAGGGGATGGGCCTTTTATTGAGCAAGAATGGATTATTCTTCGGAATCCTTCACCAATGTATATTGAGTAACATAGGCTTCACCCGAAAACATCTTCTGGCTGGAATTCGTAACGGGAGCTTTGGAGTCGCTGTTATGCGCCATCTTAAAGGAACCGGAATTCTTCCAGTTCAGGAAATCAGCTTGTTTCTCCCAAATCGTTAGAATTACATAAGTTTCAGAATTGATTGGCCGCAGGACACGAAGTGCGACGAAACCTGGTTCATTTTCAATGAATCCGGCCCTGTTTTTAAAACGATGTTCGAATACCGGCCTTCCTTCTTCACTTACAGGGATATTGTTCATGACTACATACCCATGATCCTGAAGGTTTCCTTTCCCATCAACTACTTCATACTTACGTGGAGAGCTGAAGATCGTTTTACCTGTTGTTTCATGTAAAAGTACTGCAGTGTCAGGATTTTGCATAAGTAATATTTTTTCATTCGGGTGCTTATCTTTTTTGATTTTTAAAAAATCGTAAGTGCCTGATGTGATGAATACATTCATAAATTCCCCTCCAATTTCTATATAGAACCTGTATACCCATTTTACCCAATGAATAGTGCTTTTACCATTTCCAAACTAACCATTAGGCTTGTAAACCGGTAAGATATTTATAAAAACGTCGATTTTCTGACAAATATATAGGTTGGCTATACTTCTATTATAGAAAAAGCTATAGTTTAAGGAGATTCGATTTGAAATTCAACATCCTTCTGATATTCTATGTAGGTAATGAATAAAAATAGAAACGTGATTGCTTGAAAGGTGGATATTAATGTCTAAGGAAATTACGAATGATACATTCTTAAAAGCTGCGAGAGGAGAGAAAACGGATCATGTGCCTGTTTGGTATATGCGTCAGGCCGGCCGTTCACAGCCGGAATACCGTAAATTGAAAGAGAAGTACTCTCTTTTTGAAATTACTCATCAGCCGGAATTATGCGCTTATGTAACTAGATTGCCAGTCGAGCAATATGATGTAGACGCTGCGATTTTATATAAAGATATAATGACACCGCTACCAGCCATTGGTGTCGATGTTGAGATTAAGTCCGGAATCGGTCCGGTCATATCCAATCCGATCCAATCGGTATCAGATGTTGAAAAATTAGGTGAATTGAACCCAGAGAAAGACATCCCATATGTGTTGGACACGATTAAATTATTGACCACGGAGCAATTGTCCGTTCCTTTGATCGGTTTCTCCGGGGCTCCGTTCACCATTGCTTCATACATGATTGAAGGCGGCCCCTCCAAAAATTACAATAAGACGAAAGCTTTCATGTATACAGAGCCAAAGGCATGGTTTGCATTAATGGATAAGTTAGCGGATATGATCATCATCTATGTCAAGTCGCAAATCAAAGCTGGCGTTAAAGCCATCCAAATCTTTGATTCCTGGGTGGGTGCTTTGAATGTTGAAGATTACCGCGTATTCATCAAGCCGATCATGACTCGTATCTTTTCATCATTGCGTGAAGAAAATGTACCGCTAATCATGTTCGGGGTCGGCGCAAGTCACTTGGCACTTGAGTGGAATGATCTTCCGATTGATGTAGTCGGGCTTGATTGGAGACTGCCAATTACAGAAGCAAGACAAATGGGAATCCAGAAAACGGTACAAGGTAATCTAGATCCTGCCCTGCTATTATCTTCATGGGATGTTATAGAAGAACGGACGAAAAGGATCCTGGATCAGGGCATGGAGCAGGACGGCTACATCTTTAATCTTGGTCATGGGGTTTTCCCGTCCGTAAATCCGGATACACTGAAGAGGCTGACCGCTTTCATTCATGAATATTCATCAAAAATGAAGTAAGGTGAGCGAACCATTTGCTAGAACTCCTTAATTGGATGCACAATAAAAGAACGAAATCTTTAAAAGAGGTGTAACTTCATGTCAAGAAAAAAAATGGGCCTTTTAGTCATGGCTTATGGTACTCCATACACTGAAGAGGATATTGAAAGGTATTATACACATATTCGTCATGGGAGACGGCCAAGCGACGAATTGATTGCCGACCTAAAGGGCAGATATGAAGCGATCGGTGGATTATCCCCGCTTGCAAAAATAACGGCAGGACAAGCTGAAGCACTTGAAAAGAAATTGAATTCCGTTCAGGAGGAAGTTGAATTCAAGGCATATCTTGGACTGAAACATATTGAACCTTTTGTTGAAGACGCAGTGAAACAAATGCATGAAGATGGAATCAAAGAAGCGGTCAGTATAGTATTGGCTCCGCATTTTTCCACATTCAGCGTGAAGTCTTATAATGGACGTGCCCAGGATGAAGCAGCTAAATTGGGGAACCTCACCATCACTTCCGTTGAAAGCTGGTATGATGAGCCAAAATTCATCCAATATTGGGTAGACCAAGTAAAAGAAGTAATCGGGAAAATGACCTCGGAAGAACGCGATAATTTCGCTTTGATTGTGTCGGCACATAGCCTCCCTGAAAAAATCCTGCAATCGGGAGATCCGTATCCAAATCAACTGAAAGAAACGGCAGACATGATCGCTGAAGGCGCAGGGGTTAGCAATTATGCAGTAGGCTGGCAAAGCGCTGGACAAACACCTGAACCATGGTTGGGACCTGATGTACAGGATTTAACCAGAGATCTTCATCAAGCAAAAGGTTATAAAGCTTTCATTTATATTCCTGTAGGCTTTGTTGCCGAGCACCTTGAAGTCCTTTATGATAACGATTATGAATGTAAGGTTGTGACGGAAGAGATTGGTGCAGGCTACTATAGGCCGGATATGCCCAATGTTAAACCTGAATTCATCGATGCTTTGGCAACAATCATTTTAAACAGATTACAGGAAAAGTGATCAGTCAATAGGAGAAAGTAGTTTAACCATGTTTGCAATGTGCTCTACATATTTACATGTGAAGTTGAAAGATGTTGTACAACTGGCAAAGCGCCGCTTTCTTTTTACTTGACCTTGGTGAGTTAAATGAATACTCGAAAAAGTGGCTGTCCAGTAATGAGGATGGCCATTGTTTCTATAAGTAATTGAAAATATAATTGAAAAGACTGAAAATTTTTGGTATGATATCGTTGAACATAATGACTGTTTTGTCCGTTTGGTCAGGATTGAGGTGGGAAATGTCTGTTGATCGTAAAAAATTAATTTTAGAAGCTGCGACCAAGTCGTTTTCACTTTTTGGATATAAGGCAACGACGATGGATCAAGTCGCTAAAATTGCCAATGTGGGAAAAGGGACCATTTATACCTTTTATAAAAATAAAGAAGAGCTGTTTAAAGAAATCGTTCAGCGGTTGATAGAGGAAATGAAATATGAGGCGGAACAATCTTTGGATGACCAACTTGCCTTTTTTGAAAACCTGCATCGGGCCGTTTATCGAATTCTGGAGTTCAGGCAGGAACATCAATTATCTTTGAAACTTCTTCAGGAAGAGCGCGAAATTGGGACGCCGGCCGTTCAGGAAATGGTTAATGAAATGGAAGAAGCCATTGTCTCCTACATTAAGGAAAAACTAAAGATAGCGATTGATAAGGGCTATATACAGCCTTGCGATCCAGAGATAACAGCATTCCTGATGCTAAAGATGTACCTAGCCCTGATTTTTGATTGGGAAAGGAACCATGCCCCATTAGAGAAAGAGGAAATTGCTGAACTATTTAAAATATATTTATTCAAAGGATTATCCGTTACGTGATAATTCTATTTTTTTTTGCTCAAATGCAATGAACCCCAAATAAAAAGAAGAGATACCGTTCGGTACCTCTTCTTTTTATTTGGGGTTTTCAGCTGCGAAACCGAAACCATATATGAATTCATCCTTGTATTTGGGAAGTGGATGGTGAAACACAGGACAACTACTCTCCAGATAGGCAATGATCACAGTGGTTTCCATAACATTCGTGCTGTTCTTCAATTTTTTTTCCGCATTCCGTGCATTGTTTCGGTGGCAGGTTTTTAAAGAACTCAACGCTACTTTGAAGCATGAACATCATCTCCTTAATTTTTTTATTATTCGCTTTTCTATGGTTTTATTGTATTATAACAGATTTTGAATGTCAATTAATGTTTTATAACATAAGTAAAAAAGGTGAAATAAGGGCAAGAATAGTTTATATTAATGGGGAAGTCATTGAGAGAAAAAAAGGAGTGCCTAAGCATGAAAATCACCGTAATTGGCTGCTGGGGCGGTTATCCAGCTAAAAATGAGGCAAGTTCCGGCTATTTGCTTGAATATGAAGATTTTCGCATTCTGCTTGATTGTGGCAGCGGTGTTCTATCACAGCTGCAAAACCATATGAAGCCGGAGGATCTTGGTGCAGTTGTATTATCCCACTATCATCCGGATCATGTAGCGGATATTGGTGTACTGCAGCACGCTGCGTTCATACAGCAGATATTGGGCAGCGAAAAAAGGACCATTCCTATTTATGGTCATGATTTGGACGAAGTCGAATTTGGTAAGTTAACTTATAAAGACGTGACAAAGGGGATAGCTTTCTCTGCTGATCAACCCTTAACAATTGGACCGTGTAAATTTACGTTCATGAAAACGAAACATCCAGTACCGTGTTTTGCAATGAGGATTGAAGCTGAAAATCATTCGATAGTTTACACAGGTGACAGTTCATATATGGATGAGCTTGCAGATTTCGCTAAAGACGCAAATGTTTTATTATGTGAAAGTAACTTTTACAGTGATATGGATGGGTCAAAGGCGGGGCATATGACGGCAAGGGAAGCGGGCATGCTGGCAGAAAAGGCTGACGTCCAGCTTTTGCTGTTAACTCACCTCCCTCATTATGGGAATCTTGATCAACTGAAAAAAGAAGCATCCGAGGTATTCAAAAGAGAAATAGCTGTAGCCAAAACCAATCTTGAATTTCAACTATAAATGAAACATCGGGGATATGAAGTCTACAAGGAGGAACAACTGTGCTTTTTATTGATAATAAGGGAATTACAGATCCAAGAATTAATCTGGCCATCGAAGAATATGCGCTTAAACATTTAAATATAGATGAAACCTATCTTCTATTTTACATTAATCGTCCTTCAATCATCATAGGAAGGAATCAAAATACGATTGAAGAAATCAATTCCGATTATGTAGATGGAAATGGCATTACAGTTGTTCGCCGCCTTTCCGGGGGTGGAGCGGTTTATCATGACCTAGGGAATCTCAATTTCAGCTTCATTACGAGAGATGATGGGGATAGTTTCCATAACTTTAAGAAATTCACCCAGCCTGTCGTGGAAACGCTCGAGAAACTAGGAATACATGCTGAATTGAGTGGTCGTAACGATATTCTGGCTGAAGGAAAGAAGATTTCGGGAAACGCGATGTTCTCAACTAAGGGCAGGATGTTCAGTCATGGGACATTGCTGTTTCAATCAGAAATGGATCACATTGTATCTGCTTTAAAAGTGAAAAAAGATAAAATCGAGTCCAAAGGGATTAAATCGATAAGAAGCCGTGTCGGTAATATTGCCGATTTCCTAAAAGAACCGATGTCTGTTGAAGAATTCCGTTCATTCCTTCTGCAAAATATTTTCAAAGAGAGCGGAAAGGTAACAGAGTATGTTTTAACCGAGACGGATTGGGAGAAAATTCACGAAATCTCGGAAGAAAGATATCAAAACTGGGAGTGGAATTACGGGAAATCACCTAAATTCAACTTGCAAAACTCACATAGATTCCCTGTGGGATCTGTTGATATCCGCCTTGAAGTGAACAGGGGAATCATTGAAAATTGTAAAATCTACGGCGATTTCTTCGGGGTCGGAGAGGTTACGGATATTGAACAAAAGCTTACTGGAATACGCTATGAAAAGGAAGCAATCAGCAGGGTACTAGATGAGATTGATGTTCGTCATTATTTTGGCAATGTAACGAAAGAAGAAATATTGGCTTTAATATATTAAGCCTGAAAAGCCGTCCCGACTTAATGGGATGGCTTTTGTTCCTGATAATGACAGTAATTGCTGGAATATGGATAAAATTGTTGCTGTGATCGCATTCTTTTAATATAATAAAAATGTATTTAGTTTACCATAAAAATGAATGACTATTCATTCATGCTATTTGCAGGGGAGGGAGAAAGATGAATTTATCTGAACAGCTTCATCAAATGGCTTTAAAAAAGGCAGGTAAGCCAGCATATTACTTTATGGATCAATCCACTTCATATGGGGAATTGGATAAAGCCGTTACGAAGTTCGCAGACGAATTACATAGGCTTGGTGTTTCAAAGGGTGATAACATTGCGCTGCTATTAGGCAACTCTCCACATTTCATCATTTCGTTGTATGGAGCTATGCGAGCAGGGGCGACCGTAATTCCCGTCAATCCAATTTACACACCTGACGAGATTGGTTATATCCTGAATAATGGCGATGTAAAGGTTGTTGTGGCATTAGATAAGCTTTTACCCTTACTTGAGAAAATGAACCCGATTCTCTCAAGCGTAGAACAATATGTGATTTGTGAAACGCAGCCTGATAATGGGGATATTAGCAAATTTAACATCTACCCAAAAATGAAATCGTTTACAAAAATGATCGAATCGGGGGATGAAGGCTTTAAAGGTCCAGAACTGGATCCTGAAGATACGGCAATCATACTCTATACTTCGGGAACAACGGGGAAACCAAAGGGGGCCATGCTCACACATACCAATATCTACTCCAATGCACATGATATTGGTGAATATTTAAGAATCACGGAAAGTGACCGTGTCATTACGACATTGCCAATGTTCCATGTTTTCAGTTTAACGGTAGTTGTGAATGCCCCATTGATAAGCGGAGGTACGCTTTTAATTGTCCCGCAATTCAGTCCAAAGGAAATATTCAGGCAAATCAAAAAATATGATGCGACCGTTTTTGCTGGAGTGCCTACGATGTATAACTTTCTTTTCCAATATCCAGATGCGAAAGAAGATGCTTTAAAGTCGTTACGCATTTGCATATCGGGCGGATCCGCCATGCCGGTGTCCTTGCTTGAATCATTCGAGCGGAAATTTAATGTCAGGGTTTCAGAAGGATATGGCCTATCCGAAGCTTCTCCTGTTACCTGCTTCAATCCTTTGGATCGTCCAAGGAAGGCGGGATCCATCGGAACCTCCATCCTTAGGGTGGAAAACAAAGTGGTCAATGAGCTTGGAGAAGAAGTGCCGATCAATGGGGTAGGGGAATTGATTGTCAGAGGTCCGAATGTAATGAAAGGGTATTATAAAATGCCTGAAGAATCAGCCGCTGTCTTGAAAGATGGCTGGTTATATACAGGCGATTTAGCCAGGATGGATGATGAAGGCTATTTTTTCATTGTAGATCGTAAAAAGGAGCTTATTATCGTCGGTGGCTATAATGTCTATCCACGTGAAGTGGAGGAGGTTCTGTATGCCCATCCTGAAGTAGTTGAGGCGGCTGCCATAGGCGTTCCCGATCCCAATCAGGGGGAAGTGGTTAAATGCTTTGTGGTAAAGAAAAACAATGCATTGACCGAGGAAGAACTGCTTTCCTATTGCATGGAACACTTGGCCAAATATAAGGTACCGGCAAAAATTGAGTTTTTGGATGAACTTCCAAAAAACGCGACAGGTAAAATTTTACGACGCTCTTTGAAAAACCATGTACTGCAAAACTGAATTCATTGATCGATCATTGCCTATCTATAACCGGCAATGGTCCTTTTTTTGTACAACCAAAGTGTATCAAGCTGCATAAAATATATCGGAGAAACTTAAAACCTTGATTCTTGTTTAGAAAAGAGTTATGATAGTCATTAAAAATTTCCACATAATTGTAAGGAGGGGTTAGATGAGAGATGTAAAGCTTTTGGATATTTTTACACATCCCATTGCTCAAAAATACTTGAACCGTTCAGGGCTGTCACATGCGATTGCGGTAGCATACCATGCTTTTCACTTAGCAAACGAATATAATGTCGACCCTGATATTGCTGCTAAAGCTGGACTTTTGCATGATATGGGTCATTTCACCTGGTATCGCAATGGTAAATGGGATTATGATCTTTATAAACAAAATGATATTCACCCCATAAAAGGTGCAGAACGAGCACATAAACTGTTAATCCGCTTGGGAGAAAACCCGATTAAGGCAAAGACCATTTCCCTCGCCATCTTATTTCACACCGATTCGTTCTTACCTTCAAATGATATTATTCGTACACCGCTTCAGCAAGTCGTCAAATGGGCCGACGAAAAAGATGAAGAAGAAGGTGGAAAACACCATTATCGCAAAATTGATTTTCCACGGGCAAAGGAGAGCATCATGAAACTTGATACGCTCATAGATGAGGAACAAAGAAAAAGGCTATCATCCTGAAGGCAAACGGGTTGATAGCCTTTTTATGTCAGGAGGGGCATATTTAATTAAAGTATTTTACAGTTTAAATTTGTTATCAGGTGAATTAATGATGTAAAATATAGACCATTAGAACTATTTCTCTGCGGGAAATTATAAAAACGATCGGATTAATAACAAATAATGAAAAGAACAGGTGAAGTTATGAAGTCGATTAAGCTAATGATATATGGTGGTCAGGGAGGACTTGAGGGAATCATCGAAAATGAAGAAGACATTAAGGTCATAGGGATAACCGGAAATGAAATGGACCTTCTTGATTCTGATCATAGACCATCAGTCATGCCAGATGCCATTCTTATTGATGCCCGGTCATCAGGGAAGTATGGACAGGAAGTCATGCCAATCCTAAAGGAAAAACACCCATTTACTCCTTTCGTCATTTTTACTGCCTATTCAGAAGATCATTATCTTATCGAAGCGATATGCCATGGTGCAGCAGGTTATGTGTTACAGGGTGGCGGAATGAAACAAGTGCTGTCGGCAATCCGTCAATGTGCCAATGGTCAAATAGTCTATCCTGCCTCAATAAAATCAATATTAATGAAGAAGCTGCAGCAGAATGTTGAAAGATCACCAGTAACTTTGGATAAGGCAATCGAAAAATTGGGGGCCTTTTCCAAACGCGAGTATGAACTGCTTATCCTGATAACCCAAGGGGAAACGAATCAGCAAATTTCAAAAAAACTTTTTCTATCCATCGGCACGGTAAAAAACTATATAAGCCGGATTTACAGAAAACTGAATGTTAATAATCGACCGGAGCTTATTGCGCTTTTGTATAGCTTTCAAAATAGCGGGATGAAGGGATGACTTACTCATGTCCGTCCCCCCCGTTAATCGTTTTCACGGATTCTTTATCGGAGTCACATTCCAAAACAATTAGGTAGCGGCAGAGAGACAAAATCGTTTAACCCAACCAGCCCTCAGCTTTTTAAAAATGCCTCTGCATATGCATCATTCCGCCTGGTGGATAATAAAGAATCAAGAAAATGATGGAGATTGAAAAGAATAAATATATAGAAGGTAAATGCGGTTCTAACCTGTCCATTTTGGATTAAACTATTAAGAGGGAGATTCGGTTTAAGGAGGGGCATCATGGTCAGAAAATGGGCTGGCAGAGCGATTCTATTATATATCCTTTATGCAGCAGCGATGTATTGGTATATTTTTTATGGAGCTGATACCTCCATTCCCGAAGCTTTGCGTGGAACTGCAGCAGATCCTGCAACATTCCTGAATGCAAGGGAACTAAAGCTTAGCGAAGAATATTCAGGGCTGCGGAATTTCATTTTTTTCGTATCCACGCCATATGAATGGCTGCTGTATTTCTTCATTTTACTATTTGGTTTATCAAAAGCATTTGAAAAGTCGTCAAAGGCGGTCTCGAGAAGGAAAGCGATCAGAACGGGCATTTACTTATTCTGGCTTTCCGTTATTTCTTACCTGGCACAGTTTCCAATCAGTTTCATTGGATATCGGATGAGCAAAAGTTACCATATAAGTACACAAAGTTTTACCTCGTGGATGAAGGATGGAGTCATCGAATTCTGGGTGAATTTTGGGATGATGTTCATTATCGTTTCCGTTTTATATTGGTTAATGAAGAAAAGTGTGAAGAAGTGGTGGCTCTATGCCTGGATGTTGTCCATTCCATTTACCTTGTTCCTGATGTTTGTTCAGCCTGTAGTGATTGATCCGCTGTACAATGAATTCTACCCGCTAAAAAATAAAGAGCTGGAAACGGAAATATTGGCACTTGCGTCACAGGCTGAAATTCCGGCTGAACATGTGTATGAAGTAAATATGGCGGAAAAGACAAATGCCTTGAATGCATACGTGACCGGCATAGGTTCCAACTCAAGAATAGTTCTTTGGGATACGACTCTGAACAAACTGAAGGAAGATGAAATCCTTTTTATCATGGCACATGAAATGGCTCATTATGTGGAAAAGCACATTTATATAGGGATTGCAGGTTATTTAGGACTGACTTTAATCGGTTTGTGGCTGACATCGAAAATAATGAATTTTATCATTAGACGCTGGGGCCACCTGTTAAAGGTCCGTTCGGTTGACAGCATATCATCTCTTCCATTATTTCTCTTAATAACGTCTGTGCTGCTCTTTGCTTCGAGTCCGCTGTCCAATTATGTTTCCAGATATCAAGAAACAAGGGCTGACCGTTACGCCATTGAAATGACCGGGGATAAAGAATCAGCAATCACGACTTTCCAGGAACTCACGAGGTCGGGTTTGAGTCAGGTCAACCCGCCATTCCTGGTTAAATGGCTGAGGTATTCCCATCCAACCATGCTCGAACGGATTTCAACTGTTGAAAATGCAGATACAAAGGGTGATTGAAAGCCAGCTGAATACCAGCCGGCTTTTTTTCTTCGGAAAGTGGAAGTTTGTAGTTGTTTTCAGAAAAAACTATTATTTTTAAAAATCTTAGGTTCTCTACTATAATAAATTAAATTCCCAGTTCGTTTTAAGGAGATCGGATATGTATAATGTACTTTTCATCACTATAGGCTCAGTGCTTGTGGCAGTAGCCTACAACTTATTTTTGATACCACATTTAATTTTAAGCAGCGGACTTAGTGGGCTTGCGATTATGTTCGGAATCATCACCCCGGTCAACACAGGGATATTGAATTTTCTGATGAACCTGCCATTGCTGATTCTTGGATACTTGAAATTAGGGAGACGCTTTATCACCTATACGATATTATCAGTTGTCGTGATTTCCGTCAGTTTATATCTCATTCCAGTTCACGGAATTTCCACTGAACCGATTTTGTCTTCTTTATTTGGCGGAATCATATCGGGAATCGGTATAGGCATCGTCTTTCGCGCTTCGGGGTCTTCGGGCGGCTTTGACATCATTGCCATGCTATTGGCTAAGAAGAGCGACTTTCCGCTTGGTACATTGCTTTCGGTGATGAATGCAGTTGTGGTGGTTATCTCAGGCTTCATCTTCGGTTGGGATGCCGCATTATATACGCTGATTTCCATTTATGCAGCAGGAAAGGTGATCGATACGATCCATTCCAATCACATTAAATTAACATTGATGATCGTGACCAAAAAGAGTGACGAAATGAAAACGAAGCTCCTGACCAACCTATATCGTGGTATTACAGTCATGGATGGTGAAGGTGCATATTCAGGAGAAAAGAGTAAAGTAATGATGACAGTCATTACACGTTATCAGTTAACCGATGTAAAAACGATGATAAAAGAAGTTGATCCGAATGCTTTTGTCAATATTACCGAAACATCCGAGGTCATGGGGATGTTTCATAAAGAGTGATGATAATTAGAAAAGCCTCCCAACATTATGGGAGGCTTTTTTGATCATTAGGCTTTTTTTAAATCATGCATTTTAATTTCCAAACTGTTTTAGTAAAACGTTCATTTCAGAACTTAGTTTTAAGAATAAAGGTTTGTTTTTCTTATCCAAGGCTTCATCGATCTGTTTTGCAAGGATATTCTTTTTGGTAGTAAGGACGGCTTCCTGAATAATCATATCAATTAACATTTCCTGAACCACGGCATCGTTTTTCATTTCGCTCATTGATAAGGACTTCACTGACTCTGAATAAGATTTTTCATTTTTCAAAGTTACCACCCCTGACCCTTTTTATTATTATATGGATTTGAGCGGATAAAATCAACTGAAAATTTAAAAAATTTAAATATTAATAGAGAATGTGTCGTTTATATGAAGAAAAAGCCACTATATAAAAGAATTTTTAATTCTTTGTGAACTTACTTTTTATGTTCAAGGGTTGTGCTATTATAGTGAGTAATTTAACATACATTTACTATCTCCATTCACTTTTCTTCGGCAATGGGGAATGGAAGGGTACAAGCAATTAAGTGCATAAGCTTTGGTAAAGTAAAAGCGATGTTTAGCAATGAGGAAGAGGTGGATTAAAAATGAAGGAAAACAATCAGGGAATCATCGAGGAATATGAAATCACGCCACATACATTGATGGTTTCGCCAATCAATTACGGCAGTAAAATATATGCCCGTATAGTTGAAATGGAGGACGAGTTCATATCCCCGTTTAAACCTTTGGAAATAATAAAGAAAAGCTGTGAGTTTTTCGGATCAAGTTATGAAGGACGCAAGCAAGGCACAAAACAGCTTATAAACATCACACATAAAGCACCTATTGCGATCGATCCGACCAGTTCGATTTTCTTCTTTCCCACTACATCTCCGTTGCGTCCTCAATGCATCTGGTTATCACATGAGCATGTGGTATCCTATGATCGCCTGGATTCCAAACATACTACCATCACATTCAGGAATAGACAAACCATCGATATAGCAGTATCATGCAGTTCTTTCGAAAACCAGCTGCACCGGACTTCGTTTTTAAAAACGAAATTGATCCAGAGGATTGAGGAAACAAAGAGGAAATCATTCTATCTGTTCAACGAAGCAAACGGGGTCAAGGCTTCAGAGGTAATGTCAAAGTATATACCGCGTTAGACATTCAAAATTAAAGCAAGCCCTTCTTATTAAAGAAGGGCCCAGGAATTAATCTTCAAATAATTCATCCATTAGATCGTCAATTTCTTTTCTTAACTTCTCAGTGCCCTCTTTGGAAATGGTGATGGTATCTCCATCGATAATCAGCATATCTCCTACTTTTGCTCCCTTGGGGAGAGCGCTTTTAGGAAAATCCTTCATGTTACCACCATCGATTTCAACGACAGCGATCTTTCCTTCGAAGCGGTCAATAATACCTTGTACCATTTATTTCACCGTCTTTACAGTAATTTTCTGACCTGTAGAAGTAAAAATAATGTTACCTGATTTATCTGTGCGATAAGTTTTGGCCTTCACTGAATTCAACCGTTTTATAACAGTGGAAGTAGGATGCCCATAGCCATTTTTTCCTACACTGATTACAGCGTATTTCGGTTTTGTTTTGTTAATGAATGCTGAACTAGTTGATGTTTTTGCACCATGATGGCCGACTTTAAGTACATCCACACTTGGTACCAGTTTTTTAGCCAGCATATCTGTCTCTGATTTTTCTTCAGCATCACCTGTAAACAAGAATGTTTTTTTGTCGTGTTTAAGTAAAAGGACTGCACTCCAATTATTTAAGTCAGACTTGGCATATTCTTTAACAGGTGCAATGAATTTAAGGGAATTATCCTTAGCTTTAGTGTTGATTTCCACGCCAGTCTGCGCTTTTTTTATTGTAAGCTTCTTCTGCTTAACAGCCGTTAAAAAGTCTTTATATGCCTGGGTAGTATGAGAAACTTTAGGGGCATACACAGATTTTACATTAAGCGATTTAATCACATAAGCCAGACCGCCCACATGATCCGCATCTGGGTGAGTGGATACTAATGCATTAAGTGTTTTCACCTTTTGCTTTTTTAGGTAGGCTACAACTTCGTCGCCCTTTCCTTTACCGCCGCCATCAATTAAAACGTTTTCGTTACCGGTTTGAATAAGGATGGCATCTCCTTGTCCAACATTGATGAAATGTACCTTCACATTTGAGGCTGCCTCAGTTGCTTTAAGTCCAGTGAATAAAGACAAAACAAGAACAGCAACCAGTAGAATATTTATTTTCTTCATTTTTCCCCTCCAAATAATAATTTACCATGTGTAATTCGAAAAATGGGGATTTGGACATAATTTTCTTTGTGATAAAAAAAGGAAGCGGGCATCAGAATCGTGGTTAGGTAAAATGATCCTGGGTATTTATGATGGATTGTCGCTGGTGAAGAAGGAGAATCTATCTGAGTTTTTAATATGGTGGAGGAGATGATATTCTACAGGCGGATAATGGAATGATTCTTTCATACGATCAATCATATCAATGTTTGCTTTAGCAAAAGTCACAACCAAAAGCCCTTCTCATATGAGAAGGGCATCAGAATTAATCTTCAAATAGCTCATCCATTAAATCTTGAATTTCTTTTTTTTATGTTTCAGAGCCTTCTTTGAAAAAACATCGATATACAAACTTTGCCTCTTTTGCTTCCTTAGGATAAAGCATTTTTACTGTAATTTTCTAATTTGTGGAAGTTAGCTGAACACAGTTTAAGTATAGGTATCATAAAATGTATAGTTACTGGAAATGTGTACAGCCTTCTTCTCTCAAATGGTTCAGAAATAGAGGTGAGAGAATGCTGAATTTCAAATCACTTCTAAAATGAAACTACCTATTAAAGTGATAAAAAAACATGCTCTCCCAATAAAAAGTGCCTTTTGGGGGACCTTTAATTGCTTCTCAAGGTAATATATATATCCAAAAATGAAAGACGTTCCTAATGTAAGAATAATGTAATCTGCTTCAAAACCTAGAATTGTATAGTTATATACCGGTATACTTCTAATATAACCAATAACGAATACCCCTATTGCAATATATCCAAGTATAGAATTTATTATAAGGCTACTCTTTTTCATAATTTCCCCCGACTTTATTTGGACTGCACTTCATAGCGTTCGTATATCATTTTAAAGCGACATGCCGTAAATCAATATAAGGGTATAAAGATTTATATGTTATGAAATTTTTCTCTTTTTTTGACCCCATTGTATAATTTCTGTCTCTATGTAACCCTTATTATCTCTTTCCGCTAACTATTCGGGAGGTCTGTACTTTCCGTCTTCTTTGTTATGTGTTTCTTCTGGATAAATCTCTTTAACAAAAGTTTTCAAAATGAAAATTGGTGCAATATACTGTGTTTAGACAAAATACTTTCTGCTATTCCAATTAGATCTAATAGATTGTACACCATATATTAGTAAAATGTTGCTATGATTGGATATAATTAAATACGTTAGCAATTAATCAAGAAGCATTTACAGAGTGTAGTTAAAATCAGAAAATCAAATTTACTCGATGGATATCATTTGCTGATAAAGTTCCAAATAAAAAACATTATAGCTTATTCTTAACCGAAACATTCCGTTACGTTAATTCATATATTGACTGATTAAGCTTAACCTTCTCATATAAGATACTGGATGATCTAATGCTCCAAACATCCACATACATGGATGCCTGCACCCGCTAATTCCTTGAACGGTGGTTTTTTTCGAAAAAGTAATAACATAACAAGTCTTCAGTTTTGTTGCGAAGGCGGGGATTGAAATAATTATGATGTTCCTCGTATCCTTTATATAAAAAACAATACATCGTGAAGGATTCATCGCGTTTGATTTCACTAACCTTAATATTCTCCTTGCGCAAATAGCGCCGCACCTCGGCAAGTTCGTCTTGAACCACTTTTAAAATATGTTCGACTAGCTCCGAATAGGGCCTTTTTAATTTAAACGGACTAATTTCGATGACCTTGAGATCCCGGTTTAAGACTGTAATAACCATAGGGAGGTAGATGGCTTTTTCAATCATATTTCGGTCATCTTCTGGAATGCGGGTCATCATGACCGCCCCTTTCTAAAATAGCGCGTTTTTAATAATAGTATGTATATTCTGCAAAAATAAGAACATCCGTTCTGTTTTTTATCCTAATGTATTTTCAGTGTATATGCAAGCAGTTTTGATAAATCAAGAAATATTCGTTAACAAGATTATGTTTTCCGGAGATAGGGAAAGTATGAAGATATATGGATAATAATTCTTGCAATTTCAGGGGAAAGTGATATATCTAAAATAAACAGTTTTTAATAAGTTTATGCTGCAATGATGGCAGCATGTCGAGGGAGATAATTATGGATTTGGATACTATACGTGAGTGGTTTACACTTGATCATATATCGGCACTTATTCAGCAATATCGCTCATTCGGTCCAATTCCTGGGATCTTGCTGCCGATGCTGGAAGCATTTTTGCCTTTTTTGCCCTTAGTGGTGTTCGTGCTTGCTAATGCAACGGCTTTTGGTCTCTGGTGGGGATTTTTATTTTCTTGGATTGGTGCGGTAGCGGGGTCTTTTTTGATCTTTTGGATTATTAGAAGATATGGTCAAATGAGGTTTTTCCGATTTTTGCAAAAGCATAAACAGGTGCAGAGGTTGATGGTTTGGGTTGAGAGCCATGGATTCGGTCCTTTGTTCATATTACTCTGCTTCCCTTTTACACCTTCGGCTATCGTTAATATCGTGGCAGGACTTTCAAAAGTCAGTACCCTGCAATATGGACTTGCAGTAGTGGGTGGGAAAGCGGTGATGATTTTTACGATCAGCTTCGTAGGTTACGATTTAGTATCATTAATTCATAAGCCTGTGCGAACGATCATTATCGGAATCGTCATCTTTATCCTATGGTATGTGGGAAAAAGACTGGAAGTCAGGCTAAATAAAAGCATGAAGAGAGAAGAAGGACAATAAATTAATATATAAATGCAGTAGGGGTTGAACTAGATGGAAAAAACAAACAAGAATTCTTTATCCGATTGGATAAAACCAGCGATGATAGCTTTTGTTATTTACATCTTAATCCGTACATTTCTCTTTTCAAGCTATGATGTTGAAGGGAAGTCGATGCAGCCGACCCTTGAAGATGGAAATAAACTTGTCGTGAATAAAATCAATTACCGGATTCATGATATCAACCGTTTTGACATTATTGTTTTTCATGCTAATTCACAAGAAGATTATGTTAAGCGAGTCATAGGGATTGCAGGTGACCGAATTCGTTATAAAGATGATTGGCTTTATGTAAATGGTGAAAAAGTGGATGAGCCTTATCTTGAGAAATTCAAGGAAGGTTTCCCGGAACAGGATTTTACAGGTGATTTTACATTAAAAGAATTGACGGACATGACCAAAGTTCCGGAGGGTAAGCTTTTTGTCATGGGTGATAACCGTCTTGAAAGTGCTGACAGCCGTCATTTTGGTTATATACCGGTTGAAAATGTTGTCGGTAAAGTGGATGTTCGATATTGGCCGGTCAATGATTTCAATTTTAAATTTACAGGTGAATGATTGTGGAAGCCCCAAAATTATGTGGGCTTTTTCTTTTGGGGGAAAACGCGAACGTACGATTGGTGTTTTTTAAAGGGAAACGGTAAAATAATAGAAAGTAAATCTAATTGGAAACAGAAACCTAGTCATAAAGACGAAACTATTTCTGGTATGATGGGTCTAGATATTATGTTGTAAGGGGGAAAAAGAGATGTCACTCCGTTTTTTACTGGGAAGATCGGGTGCAGGGAAAACTTCGAATATATTGGACGAAATCCGCTCCAAATTGGCAGAAGATCCCGAAGGAAATCCAATTATCTACCTCGTTCCTGATCAGATGACGTTTCTATCTGAATATAAATTAATTAAAACACCAGGCCTTGCCGGAATGATCCGGACACAGGTTTTCAGTTTTAGCAGGCTTGCATGGCGCGTCCTTCAGGAAACCGGGGGGATGAGCCGGCTGCATTTGGACAGTGTCGGCGTCAATATGTTGATACGGAAGATCATGGAAGATAAAAAGGAAGAGTTAAAGATGTTTCGTCGATCTGCTGATAAGCAGGGGTTCATTGCACAGATGGAGCTAATGCTGGCCGAGTTCAAGCAGTATTGCATCCAACCTGATGACATTCAAAACTATTTGCAAGAAACCTCACAGGCCGGCAGCGGCATTCAGGATAAACTGCATGATCTTGAATTGGTCTATCAGGCTTTTGAGGATGAAATGGTCAACAAATATTTAGATTCCGAAGACTATTTCACTTTGCTGATCGAGAAAATGCCAGAGTCTTCATATATAAGGAATGCGGATATATACATCGATGGTTTTTATAGCTTGACTCCACAGGAATTATTGATTGTGGAAGAAATGATGAAGCTGTGCAGGAGTGTAACGATCTCACTGACGTTAGATCAGCCCTACAGGCAATATGCCCCGGATGATTTGCAGCTGTTCAGGCAAACGGGTAATCTTTATCATCACCTTTATCAGGCTGGATTGAGGAATGGCATACCGATTTCAGAAGATCGAATCTTAAAAGGGACGGAAAGGTTTGGAAAGAGTCCAGGGCTGAATCACCTGGAAACTCATTTTGCCATTCGTCCTGCACAAACGTTTGAGCAGTCACTTGATGTAACGATCGCCCAGGCAGTTAACCGCAGAGCTGAGATTGAAGGAGTTGCCCGGGACATCTTGTCGCTGGTCAGACAGAAACAGCACCGTTTCCGTGATATTGCGATTTTAGTCCGTAATGGGGAAGCATACGCAGATATTTTACAAACCGTTTTTCGGGATTATCAAATACCCTTGTTCGTCGATTCCAAACGGACGATGCTGAATCATCCTCTGATTGAACTGATTCGTTCCACTTTGGAGATCATCAATGGCTATTGGCGTTATGAGCCGGTATTTCGTGCAATCAAGACTGAGCTTCTATTTCCGCTGCAAAAAAATCATGATAGGATGCGCGAACAGGTAGATAAGCTGGAGAACTATGTGCTGGCCCGCGGCATTAAAGGAAGCAGGTGGACGTCCAAAGAACGTTGGACCTACAGGCGCTTCCGCGGCCTGGAACTCGAGGACCGGAACCAAACGGATAAGGAAATGAAGCTTGAGCAAGAGTTGAATGAGATGAAGCAATTATTTACCGAGCCCATCTTGAAGCTCTCAAAACGTGTTAAAAAGGCTGCTAATGGCAGGGAATTGTGTGAAGCCCTTTATCTATATCTTGAAGAATTACATGTGCCGGAAAAATTGGAAAAGCTAAAACTAGAGGCAGAAGAAGCAGGTGATTTGGTATCGGCAAGAGAGCATGAGCAAACTTGGAATGCGGTTGTCGACCTATTGGACCAATTCGTTGAACTGCTGAGCGGGGAAGAACTCTCCATGAAACAGTTTGCAGTAATTATTGAAGCTGGTCTGGAATCTCTTGAATTTTCTTTGGTACCGCCGGCAATTGACCAAGTATTGGTCGCTAATCTAGATTTATCCCGCCTGGATGATGTGAAGACAGCTTTTGTTATCGGCCTGAACGAAGGGGTTTTGCCAGGAAAAGCTGTATCTGACGGAATTTTTTCAGATAGTGATCGTGATGTGCTGCTGGCTGGCGGACTTGATGTTGCCCCAAGTTCAAAAGTGCGCCTGCTGGATGAGGAGTTCACAGCGTACAAAGCATTCACTACGCCTGCTGAGGCACTTTATTTATCATATCCGCTTGCCGATGAGGAAGGAAAGGCACTTTTACCCTCATCCTATTTAAAACGGGTAAGGGACGTATTGCCTAACGTTTCCGAAGTGTATTATATGAACGATCCATCCGATCTGCCTGCTGAGGAACAGGTGAAATATGCTGCGAATCATGATGTGGCACTATCGTACCTGGCTGCCCAATTGCAGCTGAAAAAAAGAAACTATCCAATCCATTCACTATGGTGGGATGTGTATAATGCCATTATTGATGATGAAAGGGCCGGTCCTTCAGCAACTAAGGTTTTATCGAGCCTTTTTTATCAAAATAGGACAAAGAAATTATCTGAGGAAACAAGTAAGCAATTATACGGTGAGAGCATTCTTACGAGTGTATCCAGGATGGAAATGTTCAATAGCTGCCCGTTTTCCCATTATGCCGCTCATGGCTTGAAATTGAGGGAACGGCAAATTTTCCGTTTGGATGCACCGGATATAGGCGAGATGTTCCATGGAGCGTTGAAAATGATTTCCGATTACTTGAAGGAACATGATATACCTTGGTCTACATTGACTTCGGAACAATGCTTGGAGCTGGCCAGAATTGCCGTGGAGAGACTTGCTCCTAAACTCCAAAATCAAATCTTGTTAAGTACGAATCGCCATCACTATTTACGCAGGAAACTGGAACACGTGATTGGACGGGCCTCGATCGTATTAAGTGAACATGCAAAGGTGAGCGGTTTTGCTCCAATTGGATTAGAACTCGGATTCGGAAAAAATGGCGAGCTGCCACCACTATCTTTCACATTGAAAAACGGTACGAAGATGGAATTGGTCGGGCGGATCGACCGCGTTGATAAAGCGGAAGAAGATGAGGGTGTCTATTTGCGTGTGCTCGATTATAAGTCGAGTGAAAAGGAACTGAACATGAGTGAAGTATATTATGGACTCGCGCTGCAGATGTTGACATACCTTGATATCGTCGTCACCCATTCCAAGTCGCTTATTGGAAAAGAAGCGATCCCTGCCGGGGTTTTATATTTTCATGTGCATAATCCCGTTGTCAAATCAAAGGGAATGCTCAGCTTGGATAAAATTGAAGAAGAAATCTATAAAAGTTTTAAAATGAATGGACTTGTACTGGATCATTCAAATGTCATTCAAATGATGGATACTTCACTTGATATTGAAAATCCTGGTAAGTCGGATATCATTCCAGCTGGATTTAAAAAGGACGGATCGCTCCTTGCGGCTTCCAAAGTTGCCAGCAGGGAAGAGTTTTCGCTCCTGAATCATCATGTGCGCCGTATTTATCAGGAGGCTGGTGATCGAATTGTCGATGGTGATGTGGATATAACACCATACAAATTAAAGGAAAAAACGCCGTGTACCTTCTGTTCCTTTAAATCTGTATGCCAATTCGACCAGTCACTGGAGGAGAACCAATTCAGGAATTTGGCACAGAAAAAACAAAATGACGTTCTTGAGCTATTAAGGGGGGAGGGGGAGAGCGATGAGTAAAACGAAAATTCCTGCTCTGCCAGGAGACGTGACTTGGACGGAAGATCAATGGAAGGCGATATGGGCTAAAGATCAGGACATTCTGGTTGCGGCCGCAGCAGGCTCAGGGAAAACAGCGGTGCTGGTCAACCGGATCATTCAAAAAGTCATTTCAGAAGAAGAACCAATCGATGTTGATGAACTGCTCGTCGTTACATTCACAAATGCCTCGGCTGCCGAAATGCGTCATCGGATAAGTGAGGCATTAGAAAAAGCGATCAATGATAATCCGCATTCACAGCATTTGCGTAAGCAGTTGAGCTTGATTAATCGTGCTTCGATTTCCACACTTCATTCTTTTTGTTTAGAGGTGATCAGGAAGTATTATTATCTGACGGATATCGACCCGGGCTTCCGAATTGCAGATTCTACGGAAATCCAGCTGCTTCGTGATGAAGTGATGGAAGAGCTTTTCGAGGAGCAGTATGGGCAAAGTGATAATGAAGAGTTCTTTAATTTGGTTGATGCTTTCACTAGCGATCGAAACGATGATGCACTTCAGAATATCGTTCGATCGCTGCATGATTTTTCGCAATCGAATCCAGACCCGGACCGATGGCTTGATGGTGCCGCCAGTATGTATGAGCTGGCAGATGATGATGGGATTGATGATCTTTCGTTTATCGATTCATTGAAGTTCGATATTGGTTTACAATTGGACACCTCCAGAGATTTATTGGAACGCTCGCTTGCGTTGACAAAAATCCCTGGGGGACCGGCACCAAGGGCTGAAAACTATTTAGCCGATCTTGCCGTGGTGGCTAAACTTTCGGAAGTGAAGGACCAATCCTGGAATGCTCTTTATGAAGAAATCCAAAATGTGAAGTTTGGGACGGCGAAACGCCTTTCTGGTGCGGAGTTTATCAAAGAAATTACGGATGAGGCTACCAAGTATCGGGATAAGGCGAAGAAGATCATCAAATCGTTACAGGAAGAGTTATTTTCCCGTAAACCGGAAAGCTACTTGAGGGATATAAGGGAGCTCAAGGGATATGTCGATACACTTGTAATGCTTGTTAAACGGTTTGATGAAAGGTTCTTTGCTGCAAAAGCAGAAAAGAACTTGGTGGATTTCGCCGATTTGGAACATTATTGTCTACAAATTTTGACAGGGGAAACGGTGGATGGTGAACGAAAACCCTCAGCGGCAGCCATTGAATACAGGAACCAGTTCAAAGAGGTACTAGTGGATGAATATCAGGATACTAACCTGGTTCAGGAATCCATTTTAAAACTTGTGACGGCCGACGGCGAATATGATGGGAATCTTTTCATGGTAGGCGATGTCAAGCAGTCCATTTACCGGTTTAGGCTTGCGGAACCGAATCTCTTCCTTGGAAAATACACACGTTTTACCCATGATGGTGTTGATTCCGGACTGAAAATTGATTTAAACCGCAATTTCCGGAGCCGAAAGGAAGTTCTCGATGGGACCAATTTCTTGTTTCAACAGTTGATGGGCATTACTGTCGGTGAGATTGATTATGATGAAGATGCCCAATTGAAAAAAGGCGCCCCATATCCCGAAGACGATCCAAACCCGATCGAACTCCATTTAATTGACGGAACAGCCGATCCGGAAGCTCATTCTGAAATGGAAGGATCGGAAGGCGGGTTTGAGGCCGAGGAGCTTGAAAAAGCGCAGCTCGAAGCAAGGCAGATGGCAAAGCTCATTAAAAAGGCTATAAGCGAAAAGCATCGGATATATGATACGAAAACCAAAAAGTACCGATCTGCCACTTATCGGGACATGGTCATTCTTCTTCGTTCGATGCCATGGGCACCGCAAATCATGGAGGAATTTAAAAAACAAGGAATTCCGGTCTATGCCAATTTATCGACAGGGTATTTTGAAGCGACCGAAGTGGCCATCATGATTTCCCTATTGAAGGTGATTGATAATCCGCAACAGGATATCCCATTGGCATCCGTTCTCCGTTCACCCATCGTAGGATTGGATGAAGAAGAGATGTCACAGGTGCGTTTATTCCATACAGGGAGCTACTATGAAGCGCTAGCTGATTTTTACAGAAAGAGTGACCCGGAAGAACATCCGGGGCTTTATGAAAAGGCCACTGCTTTTTATAAAAAACTAGTGACATGGAGAAAGCTTGCCAGGCAGGAGGCATTATCAGACTTGATCTGGCTGCTATACCGCGAAACGCAGTTTTATGATTTTGCAGGTGGGATGCCGGGCGGAAAACAGCGTCAGGCCAATTTAAGAGCGCTGTATGACAGGGCAAGGCAATATGAAGCAAGTTCTTTCCGCGGTCTGTTCCGTTTCTTGCGTTTCATAGAAAGGATGCAAGAACGTGGAGATGATTTAGGGGCAGCTCGTGCTTTAGGGGAACAGGAAGATGTAGTCCGGCTGATGACGATTCACTCGTCAAAGGGGCTTGAGTTCCCGATCGTGTTCATTGCCGGTCTTTCCAAGCAATTCAATATGATGGATTTACGCAAGCCCTATTTACTTGATAAGGATTATGGCTTTGCGGCAAAGTATGTGAATTCCGAATTACGGATAACTTATCCATCCCTCCCTCAATTGGCTTTTAAGAAAAAAAAGCAGCTTGAATTAATTGCCGAGGAGATGCGTGTCCTCTACGTGGCTCTAACGAGGGCTAAGGAAAAGCTTTATTTGATTGCCAGTATCAATGATGCAGAAAAGATGCAGCAAAACTGGGAAAGTAATGCGGCACATGGAGATTGGCTATTGAAGGACTATGTACGGGCAGGTGCAAAAAGTTATCTTGATTGGATTGGTCCATCCCTTGTCCGGCATCGGGATTCTCTTGGGGCTGCAGGTCTTGGCTTGGAAATGGAGTCGCACCCATCGAATTGGTCCATTTCCGTCATTCCAAGTGAAGAGCTTGCTGTTCTGGATGAGGAAGAGGCACTGGTTCAAGAGCGAATGCTTGAACATGTCCAGAAATCGGAGAAGGTTGATATCGTTTCTGAGTTTTATGATGATATCAAGGAACAGCTCGAGTGGGAGTACCCCGAGCATGAGGCAACGGTGTATCGTTCCAAGCAATCCGTTTCTGAATTAAAACGTCAGTATGAACTCAAGGACGAGCAAAGTTCCACAGAGCTGTTGCGTAAATTTAAGCGGCCTATCACGAAGCGGCCGACTTTCATGCAAGAAAAGTCACTGACTCCTGCTGAAAGGGGTACGATTACACATTTAGTCATGCAGCATATTGATTTATCAAAAGAGGTTACCATTCAGTCGATTCAGGAACTGATGGTTGACTTGATTCAACGTGAGCTGTTGACGGAGGAACAGAAAGAAGCTGTGGACCCTGAGACGATCGTCGATTTCTTTGACAGTGAAATCGGGCAAAGAATGCTAGAGGCCGTGAACCTTCGCCGTGAAGTGCCATTTACGATGTCGCTGCCTGCAAAGGAAGCTTACAGCGATTGGGCAGCTGGAGATGAAGAGATCCTAATCCAAGGTGTAATTGATTGTATCTTTGAGGATGAACAAGGTCTTGTGCTTCTCGATTATAAAACGGATACAATCACCGGCCGTTTTGCCAGCGGGTATGAAGGGGCTAAAGAGATTCTTGCCGATCGATACCGGATGCAGCTTCAGCTTTATACGCGGGCTGTTGAAGGGATAATGAATAAGAAGGTAACCGGCCGTTACTTGTTTTTCTTTGACGGCTCGCATTTATTGGAAGTATAAGAGAGAAGGAGTGTCCCATTGATGTGGGACGCTTCTTTTTGGATAAATAAACAGAATAGTTTGAAAAGGTATAAATGCTTACTATATACTAGTGGAGAAAAATACCTTTTTAAAGGAGTAGAGAAGAGTATGACGAGTGAGATTAAGAGCAAGGGATACTTTGGTGAGTTCGGCGGAAGCTTTGTACCGGGTGAACTTCAGGAAGTAATGGATATTTTAGAAACGGAATTCCTGAAATATAAGGATGACCCCGAATTCATTGAGGAGTTTAAATATTATCTGAAAGAATATGTAGGACGCGAAAACCCGTTAACACTTGCAAAGAATTTAACGAAAAAGGTTGGCGGGGCAAAAATATACTTGAAGCGTGAAGATCTGAACCATACAGGTGCTCACAAAATTAATAATGCGATCGGCCAAATCCTGCTCGCTAAACGGATGGGTTCTAAACGAGTCATCGCAGAAACTGGCGCTGGGCAGCATGGTGTGGCGACTGCGACTGCATGTGCGATGTTTGGCATGGAATGTGTGATTTATATGGGTAAGCTGGATACGGAGAGGCAGGCATTGAATGTCTTTCGGATGGAATTGTTGGGGGCAAAAGTCGTAGCGGTCGAAAAGGGACAGGGTCGATTGAAGGATGCCGTTGATGAGGCATTGAATGATTTGGTGCAAAACTATGAAAATACTTTTTACTTGCTTGGTTCAGCAGTGGGACCACACCCGTATCCAACGATCGTTAAACATTTTCAATCAATCATAAGTGTAGAATCAAAACGCCAAATCCTTGAAAAGGAAGGAAAACTGCCAACTGCCATCATTGCTTGTGCAGGAGGGGGAAGTAATGCGATCGGTGCTTTTGCTCATTATATTGATGAAGACAATGTCCGTTTAATTGGTGTAGAGCCAATTGAAGCCCCAAGTATTTCGCAAGGTGTCCCGGCAGTATTGCACGGATTCAAAAGTTTGACGTTAGTGGACGAACAAGGAGAGCCAAAACCGACATTCTCCATAGCTGCCGGTTTGGATTACCCGAGCGTGGGGCCCGAGCATAGTTTTTTGAAAGAAAGCGGACGAGCGGAGTATGTGACGGTAAAAGGGGAAGAAGCCCTTGAGGCTTTTCAGGTATTATCCAAAACAGAGGGAATCATTCCTGCTCTCGAAAGCTCACATGCTCTAGCTCACGCCATGAAGCTCGCAAAAGAGTTAACAAGAGATGATATACTGATCGTTAATTTATCAGGCAGGGGAGACAAAGATGTCGAGCAAGTATTCAACATGTTAGAAAAATAGGCCGAATTTAAAAGCCTCCCTGGAAATGGGAGGCTTTTTCTATAACTAATTATTCCCTGTAATGGGCTGGTCGACCCCATTGACATCAAGGACATTGCTACCGTTCAGGCCATTGGCCGTAAAAACGATTGCAGCCGTGTTCCCTGAGCCGGATCCGCTAACGGATTTGGAGGAAGACTTAGGGGAAATGACAGCGCAATCACCGAATAACAGGTTTCCTTGAGCGACATTAAATACTTGAACTGGGCCGATAATGGCGGGCATATGAACCCCTCCTTTAAAAGTTTAAGTGTTGTTGGTTGAATCCTCGATTGGCGTCTCTTCGGGTTTTTTAGGAACCTCCCGAATATGTTTCACTCTTGATTCCATACGTGCATGGCCTACGTTCCCCACACCAACGACAGATGAGGAAGATATCCCGATAATATTGATATTGCCGACCCGTATGAAGGGATTCGGATTTGAAAAACTTGTTATGACTGGTTCATTCAATCTTGGGATATAAAGTGGTTTCTTAAAAATGTCATAGTCTTCGAAATGAATATCGACGGAATGGAAAGTTTCACTTTTCTTTTGAATCGCTAAAGCCAGGGAATGTCCGTCAATATATGAAGTATCCCCGATTTGCAGGGCTGAGCTGAATGATACCGTGTCGGATACTATGGATTTTACTTTTGATATTCTTGAAAACATGTTATTTATCCTTCTGGAGAAAGAGGTACGAATGGCCCGATGATCAGGGATTCCGGCGGGGTATCGAATGCTGAGGATAGTTGGACCGTTTGTACATCCCCTATGAGAAATAAGGCAGAGCTTGCTACACCGGTAATTTTAATATCTCCTACACAAAGCTGGTGATTGGTTACATTAAACTCCATTTGGATTTCCTCCTGTCTCGGCTTGTGAATGGGTAATGAATTGTAATAATGCAGTTTGAATATCGGATTTCACCTTTTCCCTGATCTTTTCCTTGATATTATCCCTTTGCTGCGGAGCACGTTCGGCGTAAGAAAGATTATCGAAATACATATTGATCCGTTGATGAAGCTGGCGCTCGACGTCTTGTTTAATGAAGTCATGATAAGAGGGTTCCAATGATATTTTCAGCTGGGTTTCCGCATCGTTGATCATATTTTCCAAGTCTGAAAGTATATCGTTTTGAATCTCCTGGACGACGATTTCCCTGCCTGGAAATAGGTTAGGTGCTGGTTGGACGGGTTGGTTGTTGACGGCAAATTCATCAATGTTGTTAAGGTCAGTTGGATTTAAACCAATATTCAATGTTCCATCTAAAGATTCGACCTTTAGCTGATCGAATTTATATTCAATTTTATCCACATGGATTGGCGGTTTATTTTTCAGCTCGGCAATTTCATCTGTCAGGCGTTTGAGTTCGTGTTCAAGTTTCATGATCCGTTTATCCTGGGCTTCAAGGAAACGCTGCATTTGTATGGAATATGAATAGAGATCCTGATTCACGATTCAACACCCCACCTTCACAATAAGTTAATTTCATATAAGACAGTATATGAAAAAGTTGGAGGTAGGTGAATGCCTATGAACTAGGAGGGTGTAAATGGGACGAAACTGGTCGATGGGATTACATCTGCTTCAATTTCGGGAGCAGGCTCAGTGAATCCACCGGTATTGGCCAATGTGGAATATGGTTTGATCACCCCGGCACTTCCTATTTGAAAAACGGATGAATTGGCGATGCTTTCAATTTTTATCATATTGATTTGTATGGTCTGGTGAATATTGAAGATCATGCTGACTCCTTTCTTAAAACATTAGAGATTTAAGACCAGTGGCTGATCAACACCATCTGTATCATTTGTATTCGTGGTGCTATAGGCATTATAGAGGGATATGGATTCACCCGTATTAAACGAGCCAGCACCTGCAAACGTTTTTGAGGTGGAAAATGGACTAATTTTAAAGACGTCACCAATATGGACAATTCCACTGCTACCGACGTTGATGACTTGAACGACTCCTACGATGGCCGGCAAGAAAATCACCCTTTTTTTATTCTGGTTTTTCCCTGAATCTTAGGCATGAGCCTAGCGCTGAAGGGAGTTTCAATGTATTGTATGTTGACTGATGATTGATGTGATTCATCTGCCTATCAATATATTGTTATATAACACTGGCGGATATTATTGAAATGTTATAAACAGATATGGTAATATAATGCTAATTCAGAATTTTCAAATAAAACTAGAGGTGAGGAAATGAATGTACCATTAGTATTATCGCAGTTCTTAGATCGAGCAGCCTTACTATATGGCGATAAGAGAGCCATCATTGGGGATGACAGGGTATTAACCTACGCAGAATTGAACGGCCGTGTAAACAAGCTTTCAAATGGTTTAAGGAATCTTGGAGTCAAAAAGGGTGAAAAGGTGGCATATTTGGCACCTAACTCAATTGAAATGCTTGAAGGCTTTTATGGGGTGTTTCAGCTTGGGGCCGTAATCGTTCCCTTGAATATCCGCTTGAAACCTGCAGATTATGTATTCATTTTGAACCACAGCGAGTCAAAGGTCCTTTTCGTAGATCAGGAATTGTACCATCTTATTTCCCCTGTTAAGGATGAACTTGAATCGGTGGAGCACATAATCGTTCATTATAAAGGTGAAGAAATAAATGAAACCGATTACAACCATTGGCTGGAACGTTATGATGACAAGTGCTTTAACCGGGAAACCGTGGATGAAAATGATGTTTCGAGTCTCCTTTATACTAGCGGGACCACAGGGAATCCTAAAGGGGTGATGCTGACTCACCGCAACAACTATTTACATGCCCTGGGTGCGATGCATCATTTCAGGGTCAATGACCGCGATACATATTTGCATGTACTGCCGATGTTCCACGTAAATGGGTGGGGTGCCCCATTTTATTATACGGCAAATGGTGCCACTCAAGTTTGTTTGAGGAAAACCAGCCCCGAAACGATATTTGATGCATTACAAAAGCATAAGGTTTCCATCATGCATATGGCACCAACGGTTCTGAATTCATTGTTTCAGTATTATGAACGGAATGTTCCGAATCTCGAGCAGGATATTCGAATCGTTGTTGCGGGTTCCGCTCCGCCTCCTGCATTCGTTACAAGGGTGGAAAAAGAGTTAGGCTGGGAATTCATTCAAATTTACGGAATGACTGAATCGACACCTGTTAGTCTGATATCGCTGATTCGTTCTGAATTCGATGATCTTTCGGAAAAAGAAAAATACAGGATGAAGGCGAAAGCCGGATATCCCATCATAGGCAGTGAGGTAAAGGTTATCCATGAAAATGGTGAGGAAGTGGTCCATGATGGCGTGGATATCGGGGAACTCATTGTCCGCAGTCATGGAGTGATGTTAGGTTATTGGAAAAATGAAGAAGCGACAAGCCAGACATTGAGAAATGGATGGCTGCATACAGGGGATATGGCCACCATCGATGAAAATGGCAATGTGGATATCGTTGACCGCAAAAAGGATATCATCATCAGTGGCGGAGAAAATATTTCTTCCATAGAAGTGGAAGGGGTGCTCTACGAACATCCGGACATTCTTGAGGCGGCAGTCATTGCCGTTCCCCATGAAAAGTGGGGAGAGACGCCGCATGCCTTCATTGTGCCAAAAAGGGGCGTGGAATTAACGGAGGATGATATAAGGACCTTCACACGGGAAAAACTAGCTCACTTCAAATCAGTTACCAGTGTGTCGTTCGTCGATGAGCTTCCGAAAACGGCATCGGGAAAAATACAAAAAATCCATCTCCGTAATGATTACTGGGAATCTAAGGGTAAAACAGGCAGATTCGTCAATTGAAGCTCACTAACGCTGTTCAGAAATGATCAGCGTTTTTTTCTGTTCGCCCGTTCGATGGGTTTCATATTAAGCTATGAAGATATCGGACTTGATAAATGAAGATTGCGGGGCCGATATGTTTCCATTCGTAAATAAGCCGCAGTAACTCATGCCATTGTTGGATAATGATGTTCATTCAAGAGCATTGGAATTTGTTTCGATAAAAAGCTTCCTGTTTAACGAGAAAGTGTTACTATTATAAAATATTTCAAATTATTTTGATTTTCATTTTTTCATCATGTTTATTGTAGGAGTCTTGGATTGTGGGGGAGAGCATTGAAACGTATACATTATAGCTGGGTTATTTTAATCATAACATTCTTCTCGATTATTGTAGCCGGAATCGTTAGGTCATCATCGGGAGTATTCATCGTTCCATTTGAAAATGAGTTCGGGTGGGATCGGTCCGTCATTTCTTTAGCCTTCGCCATAAGTTTGTTTCTTTATGGATTATCGGGTCCATTCATGGCCGCTCTAATTGAAGTGCTTGGATTGAAGAAAATGATGGTATTGGCCATGTCCACTTTATTGGCAGGGATTCTACTCACTTTTTTCATGGAGCATGAATGGCAGCTCATTCTTATCTGGGGAATTATCATTGGATTGGGTTCTGGAGTGTTTTTAACGGTATTGAGCCCATATGTGGCAAATCGTTGGTTCGAAAAGAGGCGGGGACTGGCGGTCGGGATACTCACGGCAAGTACGGCCACAGGTCAGCTCATTTTACTTCCGGTTTTAGCCATCATCATTGAGAATTACTCGTGGAGATGGGCGATTGGATTAATTTTGGTCCTTAGCTTGATCATGCTGGCAATCATCCTTTTGTTCATGAAAAACAATCCGAAGGAAGTGGGCACTCTTCCATATGGATTAGAAGAGGAAAATCAGGAGGCTGTTACAGTCCAAAAGAAGAACCCCATCGCCATGGCCTTTCAGTCGTTGATTGAAGCAGTGAGAGTGAAGGAATTCTGGTTATTGGCAGGAAGCTTTTTTATATGCGGACTTTCGACGAGCGGGTTGATCGGCACACATTTCATTTCTTACTGCATTAGTTTTGGTTTACCGGTTGTGACGGCAGCATCAATGCTATCTTTCATGGGAATCTTTGATTTGATTGGTACGACTGTATCCGGGTGGTTATCAGATCGTTTTGATAACCGTTGGCTATTGTTTTGGTATTACGCTCTAAGGGGTGCTTCCCTCGTATTACTTCCTTTTGCGCTAAATGAAGGCTCAATTGGCCTATTGATCATCTTTTCCGTTTTTTATGGCTTGGATTGGATTGCCACCGTTCCTCCGACCATTAGCATTTCAAGGCAAGTCTTTGGCATGGAGAAAAGCGGGATCGTATACGGGTGGATATTCGCGGCCCATCAGGTCGGTGCAGCAGTGGCGGCGTATGGTGGAGGGCTTATCTTCAAAATATTCAACTCCTATACATGGGCATTCTTCCTTGCAGGAATCTTTTGCTTATTGGGCAGCTTGTTTGTCATACTGATAAAAAAGCAAAAAGCGGTCACAAAAGTTAAAGATGGTGCAATGGAGTTATAGAAAAACTGTATGGATGAAAGTGGGTGTACCTATGAAGGGCACGATGGTACCATTGCAGGAAAGTAAAAGGATCGAAAGCATCGATATTTTACGTGGATTAGCCATTTTAGGGATTTTTTTAGTGAATATGCCTTCTTTCCACTCGCCGCTCTTGTACATAGATGGTGCCGAGCGGTGGGCTGGAGGATGGGACAGGATTTTGTATGTATTCAGTGATATTGTCGCACAGGCCAGCTTTTATCCGTTATTTGCCTTTCTGTTCGGTTTCGGGGCGATCATACTGGCTGTAAGGAGTGAAGAAAAGGGTACTTCATTTCCTTTGCTATATATGAAAAGGCTAAGTTTCCTGCTGATACTTGGATGCATTCATGCTTTTTTCATCTGGCATGGGGACATCCTCATTAATTATGCTGTATTTGGGTTTGCCTTTTTGTTTTTTTATAAGATGAGGGGCAGGAATTTAATTCTGCTAGGCTCGGTTTGTTATGTCCTGCCTTTTGCCATATTGGGTTCACTATTTCTTATAATGAGCATTTTTGAAGGGGATTCGATGGCAATCACGACTGATTCGGAGATGATGAAACAGTCTTTGGAAGCTTATCAATCTGGTACATTTACGGAAATAATGAGTCAAAGGGCGCTGGATTGGTATATGGTGAACAACCCCTTTAATGCCATTATCCTTTTCTTATCGATTTTTCCGTTTTTTTTAATGGGAGCAGGCGTTGCAAAACAAGGCTTTCTCCAAAATCCAACCCAATATAAACGACAATTGAAAACGATATCGATTGTAAGTTTGCTATTGGGGATGTCAATTAAGTTTCTGCCATATGTGACGGTATACCATTTTGGTACGATATTCGTGCAGGATTATTTGGGAGGACCGTTACTTACGGTTTTTTATATCACGGCAATCGCGCTTTTGGCGGAGCGGGCAGGGGCTTCCCGCCTATTACAACCGTTTTCGTATATCGGAAGGATGTCGATGAGCAATTACTTGTTCCAATCGATGGTATGTACGGCCATTTTTTATTCATATGGGCTTGGTTTATATGGATCAGTCTCCTATACGACAGGATTTGTTTTCCTAATAGCCCTGTTTTGCCTGCAAATTCTGCTTTCCTTATTGTGGATGGGTCTGTTTTATTACGGACCGGTTGAATATATATGGCGTTTTTTTACATATGGTAAAAAGCCGGTTATGCGCAAGTAGGGACCAGTTAAGAAGAAATGTAAATGATGTTCATTAAATTGTTGGTTTTACCCATTCAGGTGGGTCCTTAGTTTTGTTTTTTTGTAAAAGCCTATGATATGATGAAATGGAAACTGAACGAGGGGGCAAAAAAATGACACATATGCATATTACAGCTTGGGTTATCGGAATCATTCTTTTCTTTGTCACATATTCGATGCTTAAAGGTGAAAACCCGAAAGCGAAAATGCTACATATGATAACACGGTTGTTCTATCTATTGATTTTCCTTACTGGCGGCATGCTGATCACTGATTTTGGTGCTTACGCAGTAAAAATGATTGTTGGAATCATCGTGATTGCGGCGATGGAAATGGTGCTGGTCCGTACGAAAAAAGGAAAAAGCACAAGTGCCATGTGGACATTGTTTATCGTAGCGCTTGTATTCGTCCTTTATTTAGGACTTTCGCTGCCACAAGGAATGGACTTTTTTTAATACAGAATTATAAACGGGTAAATGAGGAAATCTCATTTACCCGTTTTCTTTTACCCGTTATTGTGAATTCACTTTCTCAATGACGATCCTTTTTCCGGTGTTCAGGGTGAATTCAAAACGATCATGATCCTTTTTCCCGTAAGAAAAGTGGTGCTGAACGAGACAAATTTGGCTCTCGTTATCAAAGGTGAAGAAATTCACGCCGGACTGGTTTGGGACTGCCCTTAAAAAGGTGAGCTGGTTATAGCTATATATACAATCATAAATAGAAAAATCAAGTGAATTCAATGTCGTTACAAATTGGAAAAAAGAATCGTCGTTCAATTCTTCCAATAAACGTTCAAAAGAGTAGAGCAGTTTTTTGCGTATCCGAATGGGCTCATTTTCCCTTAAGAAGGTGATTTCCCGATGAAGTAGGATTTTCCCCTCTTCTTCAATTACTCCTTGCTGCCAGCGCCCACCCCTGTAAACTTCGATGATGCTGTCAACGTGGTCTTCAATGGAGCAGGCCTCATCTGTTTCATCATCGAAAAAAATCCATTGTTGATTGATATTTTCCACTGTTCCTTCGGTAAAAGCTCTTGTTTGCCTGTTCATTAACTTAGTTCGTTGTTGCTGACTCATACATATACCTCCAATAGTGGAATCCTCACCTACTTTTTAGTCAAAATCCAATGAAAATATAACTGTATATTTTAAAATATTATGGACAAATAACCATCTTTCCGTCTTTGCATAGGCTATGTTTAAACACGGGATGCTTTGCTCAACAATTCATTAACGACGCCGGGCGTTGTGGGCAGGGGGTTCCTACGGAATGATGCTGAGCGATACTTAGGGACTGTAAATCTTTTTAAGACAGGGAGCCAATATATTTTTGATAGTCCGGATAGAAAGGATGAAGTGTAAAATGTGTGGGATAACAGGCTGGGTGCATTTTCAAAAAGATTTACGGACAAAAACGAAAACGCTGGAAAACATGACAAAAACGTTGGCAAAGCGGGGGCCAGACGAAGAAAATGTTTGGAGCGAAGCCCATGTTGCCTTTGGTCATAAACGGTTAACGGTTGTCGATGCGGAAGGCGGAAAACAGCCGATGACGAAAAATCACGAAAACGGCAGATATACGCTTTGTTATAATGGTGAGCTATATAACACCGAGGATATTCGTAAACAGCTATTATTAAAAGGATATTCCTTTAACGGTCATTCTGATACAGAAGTTTTGCTAACTTCTTATATAGAATGGAAAGAAAAATGCATTGACTTGTTCAATGGGATTTTTGCGTTTGCGATTTGGGATGAAAAGGAACAGAAATTATTCGTTGGAAGAGATCGCATGGGGGTAAAACCATTCTTTTACGCGGAAAGGGACGGCGGGTTCATTTTCGGATCGGAGCTGAAGGCGATTCTGGCCCATCCGGATGTTAAAACGGAGATTGACCGCGAAGGGCTGTCTGAGGTTTTTGGTGTTGGTCCATCCCGAAAGCCAGGTTCAGGCATATTTCATAATATCCAGGAATTAAGGCCTGCCCATGCGCTTACCTTATCAAGGAAAGGCCTCCGGATTTGGAGATACTGGAATGTGAAAAGCGAAGAACACCGGGATACTCTTGATGAGACGGCCGAGAAGGTTCGCTTTCTTGTCGAAGATGCAGTGACGCGGCAACTCGTATCAGATGTTCCGCTGTGTACCTTCTTATCAGGAGGGCTTGACTCAAGCGCGATAACGGCCATTGCTGCAAACGCCTATCAAAAAGAAGGGAAAGGGCCGCTTCATACGTATTCCATTGATTATGAGGATAATGAGCGTTATTTTAAAGCAAATGATTTTCAGCCAAACTCTGATGGGTATTGGATTAAAAAGATGTCGGATAGTTTTAACACGGTACACCATTCATCGATCATCACTCAAGAGCAGTTGACAAATTATTTAACGGAAGCAGTCCTTGTAAGGGACCTCCCAGGCATGGCGGATGTCGATTCTTCCTTACTTTGGTTTTGTAAAGAAATCAAGCGAGATTTTGTCGTAGGCCTGTCCGGTGAATGTGCGGACGAAATTTTTGGCGGTTATCCTTGGTTTCATCGTGAGGATGATTTGAATCGTGCTGGTTTTCCATGGATGAGATCTACGGATGAGCGGGTATCTTTATTGAAAAAGGGATGGCGCGAGAAATTGAAGCTTGAGGAATATGCGCAGGAAGCTTATTTGACCACCCTTGCCGAAACGCCTAAATTGGAAGGAGAAAGCGGTGTAGCAGCAAAGCGAAGAGAGCTTTTCTATGTGAATTTATTATGGTTCATGACGACGCTCCTTGACAGGAAGGACCGGATGAGTATGGGGGCAAGTCTAGAGGTGCGCGTGCCATTTGCCGATCATCGCCTTGTTGAATATGCATGGAACATTCCTTGGGAAATGAAAATGGAAGGCAACCGTGAAAAGGGTATTCTAAGGAAGGCTTTGGAGGGGCTGCTACCGGATGAAGTATTGTATCGTAAAAAAAGTCCATATCCAAAAACCCATAACCCTATATATACAGACCGTGTGCAGGCGTGGTTGAAAGACTTACTGATGGATAAAAGTTCGGTGCTGCATGAGTTTTTCGATAAGCAGAAGCTAACCGATATAGTAGATTCCAGGGGTGCCGCTTTTAAAGTGCCGTGGTTCGGGCAATTGATGTCAGGTCCACAGCTGCTCGCACACTTGGCACAAACCCATGTATGGTTCAAAGAATATGATATCCAGATAATCGAATGAAAAAAACGGGGCGATTTTCATTGCCCCGTTTTTTTCAATGCCTCAATGATTGATTGCGAGAATTTTATATTGATAACCGCTCAATTCAAATTTGCCAACTTGTGTGGTTTCCTTTGTTCTTAAATCCGTTAGTGTACGTCCTTCCAAATCAAAAGGGAGGGTAAAGGATTGCTGGACATCCGTCGGATTGATGAGGACCACGACAGAACGTTTTTCATTATACTTTTGGTAGGCCACGATATTTTCGTTTCCGGCTGTATCAAGGAATTTGAACTTCCCGTCATTGGCAAGTAATCGTTCTTCTTTTCGCAAGTGGATCAATGCCTTAATTTCATTGAGCAGCTCGGTGTTTTGTTTTTCCTCTTCCCAGACCATGCATTTTCGGCACCCTGGATCCATGCCACCTGTTAAGCCGATTTCATCGCCATAGTATATACAAGGGCTGCCTTTGAATGTCAGCAGGATTGCGTGGATGAGCTTGGCTCGAGCTAGATCTTCCCCGCAATCCGTGTAAATCCGCGGTGTATCATGACTTCCAAGAAGATTGAATGTCACGTCAAAAACATTGGTCGGATAACTGTGATAGATGGCTGTCATTTCTTCTGTGAACTCGCGTGCTTTGATGGTTTGTGAGGCGACCAGGCGAAAAACTTGGTTGGTGAAAGGGTAATTCATGACGGCATCGAACTGATCGCCGCGAAGCCATGGCATTGAGTCATGCCAAATTTCCCCAAGAATATAAAGGTCAGGCTTTATTTTTTTCACCGTTGTTCGAAATTCACGCCAGAATGGCTGGTCGACTTCATTTGCCACATCGAGCCGCCAAGCGTCTATATCGAACTCCTTGATCCAATAAGCCGAGACTTCGAGCAGATATTCTTTCACCTCCGGATTTGCCGTATTCAATTTTGGCATCGATTCAAAAAAACCGAATGTTTCATAATTGGGCCTTTCCCCTCCCTTAAGAGGGAAGCTGTGTGGGTGGAACCAATCCTTATATTTCGATTTCTCTCCCTTTTCGAGTAAATCCTGAAAAGGGGGGAAATAGTAGCCGCTATGGTTAAAAACGGCATCGAGCATGACCCGGATATTCCGTTTGTGGCATTCGGCTATTAGCGTTTTCAATGTTTCCTTCGTTCCGAATTGCGGATCGATACTCCGATAATCAATCGTATCGTATTTATGATTGGAGTGGGCATGGAAAATCGGCGTGAAATAGATTCCGTTGATGCCGAGATTCTCTAGGTAATCCAAATGTTCAATGATTCCTTCAAAGTCCCCGCCAAAAAAATTATCCACCGCCGGATCTTCACTTCCCCAGGGTTTCACACCTTCCGGATCGTTATCGGGGTTTCCGTTCGCAAAACGTTCAGGGAAAATTTGGTACCAAATTGTATCCTTGACCCATTCCGGTGCCCCGAAAACTTCATTTTGATGTAGATAGGGAATCGCGAAATAGCATCCTGGATCTCGGGGGGCTTCTTTAAAGAAGCCCTTTTCCGTGTAAAATGCACTTTCTTCTTCTGAGGTTACCTTGAACCCATATCGTATTCTTCGGTAAGGAGGTTTCACATAAATATGCCAATAATCATAACGGTTATCGCTGCCTGACAAGCTCATGGGAAGTTCTTCATACTGCCATTGACCATTATCTGATATGTATGGATCACCAAAAATCAATCCAACTGAGGAGATATCTTGTTTTTTCGTACGTAGGCGGATATGTAGGGTTTCAGTGTTGATGGGATAGCCGTAATTGTCATTAGGTCTATGGTGTATGGATGAAAATTCCATTTAAAACCACTCCAATTCTATAAGTATTTGAGGATGTGAAAAAGAAAACTTTCCAGCTGTTTATGAGGGGGGGATCTCTATGAAGCTGCACTAGCCAGGTTAAGTGCTTTTTCAATATGGTTATATACCCTATTTCAATTGAAAGAAGCACTTATTAACTAAAAAATAACAAAAAGTGTTCATCACTACAAGGAAATAAATACACCAAGGAAAATGTTGTAAAAACCAAAGCCGTTCATATAATGATAACAATAGCTTTGGCATCGCTTTCATTAAGTGGCTTTATTTGAAGTACTGAACTGAAAAAACAGTATTATTTGGTGCTTTTGGACATGATAGAATAAACATTTTAAAAAGGAGAATCAAAGTGAAGAAGCTGATTTTTCATTTGTTCATGTCCATGTTTTTGATCGTTAGTGTAAGTGCTTGTGGTTCCAGTTCAGATTTGGAAAATGAAGCAGTGAAAGAAGAAAATAAGGAAAAGGAAGACGAAGCCAGCAATGAAGCGAAGCCGGAAAAATTGATCATTTGGGAGGAAAAAGGTAGAGCGGAGGCCCTAAAGCCGGTGATTGAAGCTTTTGAAAAAGAATATGGAATCAACGTTGAGCATGAAGAGATTGAAATAGCTACCGAGATGTATGAACGGCTTCGTCGTGATGGGCCAATCGGAAACGGAAAGGCCCCGGATGTCGTAACTTTTTCTCATGAAAGAGTCGGGCAAATCGTGAAGGAAGGCTTAATTCAGGAAGTGAAGGTGGAAGATGAGGTATTGAATGCCTTCATTGAACCTTCAATTAGGGGGGAAATGTATCAAGATAAGGTATTTGGATTGCCGAAATCCGTAAACACATCCGTTTTCTTTTATAATAAAAAATTGATGGCTAAGGCTCCTGAGACGATGAATGGCCTTTATAAAATGGCGAAGGAATTAAGAAAGGGTGACGTTCATGGTTACTACGCCAAATGGAATGGTTTCCATGATTCGTATGGAGTAATCGCTGGAATGGGAGGTTATATATTTAAAGATAAGAATGGGAAACTAGACCCTTCCGACATTGGTTTGAATAATAAGGGTGCCATAAAAGGGGCTGCATACATCCAAAAATGGTATAGGGCGGGTTTGATTCCCAAAGGCGACAAGGCAGCGATCGAAAAGTTGTTCATGCAAGGGAATTTGGCTTCTATCATGAGTGACGGGAACTCATTTACCGAGCGGAAGGATACAGGAATTGCCCCCATGCCTGAATTGCCCAATGGCAAGCCAATGAAAACGTTCATGGAAATCAAAGGCTGGCATGTAACAGCATTCACAAAACATCCTTATTGGTCTACGAAGTTAGTTGAATATTTGACTAATGATGATAATGCAATGCAGCGTTATGATTTAACAGGGGAAATCCCTCCGAATAAATCAATCAAACACAATGCCGCAATCAATGAAAATGAAAGGGCACAAGCCTTAAGCATACAATTACAATACGCTGAACCAGTACCGAATATTCCGGAAATGAATAAGGTATGGGGACCGATGAATTCAGCCATGGATGAAATGACCACTCAAAAAGCAAAACCAAAAAGGACTTTGGATAAAGCGGTCAAGACGATAAATAAAGAACGTTAATCATGTTCTGCCTTTTTTAATTCAGAAACCATATCCAGTATCCCCAATTTGTCCCTTTAGTGTAAAGTTTTTTATAAATTGGATTTGACGTTAAGGGGTCAAAAGGCTAATCTTAAAGGCGTAAAGAGATAGCTAGGAGGAGAGCGGATATGAGAAAAAGAGTGTTATCACTCGCTTTAATTCCGTTGCTTCTTTTTTACGCCATTCCAGTAGGAGCAGCTGAAAAAGAACAACGAACTTGGAAGGATGAAATCGTATATTCATTATTGGTCGACAGATTTTTCGATGGGAATACTCAAAATAATGGAGATGCGAACGTGAATGACCCTTCCGCGTTTAATGGTGGGGATTTCGAAGGTGTCACGAAGAAACTTAATTATTTAAAAGATATGGGTTATACCGCTATCATTCTTTCACCGATTTTCGCTAACGATGCAAAAGGCTATCATGGCGATTGGGTGGCCGATTTTTATAAAACGGATAAACACTATGGGACAATGAAAGAGTTTAAAAAACTCGTGAATGAGGCACATAAACGTGATATGAAGGTGATCATTGATTTTCAAGCAAATAATGTGGGTCCTGACTCCACTTGGCTGACCGATCAAAAAAAACAAGATTGGTTCCATGAAGAAAAAAAGATTTCCAAGGACGGTAGCCAAACGGCTTTGGAAACAGGCTGGGTCGATGGTCTTCCCGATTTGAATCAAGATAATGAGGAAACAAGAAAATATTTACTGGATGCTGCCAAATGGTGGATAACGGAAACCGATATTGATGGATACCGTATAAATAAAGTCCAATACGTAGCGAAGGATTTTTGGAAGGAATTTGTGGATGCAGTTAAATCTGAAAAATCAAATTTCTATACAATCGGCGATGTGCAAGGTGATGCCGAATTGATTTCAAGCTACAAGGAGACGGGTATCGATGCTTTTATGGCTTATCCGCAAAATTCAGAGCTACGGAAAGCATTTGCTGCACCCGATAAAGAATTGAAACCTGTTTTTGATGCGTTTGCGAAAAGCGAAGATAAATTAGGGGGCAATGCCCATCAGGCATTGTTCATGGATACAGAGGGAATGCCCCGGTTTACAAAGGATGCAGCCGACCATAACGAAAATCCAGGTTCCAGATGGAGAATGGCGCTGTCGTATCTTTATACTATGCCAGGGGTGCCAATCGTATTTTATGGTTCGGAAATTGCCTTGAACGGCGATATTGCCCCGGATAATCATAAATTGATGAATTTTAAGACAGAACAGGAATTGGTGGAATATATAACAAAGCTTTCTGACCTCAGAGACATTTACCCAGCATTGAAAAAAGGGAATATGGAGCTTTTATATGAAAAAGGTGGGGCTTCGGTATTCAAGCGTGTATATGGTGAAGAAACGATTGTCGTCGCCATGAACAATACGACTGAAACTCAAACGATAAACCTTACTGATAAGGAGCTTGAAAGCAATAAAGAGTTGAGAGGTATGCTGAATGGGGATCTGGTCCGCAGTAAGGACAACAGCTACTCTATCGTAATCGACAGGGAGACGACAGAAGTCTACACGCTGTCACCTAAGTCGATTATTAATATTCCTTACCTGTTAGTTATAGGATTGGTTCTTCTTATTTTTGGTATATTCATTGCTTTGGTTATTAAGCGTTCTAAACGAAACCAACCAAAATAATCATATGCCTCTCGATTGTCGGTAGCCGCCAAACATTGTCCCTAAGGCTTTGTGGAAAACAGGATCGGGAGGTTACAGCATGAATAAGACCTGGTGGAAAGAAGCGGTTTGCTATCAAATATACCCGCGCAGTTTCATGGATAGTAATGGTGATGGAATCGGGGATATAAAAGGATTGATATCTAAGCTTGACTACCTGCAGGATTTGGGGATAGATGTTATTTGGATTTGTCCATTTTATAAATCTCCCAATGCGGATAATGGCTATGATATTAGTGATTATCAAGCGGTTTCCGATGAATTCGGTTCAATTGAAGATATTGATCTATTATTGAAAGATGTTCATGGACGTGGGATGAAGGTGATACTCGATCTTGTTTTGAATCATACAAGTGATGAGCACCCCTGGTTCGTCGAGTCACGTTCTACCCGCGATAATCCGAAACGGGATTGGTATATATGGAGGGATGGGCAGGACGGCCGTGAGCCTAATAATTGGGAAAGCATCTTTTCCGGAAGTGCCTGGAAATTCGATGAAAGGACCAATCAATACTATTTACATTTATTTGCCGAAAAGCAGCCAGACTTAAACTGGAAAAATACTGATGTGCGAAAGGCATTATATGAAATGGTCAATTGGTGGCTCGATAAGGGAATCGATGGCTTCCGGATTGATGCGATCACGCATATTCATAAGCGTGAAGGCCTTCCGGATATGCCCAATCCTTATTGGCATCAGTATGTACCTGCGTTTGAAATGCATACCAATCAGGACGGAATTCTGGATTACCTTCAGGAGTTGAAAGAAGAGACTTTCTCTAAGTATGATATCATGACGGTCGGTGAGGCCAATGGCGTCAGGATTGAGCAGGCGGAAGAATGGGTCGGGGAATCGAAGGGGAAGTTCAATATGATCTTTCAATTTGAACATCTAGGGCTTTGGAATAGGGGACAGAATCACGATGTTGATGTTCAAGGGTTAAAGCGCACAATGACCAAATGGCAAAAGGGGCTGAAAAACAAAGGATGGAATGCTTTGTTTTTTGAAAATCATGACCAGCCGAGAAGTGTATCCACCTGGGGAAATGATCAACAATTTTGGTTGGAAAGCGCAAAAATGATAGGGGCCCTATACTTTTTTATGCAAGGGACACCTTTTATTTATCAAGGTCAGGAAATTGGCATGACGAATGTCCAATTTGATTCGATTGATGATTATGATGATGTCGGTATGAAAAACTTCTACCGGATAGAGACCTCGAAAGGTCGTCCTCATGATGAAATCATGAACATTATATGGCATAGCGGCCGTGATAATTCACGAACACCGATGCAATGGAACGATATTGAAAATGGCGGATTCACCCATGGAACACCTTGGATGAGGGTTAATCCAAATTATCGCGCCATTAATGTAGAACAGCAGAAAAATGACCCGTCATCCATTTATCATTTTTATAAAAGGATGATTGAACTTCGAAAAAAACATCAGGTCCTCGTTTATGGGGAATATGAATTGTTATGGGAAGATCATCCTGAACTTTATATTTATACAAGAAACATGAATGATAATTCAGTCATGGTAATATGTAACTTTAGTATGAATCACCATCAAATCGACCTTTCCTATTGGGGGAAAATGGAACTTTTACTAGCTAATTATGATGATTGCCCTGAGGTATCCCTTATTGATTTACGTCCATATGAAACGAGGATTTATCGTTATTGATTGCTATGGACTTGATTGGAAATTAGCTTAAAACCTATGTAGTTAGTCGTCTGACTTCTTATTTTCCAATACACCTGTCGTTTTTGAAGAAGCTGATCATACATCAGCTTCTTTTTGAATTTTAAAACATAGATGAAAAAAACGGAAAAGTAAGTATTTTCTGAAAAATTGAACAAACATTAAAAAAAGTATGGATATAACTATTGAACTGAGTGTATTATGAATACATACAAAATGTATAAATATAAAACAAATATTAAAGAAGTGTTTATTGGTATTCACCTTTTTTAAAAATGAAGTCAATAAAGGCTAAGAGGGGAGAGGGGAAATGCATGGCCATCACAATAAAAGATGTGGCACAGTTAGCGAATGTTGCTCCTTCAACAGTTTCTCGAGTGATTGCAAACAATCCTCGGATAAGTGAAAAAACAAAGGTACGGGTACGTAAGGCGATGACTAAATTAGGATACCATCCAAACTTCATTGCACGTAGTCTTGCCAATCAATCGACCAGGATCATTGGTTTGGTAATGCCAAGTTCGTCAAATGATTATTATCAAAATCCCTTTTTTCCGACGATCCTCCAGGGTCTAAGTGAGGGAGCCCAGGAAAACCACTATTCCTTGTTGCTAAGCACGGGAAAAACCGAAGATGAAATCTACGAAGGAGTAGTGAATATGGTGCAGGGGGGTATGGTGGATGGAATAATCCTGATGTATTCAAGGATGAACGATCACATTCTGACCTATTTGAGAGAAAGGGCTTTTCCATTTGTAATCATTGGGAAGCCCTATGATTACATCGAGGAGATAACATATGTTGATAATGATAATGTCTTGGCAGCCGAACAGGCAACGGATTACCTTATACAGCTAGGGCATGAAAGGGTTGGATTCATCGGAGGTGATGAATCCCTTGTGATGACCCTTGATCGCTTATCAGGATATGAACGGGCATTGGAGAGGGCTGGAATTGATCGAAGGATGGAATATACCCTGCATGAAGATTTTTTGCATGAAGGGGGACAAGCCGCTGCAAAAAGGTTACTATCCATCGATGAACCACCTACCGCTTTGGTGGTCAGTGATGATCTCATGGCACTTGGCATCGTCCATTCACTTCGCGAGATGGGCGTGCGCACTCCTGAAGAAATGTCAATCGTCAGCTTCAATAACGTTCTTTTCTCTGAACTGTCATTACCGGCCCTGACTTCCGTAGATATTAATATTTTTGATTTGGGATATCAGGCCGCTAAAGGCATCATTCACATGCTGCAGACTGGGGATGCTCCTGCCGGGACCATCATTCCACATCATTTCGTGGAAAGGCACTCCTGCAGATCGATCAAGCAAGGTGCAATGGCCATGACTTATTAAAGAAAAGGGCATTGCAAAAGCAATGCCTTTTTTTGCTAGAAATGTACGCTAAAACTTTTGAATGCATGTACACCCGTTCCGTGTCTGACTAATTTATTCCCTTTAAGATATTTAATGGCTGCTAGAACTTCCTCAAGAATCCTTGGTTCGAGGCCGAGTTGGTTGTGTCCGCCATAGATTTTGGAGACTGCCTTGATCTTTGCGATTTTTTCTAACGAATTAACAAGGTCTTCAGGGCTCGTAGAGGGATAAAATGCATAAACGGGGGTATCTGAATAGAGCAGGTCGCCAGTGAATAAATAACCTGTTTCATTATCCAAAATTGAGATGTGGCCAGGTGAATGCCCAGGCGTGTGATAAATGATTAAACTACGGTTCCCGAGATCGATCGTGTCCCCATCAGATAAGAGCCTATCAGGGTACCCCTGGTATGGCTTGTATGTAAAAGGATCGAATGATTCAGGTATGGGTAATGTTATATCCCGGGCCATGTTCTTTCTTATTTGTTCCAAGGACAAACCATCAATGCCGTTGATTAGCCAATTGGCATCATCACCATGAACATAAATGGTATCAAAATCACCGTGACCCCCAATATGATCCGCATGAACGTGTGTAGTCAGGACGGTAATAGGAAGATCGGTAAGCTGGTCTGTAATCCCCTTAATCGAACCGATGCCTAACCCTGTGTCTATTAACGCAGCTCGGGTCTCCCCAAGTAATAAATAGGAATGAACTTTCTCCCAATGACCATATTCACTGATTGCAAACGTATTTGGGTCCAATTCCTGAACGGTAAACCATGGATCTACAATTTTTTTCAAAAATGACTCCACTCCTTCCAATCATATATTCCGCGCTAACCGGTAATATCCTGCTTGAAAGAGCAAAAGCAGCGGATTTGTGAAATCCACTGCTTTTGGAAAGGTAAGGCTTATCCGTTTACAACGGTCCCGCCGTTTACATGGATGACTTGTCCGCTGACATAGGATGAATCATCACTTGCCAAATATACATAGGCTGGTGCCAATTCCTCTGGTTGCCCTGCACGGCCCATTGGAGTATCCTGTCCGAATTTGGCAACATCCTCTTCGCCGAATGAGGCAGGAATCAGCGGTGTCCAGATCGGGCCTGGAGCCACACCGTTCACTCTGATGCCATCTTTTGAAATGGAGTTCGACAGGGCTCTTGTAAATGAAAGTATTGCACCTTTTGTTGAAGAGTAATCGATTAGTTTTGGGTTGCCCTGATAGGCTGTTATAGAGGTTGTATTAATGATGCTGCTTCCTTTTTTAAGGTGCTTCAATGCAGCTTTAGTTAAGTGGAACATCGAGAAAATATTCGTGCGGAACGTTTTTTCCAATTGTTCAGCTGAAATGTCCAGGATACTTGTCTGCACATGCTGTTCTCCGGCGTTGTTGACTAGAATGTCCAAACCGCCAAATTCATCAACCGTTTTTTTGACGACTTCCTGGCAGAAGGCTTCATCACCGATATCACCGGAAATGAGTAAACATTTCTGGCCTTCTTTTTCAATCAATTCTTTTGTCGTTTTGGCATCCTCGTGTTCATCCAAGTAAGCAACTGTCACATTAGCTCCTTCTTTAGCGTAGTAAATGGCAACCGATTTACCGATTCCGCTGTCTCCTCCTGTTATGATTGCCGTTTTACCTTTTAATTTGCCGCTTCCTTTGTAGGCAGCTTTAACTGAATCAGGGTTCGGTTCCATTTTTGTTTCCAGTCCAGGTTGATGCTGCTGATGTTGAGGTGGAAATCCTTGTTTGTTCTGATTTTGGTTTTGAGTAGTCAAGATATAAACGCCTCCCATTTAATTATCTACGCTTTTTCTATTCCTTCTTTTAGGAAAAAGAAAACATGGAAAAAATACCCAAATTAAGTCTTGTTTAATGTTTTAACTGAAGGGAACATGACTAGTCTTTCCATGTTCCATGAAGGCGATTCATTTGAAGAAAAAGGGGGGATGAACTCTTATGGAGGCCGTTGCAACAAATAAAAAAAGACCCACCCAAAGCAGGTGAGCCCTTAATACTTAGCGGTAATTTAGGAATTGTACATCAATGGACAGATCAGCGCCCCGGATCGCGGAAATGATTCCTTGTAAATCATCCCGGTTCTTACCGGTAACCCGGATTTGATCATCCTGGATTTGGCTTTTCACTTTAAGACCGCTATTTTTAATGATGGTATTGATTTTTTTTGCTTGCTCCTTATCGATGCCTTGAATTAACTTAGCCCGTTGGCGAACGGTTCCGCCAGAAGCTCCTTCTAATTTGCCATAATCCAGGTTCTTGACGGGTACGTCACGTTTAATGAGCTTACTGATGAGAACATCCTTCAGCTGATCGAGCTTATATTCATCGTCGGATACTAGAACCAGGTCTTCTTTTTCAATTGAGATGCTGCTTATGCTCCCTTTAAAATCATAGCGAGTCTGTATTTCCTTCATAGCCATGGTAACTGCATTCGTTACCTCTGAAAAGTCTACTTTCGAAACAATATCAAATGAATTTTCCTTTGCCATCACTTACCTCCAGCAGGGTTTATTTCCTTTATTATAGAGAAAGTGTGATAGGAAGACAACTATATAAACGATATTAAAAAAGCGAGGGGACTAGCCCCGCGCTTCATTTATGGTCCGTTTTCTTCGAATAGGAGTGCTTACCTGCAGTAAGGTTTTCCTGATAAGCGATATTTTTTTCAGCATTTCTTGCTTGGTTATCTTTGGGCCTTTTATTGTCATCGGTTGTTTTGGACATAGTGAAAACTCCCTTCCATTATCTGATCAATATATATTGTTCACAATTATGGAAGGGAGTATGTATGTTTATGATTTCTCAGGGGTATCGTTTAAGAAGAAGAGGGCAATTGTGCCAGGACCGGCATGTGCACCGATGACGGAGCCAATTGTATGGATCATGAAGTCGGTTGTCCCAAATTCATTTTGGATGGCTTCCTTCCATTCCAGTGCCGTTTCTTCATCATCGCCATGACTGATGGCAATCGTTTGGGTTGTTAAATTTTTGCCTCTTTCGTGCATTAATTCGATTACACGTTTAATCAATTTCTTTTTGCCGCGTATCTTTTCGAGCGGAACAAGCTTCCCATCTTCAACATGCAATAACGGTTTAATGTTTAATAAACCGCCAACAAGGGCAGATGTCTTGGAGATGCGGCCGCCACGGGCCAGATATTCTAGATTATCTACAGTGAATAGATGCTCCATATGCCGCGTTTGGAATTCGATGGCAGCCAGGATTTCTTCTTTAGTGGCACCGTTTGCTGCCAGATTGGCCGCTTTCTTTACAATTAAACCGACGCCCATTGAAGCACATTTCGTATTGACGATTTCAATGTCAAGTTCAGGGTACTCTTCCTTCACCTGATTAAGAATCATCACTGCCGTTTGATATGTTCCTGATAACTCAGAAGAAAAGGCTATATATATCCCTTGTTTTTTCTCCTTGGCAAACTGTGTGAAAAGTTCTATAAAGTATTCTGGGGAAGCTTGCGATGTTTTCGGGGCTTTTCCTTCAAGCATCGCCTGATAGACTTCGTGAGAATTAATAGTAAGTAAATCTTCATAATTTTCCCCTTCAAGATGGACTTGTAAAGGGATTAATGAAACATTGTTTTCCTTATAGAAAGACAACGGCAAATCACATGCACTATCTGCAAGAATTGTGATAGCCATAATACACCTGCTTTCTTTTTACAATTTTTAGAAAAATGAGTGGTCACTCTACTTTTTAGTGTAGCACGTAACGGTGAAAATTCAATCTCTACGTAAATAGAATAAATAATTAAGGGTAAAAAGATAATAGAATAAGGGTGAAATGGAGGTTTTTAGGATGTTTAGTGGTGAAATGAAGAAAATTATCATAGTTGTGGTCGGAGCATTGCTTAATGCCATCGCAATGAACTTTTTTCTAATACCGGCAAACGTATATGCAAGCGGCTTTACGGGAGTGGCCCAGCTTCTATCAAGGATGATTGGTTCTTTTGCTCCTTTTAATGTATCGACAGGTATTCTATTGCTTTTATTGAACATTCCAGTAACGATCATTGCTTGGCGAAAGGTTGGAAAGTCTTTCACTTTTTATAGTTTCCTCAGTGTTGCCTTGATGTCCTTCTTTATGGAAATCATTCCGATTACACGCTGGTCACCTGACATATTATTGAATGCGGTATTTGGCGGAGTCATTGCTGCAGTAGGTGTGGGGATCACATTGAAATACGGTGCATCGACTGGAGGAATGGATATTATCGCCATGCTTCTTTCACGTAAGAAAGATAAACCTGTAGGTACTTATTTATTTCTGCTGAATGGCGTGATCATTGTAACGGCAGGTGCTGTTTATGGACCGGAAAAAGCTTTGTATACACTTGTTACCCTTTATACATCGACACGTGTCGTGGACGCGATACATACGCGTCATGAAAAGCTTACGGCCATGATCATTACAAAGAAAAGCGAAGAGCTTAAACAGGCAATCCACGCTAAATTAGTTCGCGGAATTACAAGGGTTCCCGCAAAAGGTGCGTTCACTAACGAAACTAAGGAAATGTTATTGATTGTCATTACAAGGTATGAACTGTATGACCTTGAACGGATCATCAAGGAAGTGGATCCACACGCTTTCACAAACATCATAGAAACGTCAGGCATTGTTGGAACTTTCCGCAGGGAATGATATTAACAAAAAATCTAGGCCATTACACTTCTATTACAAAAGGGAGTATTTGGGCGTAATAAGTTTATTGCCTGTACAAAACGGCTAATTCTTATATTGTAGCGCCAATTTAAAATCTTAGAAGGAGTGATGAAAATGGCCAACGACGAAAAAATGAGCAGACAGGAAGCAGGCCGTAAAGGCGGGGAAGCCTCATCTAAAAATCACGACAAGGATTTTTACCGGGAAATTGGGCAAAAGGGCGGAGAAGCCACATCGGATAATCATGATAAGGAATTCTATCAAGAAATTGGACAAAAGGGTGGGGAAGCCACTGCTGATTCCCATGGTAAAGACTTTTATAAAGAGATCGGTGAAAAAGGCGGTAAGGCACGAAATAACAATTGAAACAATCGAAAGCCTCCAGGAATCCTGGAGGCTTTCACGTTATTTAGAGTGGTTTTCCAGCTCTTCCTGAAGTTCTCGCAGTTGTTCTTTTTCGGCCTCGTTCGTATTGGCAAAGGCTGATGAAAGAGCGTTTTTAGCGATTTCCTCTGTCTTTTGCTGGTCACCGTCATGCTCAGAGTGGAGAGCTTCTTCAACAAATTCCCTTGCCTTTTGAAATAATTTGTTTCCCATTAGAAGCCACCATAGCTTTGTTCAGACATAATCCTTAACCTGTCTTTTTCTGCTTCTTCAAACGTAGTGTGATAAGGGATTTTTTCGGCATGCTTGGCAACACTTTCTTTGCCCTGCTGTACAAATCGTTTAGATTTACTGCTTTTACCCATTCTTATCTCCTCCGATTCTGAGCGTTTCGACAACGGAATGGATCTGTTGTCCATATTAGTTTGGCTTGAAAGGTCGATATTATGAAGGTAAAAAATGACGTATTAGGCTTTTATATTGAATTTTTCTTCGAGGAAGACGGCTATACCATCTTCTTCATTCGTCAATGTAGTCGTATTTGCTACCGTTTTTACTGGTGAGATCGCATTTCCCATGGCCACCCCGGTTCCCGCGTATTCAAGCATTTCCAAATCATTATCTTCATCACCGAAGGCGATTATCCTATTTTGAGGAATTTCCAGATAGTTGGATACCCGTTTAAGCCCTACGGCTTTACTTAACCCGCTTTTTATTATTTCGATGATATGAAAAGGCTCTGCCCAGCGGCGATGATCGACCAATTCTGCATGAACATCGGATAAATGCTGGCGAATCTGTCCTACGAATTCACTATCTGTGTGAATTAGCATCGAAGTTGGGGAATCCTGAAGGTAATTGCGCAAGTCACCTGTCTTCATGGTCGGATTTCCTACATTGAACATGTTCATCAATTTTTCATCATGATAATGGACATAAACTTCATCCCGGACTTCTGCGATGATGTTGTGATATTTAAACTGATCACATGCTTCGACAATCTCTTTCGCAACATTTATATCCAGTGGAGAGTGGTATACCCCCCAGCTTGTATGTAATGGGTGATGGACGAAAGCACCATTGAAATTAACGATTGGTGTATTCAACCCCAATTCCCGGTAATAAAGTTCACTTGAGCGAAAGGGACGCCCGGTGGCGATCATAACTTCGTGTCCATCTTCTTTTAATTTCAGGAGTGTTTTTTTAGTCCTTGAAGAAATTGTTTTGTTATCTGTAAGTAAAGTACCATCAAGATCCAATACGATCAAATGTTTCTCAGCCATGTACACACCTTCTGTTCTTTTTGATTTCATTATATGTGAATATTGTTAAGCCTATTTTAAAGTAAATGTAAATCTTTTTCATTCTTTATGCATTCCTGTATGATATTACTATATCCAGGATTAAGATAATTAAAGCGAAGCTCAGGTTTAAAGGAATGAAATGATGAATGCCAATGCCATTTTGATAATGGTATTGGAAAGACCGGAACAAATTATTCGGAGGGGTTAACTTGATAATAATTGAAAAAGAACTAATTGGAAATATTCCTGTCTTGCACCTAGGTGAAGAAACCACTTTCAAACAGGAATTGCCGCTTATTATTTTTATACATGGTTTTCAAAGTGCAAAAGAGCACAATCTACACTATGCTTATTTATTGGCTGAAAAGGGGTTTCGTGTGCTTCTACCCGATGTGATTCATCATGGGGAAAGGGAAGCCGGTTTAAGTGATTCTCAAATGATGCCCCGTTTTTGGGAAATGGTTTTACAGACAATCCAGGATTTATCTTTGCTGAAGGATGATTTATTATCCCGAAAATTAATTGATCCCGACAGAATTGGCGTAGCGGGTACCTCCATGGGGGGAATAGTGACTAATGGGGCCCTGGCTGCTTATGAATGGATTTCCGCCGGAGTCAGTTTAATGGGTAACCCATCATATGTCGCGTATGCAGAGCTCCAAATGGAGGAGATTAAGAAAAGGAAAGTTAATTTCCCAGCTACTGATGAGGAAGTTGCCAAGGTGATTGAACAGCTCAAGCCATTTGATTTGAGTCTTAATCAGGATAAGCTTTGCAACCGTCCGCTTCTTTTTTGGCATGGTGCCAAAGATCCGGTTGTGCCTTATCAACATGCATACCGTTTTTATGAAGGGGTCAAAGCAGGGTATGATGAGGCAGATGAAAATATTGATTTTATCCTTGACCCCAAGGCTGGACATAAGGTCAGTAGAGAAGGAGTGCTAAAGACAGCAGACTGGTTCGCGAAACATTTACTGTCAGCTGTGCAAAATGCTTAAGTACTTACACAAAATCTGTTATGATGCTTATACGGACATAATGATGAAACCGATAATCTAAAACGAAGAGATTATCCATAAAAGGAGTGATCGAAGTGGATCAAGATACAAAAGACATTATTTTGGGAGCTTTGGAGCAGGTCATTGACCCTGAGCTTGGTATAGATATCGTTAATTTAGGCTTGGTATATGATGTGGATATGGATGAGGAAGGTCTGACTACGGTGACGATGACATTGACAGCAATGGGCTGTCCGATGGCTGGGACAATCGTAGATCAAGTTAAATTGGTTCTGGAAGATATCCCCGAGGTCAAAGAAACGGATGTGAAGATTGTCTGGAGTCCGCCATGGACGAAAGACAAAATGTCCAGATATGCTAAAATTGCATTAGGTATCAAATGATAACTCTGTAATAGAAATAAAAAGCCAGTCAAAAAAAGTGAATCCATTCAAGGAGCCACTTTTTATGGTCTGGTTTTTTCTAATACTTTCGGCTAGGAGTGGTTAATTGAACAGTCAAATTAAAGATTCATTGGACAGGCCACTAAGGGATTTAAGGATTTCAGTCATAGATCGCTGTAACTTTCGCTGCCAGTATTGCATGCCTGCTGAAATTTTTCACGATAATTTTCAGTTCCTGCCTAAAAGTGAGCTATTATCTTATGAGGAAATTGTAAGGCTTTCTAAAATATTCGCACGCTTAGGGGTAAAAAAACTAAGGTTGACTGGCGGGGAACCATTACTACGGAGAGATCTTACCACTCTGATTTCAAATCTCGTTAAAATTGAAGGTATTGAAGATATTGGACTGACCACGAATGGGGTCTTCTTGAAAAAACATGCCGTGAATTTGAGGGAAGCTGGTTTGCAAAGGGTGAATATCAGCTTGGACAGCCTCGATGACGACCTTTTCAAGAAGATGAACGGCAGGGATATCGGCATAAAGCCAGTTATTGAAGGCATCGCTGCTGCCAAGGAAGCAGGGCTTGGCGTAAAAGTGAATATGGTTGTGAAAAAAGAAACCAATGAATCTCAAATCCTGCCGATGGCCCGATTTTGTAAAGATGAGGGCATTCGATTACGCTATATAGAATTCATGGATGTCGGACATACAAATGGCTGGCAGTTGAAGAATGTCATTACGAAAAAAGAACTGCTTGCGATGCTCCAAACCGAATTCGATCTTGAACCGGTTGAAGAAGATTATTTTGGAGAGGTGGCAAAACGCTACCGTTATAAAGGCACTAATGCAGAAGTGGGCTTCATAACCTCGGTATCCGAGTCTTTTTGTTCAAGTTGTACACGTGCACGCCTTTCTGCTAATGGAAGTTTATATACATGCCTGTTTAATGGAAAGGGAAATGACTTGAAGTCATTGCTCCGTTCCGACATGACAGATGAAGAATTGACCGGGTTCATCATTTCACTTTGGAACCGTAGGGACGACCGCTATTCGGATGAGCGGGCAGCGGGAACGGTGAAGAAACAGGAAAAAATCGAAATGTCATTCATTGGCGGGTAATCCGTCCGAATGAGTGAAAAAAGGGATGGCAGTTATGCCATCCCTTTTTTTGAATAGTTGTCAGGAACTGATGTCAGTCATTTTATACTTTTTTTATGCATTTTTATATAGGACACAAGGCAATGAAAATAATTCAATGGTCCTAGGGATGGATTTAGCGTGAAATAAACTCCAATCATTTTAAGAACAGTAAGGCATTATGTATTGCTGCTTTTTTATGGGAAGGATTCAATCGATGGTACAGATTTCTATTGGACAGTTTTCACAGTCGATTTCCTGTTTCAAATAGTCAAAGTCAAGAATCGTAATGCGTCCCTTTTTAATGGAGATGACATTGTTTTTCCTTAATTGAGCAAGCATTCGATTCACCACCTCGCGGGATGTGCCGCAAAAATTGGCGAGTTCTTGGTTTGTAAAGGGAAGGTTGATAACTTTACCGTCTTCTGCTTCAGTGCCATAGCTATTTGATAAACGGATGAGGGTGGAGTAAAATGCACCTTTCTTACCGTGCAGGAGCATATCGCGGAATTTAGCCTGGTTTTTACGGTTTTGAGCGGATAACCATGTCATCATCTCGACTGCAAGATGGCTATCGGAGGCGATTTTATCTTCTAATGCTTCTTTGGAGATAACCGCAACAGTTCCATCTTCCATCATTTTTGCATTCATCATATATTTAGGATTTTGAGAAAATAAGACGGTTTCCCCAACCAAATCATTCTCCGAACTAATGCGTATAGTCAATTCCCGACCGTCGGGAACAACCTTGCTCACTTCCACTTTCCCTTTAATAATGTAATACAAATCACTTGCTGGGGTGCTCTCCTGAAAAAGGTAGCGCCCTTTTTCCATATGTTTAACTTGTTGTTTATTATCTAAAATTGCATGCATCCGATTAGATAACGATAATTCATTCATGCATATGACCACCTTTCAGATAGCGTCATTACTCAATTACTACCTTTGATTTAAACGGAAAAAACCCTAGTAGTCAACAAGTTTGGATAATTCTAGGATTTTTGTTGGATAATTTTTCATGTAAAATTTATGTTTTAAATTTTATAAAAATACATTTGATTTTATTTTTATTCAGTCATATAATAATAGAATCAAAGAATGACAGGGACCTGAAATTATAGGAGATGGTTTTATGAACGTATCAATAGTAGGTGCAACGGGTTATGGAGGAATGGAACTAATAAGATTTTTGAATAATCACCCGCAATTTAAAATAAAATCATTGCATACTTCATCCCAATTTGGTCGAAGTTTATATGAAGATAATGCACATTTAATGCATATGAAAGATACATTAGAAAAAATTGATCCGGAAGCGATTGCAAAAAAATCCGATATTGTATTTCTTGCAACTCCTTCCGGTGTTTCCTCGCAATTGATTTCGGAATTTTCTGACCTTGACATTAAAGTGATCGACCTATCAGGAGACCTCAGGCTTCAAACTCCAGGTGAATACGAGCAATGGTATAAAAAGCCGGCCGCGCCTCAGCATATTATTGAAGAGGCCGTATACGGGTTGGCTGAATGGAATGCCGAAGCAATCAAAAAAGCGACGATTATTGCAAATCCTGGGTGCTACCCAACCGCTTCACTATTAGGTCTTGCCCCTTTATTCACTGAAGGATTGGCGGGAGCAGCTGCCGATGTGATCATCGATGCAAAATCCGGGGTTTCAGGGGCGGGTAAATCACCTTCGGCAGTTACCCATTATAGTGAAATGAATGAGAACTTTAAAATATATAAGGTAAATCAACATCAACACATACCTGAAATCGAACAACAGCTTGGGCGATGGTCAACAGGTATACAACCTATTACCTTTAATACACATCTTGTTCCAATGACGAGAGGGATTATGGCAACGATGTATATTAAGGTAAATCGGGAAACCTCAAATGTTGAATTAAAGGATTTATACGAAACCGTATACGAGAACCACCCATTTGTCCGGGTACAGCCCCTTGATCGCTTTCCATCCACGAAACAGGTATATGGATCGAACTTTTGCGATATTGGCGTCGATTATGATGAAAGGACAGGTAAGGTAACGGTGGTTTCGGTAATTGATAATTTAGTGAAGGGTGCTGCAGGGCAGGCCATTCAAAATGCAAATATTTTAATGGGATTAGAAGAAACGGCAGGACTATGGAACAGTCCGATATATCCGTAAACTTTGGAGGGAAACAATGAATACACTACAGCAAGTTGAAGAAATCAAACATATTCAAGAAGGAAACATTTTAATGCCCCAAGGGTTCAAAGCGTCAGGTGTCCATGCAGGATTACGCTATTCTAAAAAGGACGTTGGCATCATTTTTACCGATGTCCCAGCATCAGCCGCTGCCGTTTATACACAAAATATAGTTCAAGCAGCTCCAATCAATGTAACGAAAGACAGCATTGCCGTTACTGGGAAACTACACGGCATTGTAGTGAATAGTGCTTGTGCGAATGCTTGTACAGGTGAACAGGGTTTAAAAGATGCAAAGGAAATGAGGAAGCTTGCGGCTCAAAAGTTCGGTTTGGAGGACCATTCATTTGCAGTGGCTTCAACAGGAGTCATAGGGGAATTCATGGAAATGGAAAAGGTAAGGAAAGGCATAGCGTCATTGCAGCCAGAAAATACAACTGAAGCTGCTGAAGCTTTTGGTACAGCCATTTTAACAACGGATATCGTAACGAAGAGCTGTGGTTATGAAACAATCATTGACGGCAAAACCGTGAAAATGGGCGGTGCTGCAAAGGGCTCGGGAATGATTCATCCAAACATGGCCACAATGCTCGGCTTCATTACGACGGATGCTGTAATTGAACCGGCTGATTTACAGCAGGCACTATCCTCGATTACCAATGATACATTCAATCAAATCACGGTTGATGGCGACTGTTCAACGAACGACATGGTGTTGGTGCTCGCGAACGGAGAAGCGAACAATGAACCTTTGACACCTGACCATCCGGAATGGTCCATCTTCCTGGAATTATTAAAGCAAACTTCGGAAAATCTCGCAAAACAAATTGCGAAAGACGGAGAAGGTGCCACAAAACTGATAGAAGTGAATGTTCATGGCATGAATACGAAGCAAGATTCACAGATGATGGCGAAGACGATCGTTGGGTCAAATCTAGTGAAAACGGCAGCTTTTGGAGCGGATGCAAACTGGGGACGAATCATTGCTGCGATGGGAAGAAGCGGAGTGGTATTCAATCCCGATCAAACAACGATCGTTTTTGGTGACATTGTCGTACTTAAAGATGGTGAGCCAATAATGTTTTCTGAGGAAGATGCCAAAGCATACTTGGAAAATGAAAGTATCATCATTCATGTTTATTTGAAAGATGGTAATGAATCAGGCACGGCATGGGGCTGCGATTTAACCTATGATTATGTGAAAATAAACGGAAGCTATCGTTCGTAAGAGGTGAAAAGTATGGACATATTAGTCATTAAGTGCGGCGGCAGCATCATTAACGAGTTATCGGAGTCGTTTTTCAATAGTGTTAAAGAGTTACAAAACCGCGGCTACCATATCGTCTTTGTGCATGGAGGCGGCCCTGATATAAATTCAATGCTTGAAAAATTTGAAATTGAACCTGTATTTGAAGATGGGTTAAGAAAAACGACCACTGAAGTGTTGGAAATTGTGGAACTTATGCTGGCAGGCAAATCAAACCGAAGCCTCGTTCATAAATTGGAGGCTCATGGCATCAAGGCAGTCGGGTTAAATGGCTCAGACGGCGGAATTCTCACAGGTGATTATATCGATGAAAAGAAACTTGGAGCTGTTGGTGAAATACAACAAGTCAATACGGAATTATTCGGGCTTTTATTCGAAAAAGGTTATTGTCCGGTATTGACGCCCATTTCAACTACCGAAGATGGCACTAAATTAAATGTGAATGCCGATATGGCTGCAGGATCTGTAGCGAAGGCACTATCGGCCGATATGTGTTTATTTGTAACCGATGTTAAAGGGGTCTTGAAGAACGGGCAGATCATCGAGAAATTGAATGAAACGGAAACGAAGAATATGATCATGGATGGAAGTATCCATGGGGGAATGATCCCGAAGGTCAATACAGCGTTGTCGGTGCTGAATAAAGGGATTGAAGAAGTGATGATCGTTAGTGGGAAAGATCATTTTTATCAAGGCGGTCAATTCATCGGTACGAAATTTCTTCAGGAGGAAGGGGTATTACAATGAGTTCTTTATTTCCAACATATGCAAGGTGGAACATTGAGCCAAGAAAAGCGTCAGGATTGAAGATTACGAGTGTAACAGGTAAAGAGTATTTGGATTTCACATCCGGAATCGGGGTAGTGAATCTTGGACATTGTCATGAGAAGGTAAAAACGGCCGTCACGGAACAGCTTGATAAATATTGGCATGTATCGAATATGTTTCAAAGTTCCATACAGGAACGGACAGCAAAAATGCTGGCTGATGCCTCTGGTTTAAGTCAGGTATTCTTTGCCAACAGCGGTGCCGAGGCGAATGAGGCAGCTATCAAACTAGCACGTAAAGCTACCGGGAAAAGCAAAATTGTCACATGTCAGCAGTCTTTCCATGGCCGTACGTTTGCAACGATGGCTGCAACGGGGCAGGAAAAAATCAAGACTGGTTTCGGACCGATGCTAGCTTCGTTCGAATATGTTCCATTTAATGATAATGAAGCGATGACAGCAGCCATTGATGAAAATACGGCAGCTGTAATGATTGAAATCGTTCAGGGAGAAGGCGGCATACATGTTGTACAGCAATCATATCTGGACGCGATTCAAACTAAATGCCAAGAACACGGAGTTCTCATCATCATAGATGAAATTCAGACGGGGATAGGGCGTACTGGGAAGCCATTCGCATTCCAGCATTTCAATATCCAACCGGACATCATCACTTCTGCAAAAGGACTGGGAAATGGCCTGCCAATCGGGGCGATGATTGGGAAGGAAGCGCTGTCTGAGTTTTTTAACCCTGGAAGTCATGGATCCACTTTTGGAGGTAATCCCGTCAGTGTCTCAGCAGCTGAAGCTGTGTTAAAGGAAATTTTCCATTCAGGGTTTTTAAAAGAAACCGTTTCAAAGGCTGAATACCTTAAAAGCCAATTAGCAAAAGCATTGAAGGGCATGGAAGAAGTGAAAGAGATTCGCGGTCTGGGAATGATGGTTGGGATTGAGTGTAAACAAGATGTTCAGGTGTTTTTAATGGAACTGCAAGAAGAGGGCTTACTTGTATTGAGTGCAGGTCCTAAAGTACTTCGTTTACTCCCATCCCTGACAGTTACCGAATCGGAGATCGATAGGGCGATAAATAAAATTAAAAAAGTATTGGCAATAAAACAAACTGTCTAAATTTATTGAATTTTTATAGAACAAAATGAATAATTATGCTATTGTATATATAAATATACATCATCTAAAGAGGTGAAGATCATGAAAAGCTATCTATATTTAGAGAATGGTTCCGTCTTTGAAGGGGAACTGCTGACTAAATCTACTGAAAAAACGATCACTGGAGAGATTGTCTTTTTCACAGGAATGACCGGATATCAAGAAGTGTTGACAGATCCTTCATATAAGGACCAGATTGTCATCTTCACATACCCGCTAATCGGAAATTACGGAATCAATGAACATGATTTTGAAAGTAAGAAGCCGCATGTTGCCGGTGTGATTGTATATGAAGGGAATATGAGCCATTCCCATTATCAGGCTGAATATTCACTTGGTGAATATTTAGACAAGTGGAACATCCCTCTTTTAAGCCATGTTGACACAAGAGCGGTCGTTAAGAATATAAGACAGGAAGGTTCCATGCAGGCAGTCATCACAGCAGAAGAAAAATATACTGTCGCACCCGGCCTGATTGGTTTATCAGCCCATGTAGCTGAGGTATCCACAAAGGTTATCGAGAGCTTTGGGGAAGGCGACAAGCACGTTGTGATGATGGATTTCGGTTATAAAAAATCCATATTGGATTCATTGGTCGAGCAAGGCTGCCGAGTCTCTGTCGTACCATTCGATACGGAATTCGAGCAAATCAAGGACTTGAAGCCAGATGGCATTTTGCTTTCAAATGGGCCTGGGGATCCAAAACAGCTTGAATACCTCTTAGGAAACATTAAAAAGATCATTACGAATTTTCCAACGATGGGCATCTGCCTCGGTCATCAATTAACGGCCCTTGCCTTAGGCGGAAATACAAAAAAAATGCTGTTTGGACATCGCGGTGCGAATCAGCCCGTGGTCGATTTGAAAACGAAAAAGGTGTATATGAGTTCGCAGAATCATAGTTATGAGGTTGATGAACCGAGCCTGCAAGGAACATCACTGCAGGTGAGGTTCAGAAACGTGAATGATAACACGGTTGAGGGGCTCATGCATGAAGACTTGCCAATCTTCACTACCCAGTACCACCCAGAGGCTAATCCAGGACCTATCGAGAGTTCATTACTATTCAACGACTTTTTACAAATGATAAATGATTATAGCGGGAGAGAAAAAGCTTATGCCTAAGGACGACACGATACAGACCATTTTAGTGATTGGTTCGGGGCCGATTGTCATCGGGCAGGCCGCCGAATTCGATTATGCAGGTACACAGGCCTGCCTTGCTTTAAAGGAAGAAGGATATAAAGTCATACTGGTCAACAACAATCCAGCAACGATCATGACTGATGATATGAATGCGGATGCTGTCTATTTCGAACCTTTAACAGTTGATGTACTGGAAAAGATCATTTCCAAAGAAAAGCCGGATGGCCTGCTCGCTACATTAGGCGGTCAAACAGGATTGAATCTTGCTTATCAATTGGATGATGCTGGAGTACTTGAAAAATATAATGTCAAATTATTGGGAACCCCGATCGATTCCATCAAAAAAGGGGAGGATCGTGAACTGTTCCGTGAGTTGATGTTTGAAATAGGTGAACCCGTTCCCGACAGTACGATTGTCCATACACTTGAAGAAGCGCTGGCTTTTGCCGACAAAATCGGTTTCCCCATCATCGTTCGTCCCGCTTATACACTCGGCGGAACTGGCGGTGGTATTGCCGATTCACTGGACATCTTTAAGGAACTTGTACGGGGCGGACTTCAAGAAAGCCCGATTACACAATGCTTGATTGAAAGAAGCATAGCTGGTTATAAGGAAGTCGAATATGAGGTTATGCGAGACGGAAACAATACGTGCATTACCATCTGTAATATGGAAAATATCGATCCGGTAGGGATCCATACAGGTGATTCGATCGTCGTGGCACCATCACAGACTTTATCGGACGATGAGTTTCAGATGCTGCGTGCCGCATCCATTAAAATCATTTCTGCTTTAGGTATCATAGGCGGCTGTAACATTCAATTTGCCCTTGATCCGAATAGCAAGCAATATTATTTAATAGAAGTAAACCCGCGCGTCAGCCGTTCATCGGCACTGGCTTCCAAAGCAACAGGCTATCCGATAGCACGCATTGCCGCAAAGCTCGCTGTCGGCTACGATTTATCGGAACTCATCAATCCAGTAACGAAAAGCACATACTCAAGCTTCGAACCTGCTCTTGACTACGTAGCGGTGAAGTTTCCGAGGTGGCCATTCGATAAATTCACGACCGCCAACCGCAAATTGGGAACACAGATGAAGGCGACTGGTGAAGTGATGGCTTTACACCGCAGCTTTGAAGGGGGAGTCCAAAAGGCCGTCGATTCTTTGGAATTGAAAACGATTGGGCTGCAGCTATCATCGCTGAAAAATAAATCGGTTCCTGAACTTTGGGAAAAGCTTGCCGAAAAATCCGATGAACGAATATTTGTCATTTTTGAAATGCTTAGAAAAGGCGTGACGATTGAAGAAATCCATGAAGCGACAGCCATAGATTATTTCTTCCTTAAATCCTTTGCGTCATTGATCCATTATGAATTTGAGATTGAATCTAAGGCAATCGATCAGGTAACAAAGGATGAACTGCAGACATACAAGGAAAAGGGCTTTTCCGACCGCTATCTTGCTTCCGTATGGAAAGTAAGTGAGATGGAAGTGAGAGCACACCGCAAATCACTGGGCCTTACGGCTGTCTACAAAACGGTTGATACATGTGCAGCCGAGTTCGAATCACATACGAACTATCACTATTCAACATATTTTGGTGAGAACGAACAGAAAAAAACTGATAAAAAGAAAGTCTTGATGATTGGCAGCGGTCCGATCCGCATCGGGCAGGGAATAGAATTTGATTACTGTTCGGTTCACGGTGTATATGCACTCCAGGATGAAAATGTTGAAACGATCATGATCAATAATAATCCGGAAACGGTAAGCACGGATTTTGCGACGGCAGATCGCCTTTATTTCGAACCGTTGACTCTTGAATATGTCCTTAATGTAATAGAAGCGGAAGATATTAAAGATGTTATCGTCCAATTTGGTGGGCAGACTGCGATAAACCTGGCAAAAGGCCTGGAAGAATACGGTGTCAATTTGTTGGGGACTTCCTTCGATACACTTGATCAATTAGAAGATCGTGATCGTTTTTATCAGCTTCTTCAAAAACTGGATATCCCGCATGTACCGGGTTCTATGGCTAATGGTGATGAACAATTAATTGCAAGTGCAGAGGCAATCGGCTTTCCGGTGCTTTTACGCCCATCCTATGTAATTGGCGGCCAGGGAATGGAAATCATCCGCTCCAAGGAAAGCTTGTTGAATAGAATGGCAAATGGAACGGCACTTGTCTATCCAGTGTTGATCGATTCCTATATTCCAGGAAAGGAAGCCGAAATCGATTTGATTGCGGATGGAAATGATGTATACATTCCCATCATTGCCGAACATATAGAGAAAGCAGGCGTCCATTCAGGGGATAGCATGGCATTATTGCCAGCTCAATCCTTAACGGATGATATCAAAGATAAAATGACCCTTTATGCTAAAAAACTAGTTAGTGAACTTGGTTATAAAGGACTTATGAACATCCAATTCGTGATTGAGGGAAATAGTGTTTATGTATTGGAAGTGAATCCTCGTGCAAGTCGGACAATTCCAATCATCAGTAAAGTGACCGATGTTTCCTTGGTGCAAATAGCGACAAAAATATTGCTTGGGAAATATTCATTGTCGAACGCGTTCGAAAAAACGGGCTTAATGGATGAAATTCCATATGCAGTCGTCAAATATCCCGTATTCTCTACATTTGCACTAAGCGGACTTGATTCGAAAGTAGGTCCGGAAATGAAATCAACGGGTGAAGGGATCGCCATCGGGGAAACGGTAAATGAAGCTTTGACAAAAGTATTCCATGCTCAAAAAGCTAAACATACTACTGGTGTTTATCAATCAGAATCTGTCCAATTAAGTGAAGATTTGTTAGACCAAATCAAAGAAGCAGGTTTGATATTGGGGAATTCGGATTTTGATAAATGGTTAAATGAAGGAAATGCGGCGGTAGTTTTGGCATATGGAACGACAGAGGAAGATAAGAAGCTAAGGTTACTTGCAGCGAAATACCGACTGCTTGCATTTACGGAAGAAGAGACGTTCAAGGCCTATCTACAATCGGTAGAAAATGCTGATCCAGGGGTGAACTCACTTCAGGAATGGCTTGTACCATATTCGAAAGGAGTGTCACACGTATGAGTTCAATGACGGCACCGACACAAGCGAAGATTTTAAATGGAAAAGATTTTTTGACCATGAAGGAGTCTACACCAACGGCAATTGCAGATTTGTTAAAACTGGCGCAGACCATTAAAGGCAAATTGCAAGCTGGTGAAGAATATACGCCTTTAAAAGGCAAAACGCTGGGGATGATCTTTGAAAAATCGTCTACCCGTACCCGTGTTTCTTTTGAAGTGGGCATGATGCAGCTTGGCGGACATGCTTTGTTCCTGAGTGGCAATGACTTGCAAATTGGACGTGGTGAAACTATTTCCGATACTGCAAAAGTCCTTTCTGAATATATTGATGGCATCATGATTCGTACCTTTGAGCATGAGAAAATCCTGGAATTGTCAGAAAATGCTTCTATCCCAGTCATCAATGGGTTAACAGATCTTGCCCATCCTTGTCAGGTGCTTGCTGACTTCTTGACGATCATCGAGATAAAAGGGCAGCTAAAAGGCTTGAAGATGAGTTATATCGGTGATGGCAATAATGTCGCCAATTCATTAATGGTAGGCTGTGCAAAAATGGGAATGGATTTTTCCATTGGATGTCCTGACGCCTACAAACCTGATGAAAAGGTCGTCGCATATGCTAAAAAAGTGGCAGAAGAGACTGGCAGTGAAATTTTGGTGACAACCTCAGCTTCGGAAGCAATAAAAGATGCAGATATCGTCTATTCCGATGTTTGGACCTCCATGGGGCAGGAAATAGAGAATGGTATTCGCTTGGAAGCTTTTAAAGATTATCAAATAAATGGTGAGCTAGTTAAACTTGCTAAAGATGATTACTTATTCATGCATTGCCTGCCTGCACATCGGGAGGAAGAGGTTACGGCTGAAGTCATCGATGGACCTAATTCCGTCGTTTTTCACCAAGCCGGAAATCGTCTCCATGCCCAAAAGGCGGTCCTAGTGGACTTAATGTCTTAACCAAAAAAAGGCGTCTGCTCTCTGAGCGGACGCTTTTTTGATTCAAGCCGCTTTCCTAATTTTTCTGACATGAAAGGAAGGAACCTGGTAATAATAACAGGGAAAGCATGTAAAGGGGTGAGATCTATGGGGCAAAATCGTCAATTTAAGCCAGGTCAGAAGGCTCCGAATAATGGGACCTACGTAGAAATCGGTGAAACGGGCAGTACGGTAGTGAATCCGAAAATGGTAAAGCTTGATGCAGGGGATTCTTTTCCTGAAACATCCAATCATAACCGGATATGGACATATAAGCGGAAGCCATGAAACATCTAAAAGCAGGAAAAAGGAATGATCGCAATCCTTCTTCCTGCTTTTTTCTATTCAGCGGAATAACCGAATATATTCGAGATTTCCAAACAGCACTTCCTTAAATAATGGCTTAAAGGATCTTCATAATGATCAGGAATGCTCTCGGTGAACCCAACGGCAGTGATCGCCCCCAATAATTCCGAATTATAATTAAAAACCGGAATGGACATGGATGAAACGGATGGTACAAGTGGCTCTTTGGCAAAAGCTATTTTGTATTTCCGAATTTCATCATATTCATTTGTTTCTTTAAGGAACGAGCCTGTAACATTACGATCTTTTTCAATCCATTCCGCTGTCAATGAAGGATCCTGAAATACAGTGAATACCTTTCCGGAAGAGGATGATGGCGGGAGTCGCGTACCTAACTGTGCCCCGATGTTTAAGTTTTGGTTGGAATTCCATATTTTTGCAGTTATTGGTCCGTCGTATGTCCAAACGGAAAAAAGGACCGTGCAAGAAGTATGGTGACTGATTTCCTGTAAATAAGGAGTTATTCTGCTCGTTACATCCTCATTTCCTATCGCTGCCATTCCGTATTGAATCAATTTGCTCCCAAGATGATACATACCGGTTGTCTTATCGCGATATAGTAGCTCCAGTTGAGTCAAAGTATTCAAATACTTATAGAGGTTACTTTTCGTTATTTCCGTTAATTCCTGTATATCAGAGAATCTTAAAGGAGTTCTTTGGGAAGCAAGTAAATCTATGATGCTCATCCCTATTTGTAATGATTGAATCGTCGAACCGGATTTTACGATTTCCATAAATCAATCTCCCTAATCTGTTTTAATTTAGGTCTAGTATATCAGAATCTGTAAAATTTAAATGAAAATTAGCAGAAAAACCGCCGGCTGCTTGAATCTATCAATATCCTTTTCTATTAAAAAAATAACTTTAGCGCAGTTTTTATTGATTCCGAAGTGCTGATAATGGTGTAGATGATAACATTTATACAAAAATTTGCAATACTTTCTTGACAATATTCCGAAAATTGAGTTATCATTTATATAAATAGTGAACAGTGTTATCTATAAGTGAAATTAAGAAGATGTACAGTCATTCAAATACTGGTATGTGAAGCGAATCCAGCTGAATCAGGATGGTGGCATCAAAAAGAGGTATTAAAAAAATCCAGATAAATAAAGGAGAATGAAATATGAAATTAGTAACTTTCAGCAGTCAAGGCTTTAAACGTATTGGTGCAATTTACCCGAATAATGTAGTAGTTGACTTGAACTATGCCTATCAAGCGCTTCTTGAAAGCGAAGGGAAACTTCGCAGTGAACAAATTGCTGACGCGTATGTCCCTGCAACAATGGAGGAGTTTTTACAGGGAGGGAATGAAAGCCTTTCCATAGCGCGAAAGGCTGCGGACTACGCTATTAACAATCGTGATTCCTTCAGACATAAATTGGTACATGAAATTGAAAATATAAAGCTTGAGGCCCCTGTCCAAAAGCCAAGCAAAATTATTTGTGTCGGACATAACTACCGTGAGCACATTGCTGAAATGGGGCGTGAACTGCCGCCATTCCCTGTGGTATTCGCAAAGTTCGCCAATACAGTAATCGGTCCCCAGGATGATATACCGTTTTTCCCAATCTCTGAACAACTGGATTATGAAGCGGAATTCGCTTTTGTAGTCGGACAAAGGGCACGTAATGTTTCTAAAGAAGATGCTCTTGATTATGTAGCTGGTTATACAATTGCGAATGATGTCACTTACCGTGATATCCAGCGGCGCACACTTGAGTGGCTACAAGGGAAAACGGTTGAAGGAAGCGCTCCGATGGGGCCTTGGTTAGTCACTTCCGATGAACTTTCCGATCCATCTGGCTTAAATGTCCGATTAACGGTAAATGGTGAAGAACGCCAAAAAACGAATACATCCAACTTCGTATTCGATGTGAAGTATCTAGTTGAATTCTTATCGAACTTAATGACTCTTGAACCAGGTGACATCGTCCTCACAGGAACACCGGGTGGGGTAGGAGTAGCACGTGATCCACAAGTGTTCTTAAAAGATGGTGACGTTGTCAAAATCGAAATAGACAAAATAGGTTATCTTGAAAACCGTGTGCGACGTGTCGGGGAGGGAAAATAAAATGGCTTATCAGGAAATCGGGACATCAATCCAATCGGTTCAACAATCAATCGACCACATTCTTGAGACAGCGGCAAACCTACCGGAAGAAACGATTCGATTTAAACCAGCAGAGGATGAATGGTCAATCATGCAGATACTTTCCCATTTAGCTGAAGCCATTCCTTATTGGTTAGGTGAAGTGGAAACTGTAATAGCGATGCCAGGAGCCGAATGGGGGCGTGGATTGCAAGATCCAGCCCGTTTGGCAGCAGTCACCGATACAGACAAACTTGCTGTCGAAGATGTCATGAAGCAAGTGGAGGAGCTTAAATATAAAGTGGAGAGCAGTCTCGGGAATTTAGATGAAGAAACACTATCCAAAGAATCGCCACACCGGAATTTCGCTAAATTCGGAAACAAACCAGTTTCTTATATTGTCGATCACTTCATCGATGAGCATGTTTCAGGACACTATGATCAAATAAAGCGAAATCTTTCTAAAATCCAGTGAGGCAAGATAAAAAAGAAAGTAGGGATTAATATGGCTGAAAAATCGGAATACATGAATAGTACAATCGTAAAAGATTTTACAAAGGATATTCAGCAGTATAACCTTGGGCCGCTGTGGGAAGCCATTCCCGCTCTGATGGACCATGAACCTAAACCTCATGCGCATGCTTATTTATGGAAAGAAGAGCTTTTGACAAAAAAATTGATGGAAGCAGCTGAAATATTCACACCTGACCGAGGTGGGGAGCGCAGGGCCATTTATTTTCAGAATCCTGGACTCACTTATCGTCAGCCTTGGGGATGGGCTTCGACAACACAAACGCTATATGCAGCGGTCCAGCTATTGCTGCCAGGTGAAGTGGCCCCTTCCCACCGTCACTCCCAAAGTGCACTTCGTTTCATCACGAATGGTGAAGGTGCCTACTCCATCGTGCAGGGAGAAAGGATCTTCATGGAAGAAGGAGATTTCTTGATCACGCCTAAAAACCTATGGCATGGTCATGGACATGTTGGCGATAAACCGATGATTTGGATGGATGCCCTTGATATCCCAACCATCTACTCCATAGGCGGCACTTTCTTTGAACCATATCCTGATCGGATTGAAACGCCTAAACGGCCCGATAATTTTTCAGAGCTCCGTTATCAAGGCGGAATGGTTCGTCCAGTATCCGACCGTTATTCACAAGTGGCACCGCTTGCCAACTACAAGTGGAAAGGGACCAAAGCAGCGATAGAAGGATTAATGAATTTCGAACCGGACCCATATGATGGTTTCGCCGTTGAATATATCAATCCATCAAATGGCCAAACGGCCAATCCGACGATGGGGGCATGGATGCAGAAGCTTCCGAAAGGTTTCCATACGAAAGCACATCGCCATACCCATTCCACAATATATCAAGTGCACCAAGGATCAGGCTATACGGTCATTAATGGAGTGCGCTTTGACTGGTCCAAGGGAGATTATTTCGTCGTTCCAAATTGGGCATGGCATGAGCACGTTGCAGAAGCGGATTCTTACTTATTCTCGGTAAACGACCTACCAATAATGGAGAGATTCGATTTGGAGCAGCAACAGGCATTAGACGCAAACGATGGTTACCAAAAGGTTGAAAGTGAATTCAAGCCTGTTTTGGTTTGAAAATAATCTGTTTGGAATCTTCAGCTTAGGTCCTGATGAATATATGGAATGCCAGTCGAATGAAAACGCTTACTGTGTGTGGTCCGCAACATTGGCTAATAGCAACTAATATAGGGGGAATTTATGATGTACACAGAAAATAAACCATTCATCGTTATCGGTGGGGGAATTGGCGGATTGGCAACTGCTTTAGGAATCGCAGAAACAAAACAGTATGTAAAAGTCCTTGAACAAGCTCCCGAGTTTGGCGAAATCGGTGCAGGCATTCAGCTCGCAGCAAATGCCACCAACGTCTTGCAGCGTTTAGGCGTCATGGATAAAATCAATGAAATTGCAGTATTTCCAAAAAGGTTGGTGCTGATGGATGCATTTTCCGGAAAAGAACTTTCCGCTTTGGATTTAGGTGATGTTTATAAAGAAAGATATGGAGCTCCATATGTTGTTTTGCATCGGTCCGATTTGCATAAAGTACTGGCTGAAGCATGTGAAAAGAACCCGTATATCGAACTGGTTACGAATCAAACCATTATTGAGACAGTAGAAAATGAAGGTGAAGTGACGGTTACTTCTGCCAACGGGTCCCAACATTCAGGAACTGCTGTCATTGGAGCCGATGGATTATGGTCCAAGGCACGGAAACTTTTTGTGGAAGATCAGCCGGTCTGCTCACAATATGTTGCATACAGGGGAGCGATCCCGATGGAAGAGGTTACGAGCCATGGAGATTTAGATGATGTTTATATGTGGATTGGCCCAGACCTTCATCTTGTTCAATATCCGGTTAGAAGGGGAGAACTGTACAACCAAGTAGTGGTCTTCAAAAGTTCTCAATATACGGAAGAAAACGAAAAAACAGATCAATGGGGAACCCCGGAAGAAATGGACCGTGTGTTTGCCGGAACTTGTGAGCTTGTTCAGAATGCGATTTCATTCATTCAAAGGCAACGCCGTTGGCCAATGTATGACCGTTTACCAATTGATAATTGGACAAAAGGAAGAATTACGCTTATGGGAGATGCGGCACATCCGATGCTTCAATACTTGGCACAAGGAGCTTGCCAGGCTTTAGAAGATGCAGCTTATTTGTCGGATATGCTTCATAAGCATGGGAATGACATTGAACAGGCATTTTTGGAATATCAAGAGGAACGCATACCGCGCACGGCTAATGTTCAATCGAGCGCAAGAATGTGGGGGGAAATCATCCACAACACGACCGATGCAGGCATTCTGCTCCGAGATACGATCCTTGCAGGTCGGACGGATAAGGATTTCCAATTCATCGATGAATTTCATGGTTATAATAAAACGGCCGTGAAAGCATAATCCGTTTTGTTTCATCCATGCATCTAAAAGTTAAAACAAAGATGATTGGAGCGGGTGTACGAGACCCCGCAGGCGTAAAGGCGCCGAGGGGGCTCCCGGACCGCCCGCGGAAAGCGAGTGCCTGGATAGGAAATCAACCAAATTGTACAAACGGAAAAAGCCTTTCTTCTATATGAAGAAAGGCTTTTTCCGTTTATCTTCCATACTCCTGCATTTTTAGTAACTTTTCTTTACATGGGGAAAATTAGAAGTATAATGAAAATATAAAGGTCAAATTTGGTCAAACCGAGTGGGAATTCGTTCATGATATAGATGAATGGGAGGTTTTAAGATGGATATTAATAAAATGACGGAGAGAACCCAACAGGCGTTCATCGGCGGCCAGGAGCTAGCCAAAGATAGAGGGAATCCCGAGCTGACGGAGCTTCATTTATTAAAAACATTAATGGAACAGGATGAAAGTTTATTAATCAGGATTTTATCGGAATCTGGTAAACCGATGAATCTATTTGATATAGAGCTAAATAAGGAACTGGATCGATTACCGGAAGTGAGCGGGAGTGTTTCCCAGGTTTACATGTCATCCTCCCTGCAGCAAATGTTGACGGCTGCCGAAAAGGAAATGCAGATGTGGGAGGATGAATACTTATCTGTCGAACATATACTCCTTGCGTCGCTGCAGGACAATAAAACGAATGTGAACAGGCTTTTTTCATCATATGGAATTGATTATGATAAAGCAAAACAGGTAATAAACGATATAAGGGGGAATCAGCGAGTGACTAGTCAAAATCCTGAAAGCACTTATGAAGTACTGAAAAAATACGGGAGAGATCTCGTTGCTGAGGTTAAATCGGGGAATGTCGACCCCGTAATCGGCCGTGATACGGAAATCCGTAACGTCATCAGGATCCTTTCACGTAAAACGAAAAATAATCCTGTATTAATAGGAGAACCCGGAGTAGGTAAAACAGCCATCGTCGAGGGGCTGGCACAAAGGATCGTCAGGAAGGATGTGCCTGAGGGATTAAAGGACAAGACCGTTTTTTCACTGGATATGAGTGCGCTTGTCGCTGGCGCCAAATTCCGCGGTGAATTTGAGGAACGCCTAAAAGCGGTCTTGAATGAGATCAAGAAGAGTGACGGTAAAATTCTATTATTCATTGATGAATTGCACACAATTGTCGGTGCAGGAAGAACGGATGGCGCCCTTGATGCCGGAAATATGTTAAAGCCGATGCTTGCACGCGGTGAGCTGCATTGTATCGGTGCAACGACCCTTGATGAATATCGGCAATATATTGAAAAGGATCCGGCTCTAGAACGCCGTTTCCAACAGGTTCTGGTTCCCGAACCGGATGTTGAAGATACGATTTCAATTTTGCGGGGATTAAAGGAACGGTTTGAAATTCACCATGGCGTCAGGATACACGATCGGGCGATCGTTGCGGCCTCTGTCCTTTCGAACCGATATATAACGGAGCGATTTTTACCGGATAAAGCAATAGATCTTGTGGATGAAGCATGTGCGATGATCCGAATGGAAATCGACTCAATGCCATCCGAGTTGGATGAAATCACGAGAAAAGTCATGCAACTTGAAATTGAAGAGGCCGCCTTGAAGAATGAGGAGGACCCTCAAAGCAGGGCGAGACTGGAAGTGCTTCAAAAAGAACTATCAGAACTTCAGGATCAAGCGAATAGCATGAAATCGAAGTGGCAAATGGAGAAATCAGTGCTTCAAAAGGTGCAGGATCAACGTGAAGAGCTTGAGAAATTGCGTCATGAACTGGAACAAGCAGAGAATGACTATGACCTTAACCGGGCAGCTGAACTTCGGCATGGAAGGATTCCGCAGCTTCAAAAAGAATTGGACGCAATGGAAGACGAATTGGAAAAGGAAAAACAGGAATCACGATTGCTTCGCCAGGAAGTGACGGAGGAGGAAATTGCCTCGATTGTTGCAAGGTGGACGGGGATTCCGATTAGCAAGCTGGTGGAAAGTGAAAGGGAGAAGCTGCTTCGCCTATCTGATATCCTTCATGAACGCGTAATAGGTCAAGGAGAAGCGGTGGAACTCGTATCCGATGCTGTTTTAAGAGCAAGGGCTGGAATTAAAGATCCAAACAGACCAATCGGCTCATTCATTTTTCTTGGGCCAACGGGTGTAGGTAAAACCGAATTGGTAAAAGCTTTGGCAGAAACGTTATTCGATAGTGAGGAACATATGATTCGAATCGATATGTCGGAATATATGGAGAAACATTCCGTGTCCCGCCTTGTTGGTGCACCTCCTGGATATGTTGGATTTGAGGAAGGCGGCCAACTTACGGAGGCTGTTAGGAGAAACCCATATTCAGTCATATTATTGGATGAGATTGAAAAGGCGCATCCGGAAGTCTTCAATATTTTGCTGCAAATGCTGGATGATGGAAGGATAACAGACTCCCAAGGAAGAACAATCAACTGTAAAAATACGGTTATCATCATGACTTCCAATATCGGATCCCATTTCTTATTGCAGTCCAACCGGGTGGATGGCGGCATTGAAGAAGAAATAAAAGATCAGGTCTTTAAAGAGTTAAGAGGGCATTTCCGTCCGGAATTTTTGAATCGCGTTGATGACATTGTTTTATTCAAACCTCTGACGAAACAAGAAATCGTGGAAATCGTAGATAAAATGGTTCATCAATTACAAGTAAGGTTAACTGAACAAAATATAGACCTGAATGTTACTGAAGCGGCTAAGGAATTCATTGCGGAACAAGGATATGATCCGGTATATGGGGCAAGACCGCTGAAGCGATTCATCCAAAAGCATCTGGAAACGAAAATCGCCCGTAAAATCATTGCCGGGACTGTTGAGATTAAAGAAGGAATAACGATTGATTATGATCATGATGAATTGGTTCTCATATAAAAACGTTGAAATGTAGTTTACCCGTAAGCGAAGTACGGTATAACAAAAAGGACATCCTATAAAGGATGTCCTCTTTTGCTTCTTAATGTTGATGAGAGTCTTTAGCTGGCCCAGCAGGCATGATAGCAGGGATGATGCAAATCAGGATAGCAGCAGCTAATCCTAAAATCGTTCCCTGCGCAGCATCGTATGAAACTCCGATCATGGAAGAAACAACATATACAGTCATATGCACTAATAAGAATGTCCAAAAAATTGTCCAAGCATAACGCATCGAATTTCACCTCATTCCACTACATTCATTTTTATCTTACCATAATTAATATACAGTTAAAACGTGTTTTTAATAATAACCTTTAAATAATTCAATACATTAAATCATAAGAGAACTTTTTCAGGCAGACTAGTTGGTTTCAAACTTCAAAGGGGAAATCATAAGGAAAAAATAAAAGCAAAACCTCCGTGCTTGGTTAATTTAAGATAAGAAGTTAGGCGTTTCCACTGACCCTTTCTATTTTTCGTCATAAATTAATATAGTAGTAGTAATATTCCTTAAAGGAGTTTGAACGATGGAACAACGAACTTTTCAAATTGATGACCAATGGAATATCATCTATTATCCAGAGCGGCCCAGTGGTTTTTCCGTAATGGTAATTGGAGACCGTAGTCATTTTGTCGAAAAAGACAGCAGCTTTTGGCTGCAGCATCCTGGCAGGCTGCAGATATTGGAATATTTAAAGGAATACGGATACACCCTATTTTCATCCAATTTTTATGGAGCCAACTGGGGCAGTCCTAAAGCACTCGAGCTTTCCCTTAACCTATATATTCTGTTCATGAAAAAAGAAATAGTCAATCAAAGGGTTCATATATTGGCAGAGGGGACAGGCGCACTCCTTGCCTTAAAGTTAATGAATCAACTTGGTAATAAAATACGGTCCGTCGTTTTGATAGATCCGGTTTTTTCCTTGAAAGCACAACTGGAGAAAGAAAAGGAAAATAAGTTCTTCTATAAAAAGTGGCTGTCCGAGGTCGCTGCTGCATATGAGCTCGATCCGGCAGAATGTGAACAGCATATACTGGATACTGAAGATTCAATGATCGCAGAGAATATCCCCATGAAAGTGATTCAGGTTTTTGGAAGCTTACGGAAAGAGCAAGCCTCCCTTTATCGGCAAATCCAGCTGGCTAGAAAAGCAGACTTGCAGCTGACGTATATATTGCCCGAAAAACGTTATAAAATCCCCTATCAAATACAGAAGTTTTTCAATGAGAATGAAGAGACTTTATGAGAAGAGATATATTTTTACAATGGTTTGCATACGATACAGCATCTAAAAAAACTAGACGTGCCGGGTAAAGTGGGCTTGATGGCATACGAGGAGGCTGTATTTATGCAAACAAACATTGTCATTGGCACTTATCGATTCGTGGGATTCTATGTGACTCAATTCTTTTTGAACCAAGGTGAAGAAGTAATCGGAATCGATTGGGATGATTCCGAAGCAAGTCAATATATTAAGGAAGAAAAGGAACTTGAAATAGGCAGGAATTCAAATTATTTATACTTTCCGATAAATAAACTTAAATTATTGGATATTTCACAGCAGGACACGGTGTTCATATCTTGTTACGATATTAAAAGCGGAAAAATGGACCAAATCGATTTTGTAATAGGAGAAATCGTTTCCTTCATCGAGAAATGCAAAAAAAATGGCAAGAATGAAACGCCAAATTTCGTTCTTTTCATGCCCATTGAAAAAGAGGTCGGTATATTTCAGTCGATATTAAGCTCGATTCGTGAAATGGATTCTGCAAAAATCATATTTTTACCGACGATTTATGGACCTTGGCAATCGGAAGGCATGAGTTTTGAAGCTGGAATCAATCAGCTTGGACAGTCTGATATCAAAGCGGCAATTGCTGCCGAATATAACGGAGATGCTCTCTACATCACTGATTTTGTAAATGCTTTGGAAGCGGTGCTTGCCACAAGTTCCGATAGGGACATCCAATTGTGCAGCAGTATCGACGATCATTGGGATAAATGTGCCAAGTTAATATTTGGTGAAAGTATGGATTCATTCACTTCCCAATCAACAACGAAAATCAATAAAGGAACATTATTTGAAGTGCAATGCAAAATGGAACCGGAAGAAGGCATTGCATTACAGAGAAAACATAATAAACGATTAAACTTACTTAAAACGTGGAGAAAGCGTGATTGACATTTTTGTTATTCGGGAAGGACAAAACTGTATATTTGCCTCTAATCTATATGTCTTGTACTATAATGTTCAAGGATAGGAATTACATCAAAAGATATTCATGATTTTATATGTACGCCCTTTACGAAAGGGTTCAGTGGAATTATGATAATATTGAGCTTATTTTGGCATCAAAATGATCAATTGATGAATATTCAAAAGATAGGGGGAAATGCGAATGAGTTCAGATAAAACTCTTGAATTTATGGGAATCGCCATGAAATACTTCCCAGAGGCTAAAGCGAAGCTTGAAGCAAGCGGGATTCCATTCTCAATGGAGATGGCAGAGCCATTCATGGAGCTCTTTAAAAGCGTTATGCAAGAAGCTTATGAGCTTGGTAAACAAGATGCTCAGCGTTAATTAAAGGCAGGCTGTCCGTTAAAAGGGCAGCCTTTGAATTTTTTTATTCTTTTTTCAAGAACTTGGCGATCAAGGGGCTCAGATTGATTTTATCAATGGTCGGTTTGTATTGACTGTATAAGCCCATCAATGTTTCAACGCTCGCCATCAATTGCATGTAATCAACCTGCGCTTCCTCCTCTTGCTCCGGTTCATTTTTCCTGCCAAACATCAAATTAGAAAAATGATCATCCGTGTTTCTCTCCCGGTTGCGATTGAAGATGTCCAAAATGAATTCCTCCTATTCTCCTTTTATTTATAATGTATGTCCCAAATTTCCCTTGGCATAGGCGCTTGTCCGACTTCCGAAAGAGATTTCTTTAGCTTTTCAAATTGTTAACTCTTGCAAGGAAGTCTTTTTTTATATAAAATTAGTACCAGGTAATAATAGATGATTATAATAACTCATTAAAATATAAGGGGATGGCAAGATGAATGCTGGAATACTAGGGCTTGGCCGCTACTTACCCGACAAAATCGTTACAAATGCGGACCTAGAGAAAATTATGGACACTTCCGATGAGTGGATTCGGACTAGGACGGGTATTGAGGAAAGAAGAATTGCCAAAGATGATATTGATACATCAGATATGGCCTATGAAGCCGCAAAAGCTGCATTGAAAAATGCGGAAATTTTGGCTGAAGAGATAGATTTAATTCTTGTAGCCACTGTTACACCGGATCAGTCGTTTCCTTCAGTCGCTTGCATGATTCAGGAGAAATTGGGAGCGATGAAGGCAGCAGCAATGGATGTAAGTGCTGCATGCGCCGGTTTTATGTATGCAATGATCACGGCACAGCAATTTATTAAGACAGGTGCATATAAGCATGTGCTGATTGTCGGTGTTGAAAAACTTTCGAAAGTAACCAATTGGGAAGACCGCAATACTGCTGTACTTTTTGGTGACGGAGCTGGTGCAGTTGTACTTGGACCTGTATCTGAAGGCAAAGGAGTCCTTTCCTTTGAATTAGGCGCAGATGGAACCGGTGGGAAGCACTTATTACAAGAAGGAGATTTCATTCATATGAATGGCCGTGAAGTATTTAAATTTGCTGTCCGTCAGATGGGTGAATCCAGCCTGGGTGTCTTGGACAAAGCTGGTTTGACTAAAGAAGATGTGGATCTGCTTGTCCCGCATCAAGCTAATATACGAATTATGGAAGCCTCTAGGGAACGCTTGGATCTCCCGCTTGAAAAAATGACAAAAACGATTCATAAATATGGAAATACTTCTTCAGCGTCCATTCCAATGGCCCTTGTGGAAGAAATGGAAGCAGGAAGAATCAAGGACAATGACTTAATCGTCATGGTCGGTTTTGGTGGTGGCCTTACATGGGGAGCGATCGCTCTTAGGTGGGGTAAATAAAAGAAGAAGCAAAACGTAAGAGCTTTAAAAATAGGAAGGAGCCATTTTTAAATGACTAATCGCCGTGTAGTTGTAACTGGTATTGGAGCAATCTCTCCAGTTGGTAATGATGCAGAAACTGGATGGAAAAATATAATCGAGGGGAAATCGGGGATAGGACCTTTAACTCGTTTGAATGCTGAAGAATATCCCGTTAAAGTGGCTGCTGAAATCAAGGATTTTGATATAGAAACATATATAAATCGTAAAGAAGCACGCAAAATGGACCGTTTTACCCATTATGCAATTGCAGCTTCCGTTATGGCATATAATGATAGCAAGCTGGAAATAACCGATGAAAATGCTGCACGTGTCGGGGTCTGGATCGGTTCGGGTATTGGCGGGCTGGAGACACTTGAGACACAGCATGAAAACTTTTTAAACAGAGGATACAAACGGGTAAGCCCATTTTTCGTACCAATGATGATTCCGGATATGGCAGCTGGCCAGGTTTCTATCTTACTGGGTGCAAAAGGAATCAATTCATGTACGGTAACAGCCTGTGCTACAGGAACTAATTCAATTGGTGATGCGTTTAAAGCCATTCAGCGGGGCGATGCCGATGTGATGATTACAGGCGGGGCCGAAGCGCCAATCACAAAAATGTCGGTTGCAGGCTTCTGTGCAAATACGGCTTTATCGACAAACCCTGATCCACAAACGGCTAGCCGTCCTTTTGATCTTAACCGTGATGGTTTCGTAATAGGCGAAGGAGCTGGAATCATCGTTCTGGAAGATCTTGAACATGCATTGAATAGAGGAGCCAAGATTTATGCTGAAATAGCTGGCTATGGCTCAACTGGAGATGCCTTCCATATTACCGCTCCGGCACCAGGTGGAGAAGGCGGGGCAAGAGCGATGAAAATTGCAATCGAGGATGCAGGTTTGAATCCGGAAGACATCCAATATGTGAATGCCCACGGAACGAGTACGCCTTACAATGACAAATACGAAACGATGGCAGTCAAAGAAGTCTTTGGCGACCATGCTAATAAACTTGCAATAAGTTCCACTAAATCGATGACGGGCCATATGTTAGGGGCAGCAGGCGGTGTGGAAGCGATTTTCACGATTCAGGCAATCAGGGACAGCATTTTGCCTCCAACCATCAATATTGAAACACCAGACCCTGAGTGTGATTTGGACTATGTCCCGAATCAAGCAAGGAAGGGCGAAATCAGTGCAGCCATCAGTAATTCACTTGGATTCGGTGGGCATAACGCAACTATCCTTTTCAAAAAATATCAATAAGTTTGAAGGAAGAGCAGATCTTTAGGGATTTGCTCTTTTTATGTTGAAGGGAAAATTGCCAATACAAGGGATATAAAATGTGTCAACCGCCTTCTTTAAATCATACGATAGTCAATAGAAGCGGAGGTGTATGGGAAATGGGAGTCATTTCAACCAATGAATGGATGAAGAAGGATTTCAACCGCCCGGTCCAGATGATGGAAAGAGTTAAAAGTACATTCAACAATACCCTTGATGCGGACATGATTTATCATCATTTATTGAAGCATGGCATGTATTCGCCGAATCAAAAAACAAAACAAACATGGGAAGACTTAAACGAAAATAATGTCTGGGAAAAAACACAAAGCTTGTTTACAGCTTATAAGAAGCTATGGGGTGGGCCTGATGTTCCCATATATATTTTTCCGCTGATGTCTTCAGGGATATGGAATAAAAAAGTTGAAACGAAGTCAGGGCTGGCATTTAAAGATAAACTATTCCTTTTTTACGGAAAGGGGATAGCCGAAAAGGAAATGGAGGCGCTGTTGATTCATGAATATCATCATGTTTGCCGTCTGCATCATTTGAAAAAGGACCAAAAAGAATTCACTCTCCTGGATACGATGATCATGGAAGGACTGGCGGAAAGAACGGTGGGGAAATATTTAGGAACAAAATTTTTAGCAAATTGGACTAAGTTATATCAGGAAGATAAACTAAGAGAATTTTGGAGCAAGCATTTAGAGGAAAAGCACACGATAAAACGTACAGATCCTCTTCATGATACACTTCTGCTCGGGATGAAAGGATATCCATATATGCTTGGATACTGTAGTGGCTATTACCTGGTGAAAAATTCTGAGAAACTCTCTGTGAAAAAATCGTTCATTATTCAATCTGAAGAATTCCTATCTAAAAAGAGTTAATATATACGTTCTTTTTTTCTTAATCTGTTTTCTAGAATAGGAATAAATTGTATGGTTCCTGCCTATACTGATTGACAAACAGAAATTTGTTTAAGTGAGGGATGAATGATGCTATATCTTCATGATGTATGGGTTAACTGGTTTGAAGGAGAAGAAAACGGCTATAATATTTGTCATTTTCATGAATGGAGGAAGGATGACGGGATCGAACTACTAGATCAAGTTCCTTTGTTGAAAGTGTCATCAACATTGTTCCACTACATAGAAAACGACTTGTCAGAATTACCTAAGCCACTGCTGAATGATGTATATCAAAAAGCATATGCAAGGAAAAATCATGAACGAATTCAGCTCGACTATTGTTTTATCGTGACTGACGGAAATGGAATCTTAGCTGTTGATACGATAGGGTATCATATTCCGATTAGGAAAAGCAGAATAATTCCTCGGCAGGAACAAATTGTTTATGACATGATAGAAAACCATGATGAGATGGATTACACCTTTACTGAAAAACCTACATCTGAGAAAGAATATCATATTTTGTCGCCGTCTCCCTTATTCATGAACGGTTTGACAAGAAAAGAAAGACAGCTTAAGCAATTGCTATTCATGGCCATGGACCAATTATTCACGGCGAAAAACACTGCTGAAATCCGCTATTGGTATACAGAATGGGCTCCTGAGAAATATGAAAGCATTCAAGAAATGGATTTTCAGATAGCTTGGCTTGAATTATATGAAGAAATGAAGGAAGGCTGGTCAGAGAAGCATCTTCAACTTTGTGAAAACCTTGTGAAGGGGCAGCCTTTTTTTGAAAAGCTGTGGCAAGTGGAGGCTGGCGATAGCCCATCGATATTATGAAAAAAAGACGATCCGTTGAGGATCGTCTTTTTTTTATCTCTTTCTGCCAAGTCCCATGCCATTATACATTTTTCTGATCATTTTATTGGCTTCAATGTTCGCCTTTTCTGCACCGCGGTCCAGAATTTCATCCAATTCAGGCGAATCGATCAATTCATTATAGCGTTCCTGAATTGGCAGGATTTCTCCAAGAACCACCTCAGCCAAATCACTTTTAAAGTCACCATAACCTTTGCCCTCATACATCTCTTCAATTTCTGTATAGGTTTTTCCACTGAAGATGGAATATATGGACATAAGGTTGGAAACACCCGCTTTGTTTTCCTTATCGTAACGGACAATTCCTTCCGAATCGGTAACTGCGCTCTTGATGTTTTTTTCGATTTGCTTAGGATCATCCAATAAGGCTATCGTTGCCTTTTTATTAGGATCGGATTTGCTCATTTTCTTGGTTGGTTCTTGAAGGGACATGATACGGGCCCCTTCTGTAGGGAGGCTGATTTCCGGGATTTTAAATATATCATTATGCTTTTTATTGAACCGTTCAGCCAAATCGCGTGTCAATTCAAGATGCTGTCTTTGATCCTCCCCGACAGGAACCACATCTGTACCATAAAGGAGGATATCGGCAGCCATCAACGGCGGGTAAGTAAGCAGTGCTGCGGAAACCCCTTCTTTGCCAGTTGATTTGTCTTTAAATTGCGTCATTCTCTCAAGTTCCCCAATATAGGATATACTCTGTAAAATCCAGCCTGCCTGGGCATGTGCTGGTACTTCTGATTGAATGAAGATGGTATTCTTTTCAGGATCTAAGCCAATGGCCAAATATAAAGCGGCCAATGTTTTAATGTTCTTCCTTAACTTAATGCGATCCTGTGGAACTGTAATTGCATGCTGGTCAACAATACAAAAGAAACATTCATATTCATTTTGTAAGTTAACGAATTGTTTCATTGCTCCGATGTAATTTCCTAAAGTAACGGAACCGGATGGCTGAATGCCGGAGAAAATCCTTTTCAACTGCTAGTCACTCCTCTAAATGCGTTTATTGATAAATGGATATTCGCTCTTCATTATTGTAAGGATAAATAGAAAATGAATCCACTTTCTTTGAAAGAAATGTGCATATTCCTGTGATGGGGAAATGCTCATTTAAATCTTGTGGAGGGCCGTTTTGTCCTGTATCGATGCCATTTTTAAGAATACGAAATGTCCACTATACTGTATTTTAGCATTTATTCATATTAAATGTATAATCGAAACGGCAAACAAGCCAATAGAACGGATTTTCCGCTTCTTTTTTTAGATATGGAAGAAATGAAGGGTTCAAGGAAAATCAATCCGTTTAACATATTTCACAATGAGCGGACCATTTTAGGGAAGGATACTCACAAGGGAATAACCGCGTTGTTGAACGTATTCTCATTTTGTAAGTCAGTTTTTTTAATTATTTATAATATATAGGAGTAAAGTTTATTGTTTGTGGTATTAAAGAAAGGGGTTTATTATATTTGTTGAATATTGATGACTGATGGCGAATGAGGTGGAGAAAATGAAACCAATGTGTAAATGGTTGATGACAGGAATGTGCATATTCCTGATTCAACAGCCAGTTCATGCAGAAGGCATGAACGAAACCAGGCAGGTGGCATTAGAAAATAAAGAATTGCCTGCGAGCGTACCGCGTTTTGTTTTTGATTCGGGGTTGAAATTCGACTATCCGGATGCTGTGCGAGGAATATATGTGACAGGGCCTGCAGCGGGCGGCAATAAATTGAATGAACTTATTAGATATGTAGATGAAACCGACTTGAATGCAATGGTCATTGACATTAAGGATGACAAGGGGAACGTTACGTTTAAAACCGAAGATCCAGATTCTCCATATGCTGGGATTGGTAAAGACTACATAAAAAATCCAAGGGCAATGCTGAAAAAAATGGAGGATAAACAGATTTATCCGATTGCGAGGGTAGTCGTCTTTAAAGATTCACTTTTGGCCAAAGAGAAGCCTGAATTATCTTTTTTAGATGGCGAAAAGGTTTGGAGGAATGGTCGAGGGGAAGCCTTCGTTAACCCATTCTTAAAAGAGGTGTGGGATTATAATGTCGGTATTGCCATTGAAGCGGCAAAGATGGGGTTTAAAGAAATTCAATTTGACTATGTCCGTTTTCCCGAAGGATTCGAAAATAAAGAAGATGATTTGAAATATGATGTCGGTGAATATGATGAAGCGAAAGTGAGTCATACAGCCAAAAGGGTTCAGGCAGTGACAGATTTCGTAAGTTATGCGAGGAAACAACTGGAGCCATATGATGTGGAAGTATCTGTGGATATTTTTGGATATGCAGCTACATTGCCTGAAGCTCCCGGAATAGGGCAAAACTTCACAAAAATCTCTGAGAATGTCGATGTAATTTCCTCGATGATCTATCCGAGTCACTGGACATCTTATTTTGGTATCGATAAGCCTGATTTGGAGCCTTATAATCTCGTTAAGGAATATGCGAAATTGGAGAACGGGAAGCTGAAGGAATTAAAAACCCCACCTACTTCAAGACCTTGGCTACAAGATTTTACTGCCTCATATTTAGGTGAAGGGAATTACCAAAGGTACGGAAAGGAAGAAGTGGAAGCCCAAATAAAAGCATTGAACGATAATGGTATTGATGAATACTTATTATGGAATGCGGCAAATCGATATACAAAGGGAGTAGACTATACCCCATGAAAAAAAGGATGACCTTGGAAGAACTTCCGGTCATCCAATTTCTCTCTGAATTACCGCTTTTTATTCCCGCCAACTTTACTCCACCCTGACTGAATTCGTTTCGATTGATCGAAAATATGAGAGTGACGTTTCCCGCCAAACCATTTTTCGCCGATGCCATTCGTCACAACGCCATTCACAGCTGTAATGCCAATAACGCAAGCAGCGACTAAAAAAAAGTCCAAAAAGTAACTGATCATCAAAACCCTCCTAATATTTTCAAGCTATTCAAGTTCCATTGTAGTGGATAAGAAAAAATCTGGAAAGTATAATCTAGCAAATGAGGAGATTAATTTATGAATTGGTATGATAAGTTGAACCAGTATTTCCCTATTGAAGAAATGAAGTCCAAAGAACATATAGAAGTTCTTTTAGAAGATAAGCAGGAAATATATAAAAAGGATGAAGGTCCCGACCATGTTTTATTATATGTGGAAGGAGAAGAGTTTATATTCGTTGATTACCTTTTTGTATCAAAGAATTCAAGGGGTCAGGGACTAGGAAGGAAATTAATTCAAAAATTGCAAAAAAAGCAGAAAACGATCTTGCTGGAAGTAGAACCAGTACAAGAAAATGATGACGATACATTGAAAAGGCTGAAATTTTATAAAAGGGAAGGATTCCAGCATGCCTCTTCAATTACCTACAGCAGAAAATCCCTTGCCACCAAGGAGAATACGCCTATGGAAATCCTATATTGGCCAGCAAACCCATCGGTTGATGAAGAAGACGTATTTGATTTCATGAAAGAGATTTATTCTGAAATCCATACCTACAAAGATGATGACCTATATGGGAAATCTTATCAAGATGTAGAGGATGTACTAAGCTTGAATGCAAGTCAGGAAACGGATATTTTTAAAGAGATGGAAATTTAGAAAAAAGGGGCCGGGCGCTTAACCGGCCCTTTTTAGTTTGTCGGAAAAAGTACGGTATAGAGGTCGAATAAAGTGTGGTGTTGGTCGAATAAAGTACGGGGAAGGTCGAATAAAGTACGGTGTAGGTCGAATAAAGTGTAGTGTAGGTCGAATAAAGTGCGGTGTAGGTCGAATAAAGTATGGTGTAGGTCGAAAAAATTCGTGAACGGCTGAAAAAAGTGCAGTGATGGAAGAAAAAATTCGTGAACGGCTGAAAAAACAGCTCAGTACGTCGAAAAAGAACAGTAAGGGCCGAAAAAAGTGCTCCAGCAGAAAACATCTGGAACGTTTTTTAAAGAAAAATTGAGGCAAACTGTTCTTTCTTAAAATTTGTCCATAAAGGAGGTCGGAATAGGTCCCACCCCAACCTCGATTATAAAAGGTTATCGTTTAGGGCTTTTTACTATTCTATGAAAACCCCCAATAGATTGAAGAAAATTGCGACACTTCTGCCGAAAAACTGGCTAGCCGGGACCCAGGAGTCGCGTGCTTTGATGCGGATTGCAGACAGTCGGCGGGAAAGGGAGCGGATTTCTGAAAACAACTGTTATGGTTTTTTCGAGTGCAGCCAAACTGTCTTTTCTTATTGTGCATTTTTTGCAGGCAAATGAATATCTATAACTTCTCGGATGGTAGATTACTCACTTATCTCCGATTTTTTCGAATTACTTTTTTACTTTTGGAAATATATGTGCTAAAAGAATGGTTTTTCTTGTAAAAGGAGGAATTTGCTTTTTGTTAAAGAAAATATATTAACATGTTCTTGTTTATTGACAAAGATAGGGGGGTAAATAAAAGTAACGAGCTAATAAAAAAATCATGAGGGCCGAATTGAGAGTTAACTGAGAATGGCAGGTAGGTATTTTCAATTAGAAAAAGCGGTTTTAATGTATTACATAAAAAACAGAAAAAGCTATAGTACAGGCTAAACTAGAAGTTTATAAGGATTTTTCCAAATATCAAAAAGGGTATTCATTTTAAATAATTTAGTGTATAATAAAGAAAATGAAATACTTAATTAAAATTATTTCAAATTAGAGTGGTACTTATGAATACTAATAGTAGATTTCCCCTCATAGATCACCGATTCTATATTTAGGGAGTGTGAGTAAACATGGTAACATTATATACATCACCTAGTTGTACTTCATGCAGGAAAGCAAAAGCATGGTTAGAGGAACATGAGATTGGATATAAAGAAAGAAACATTTTTTCAGAACCGTTAACGATTGATGAGATTAAAGAAATTCTTCGAATGACTGAAGATGGAACCGATGAAATCATTTCAACACGGTCAAAAACTTTCCAAAAGTTAAACGTAAATTTAGAGAGCCTGCCTCTTCAAGAACTATATAAATTGATCAAGGAAAATCCAGGTCTGTTGAGACGTCCAATTATCCTTGACGAGAAACGGCTTCAAGTTGGTTATAACGAAGATGAGATAAGACGCTTTTTACCACGTAAAGTTCGTACCTTCCAGTTACGGGAAGCACAACGTATGGTCAACTAATAAGGTCTTTCAAGCTCTGCCAGGAAATGTGCAGGGCTTTTTCTTTATACATAACCGATTTTCCGCTGATTTTTTTTACTTAATGACGGGTAACATAACAGGATTCATAGGGGACAGCAGACGTTTCGGATTTGCAGCAGGTTCCTTGAACCGGTCATCATTTAAAGAAAAAATAAGAATGCACACCATCATGCCGTGTATATAATAAGGCATAAATGGCAGGAAGTTTAAAATTGAAGAAAGCATTATGATAGTTGCATGCGGATGAATTTTTTTATAGAATGAATGGAATATTAGGCAAACAATTGTTTTTTAGATAAGTAATGTTTTTTATTTCCCTTCTTCAAGGTTTTGTCATAAAATGATGTAAAATAGTCTGTTTTAATGGCTATCATGATTTACAGTATTCACTTACGGGTAAAGAGCTTTTAAGAGCAATTTTCGCTTGGGGGTTATTATCCCTTCAAAATGAGATAGGAAGGGAGAGGGGAATCATGGAAATCGAACGCATTAATGATGATACAGTTAAATTTTATATTTCCTATATAGATATTGAGGAAAGAGGCTTTGATCGCGAAGAAATTTGGTACAGCCGTGAGCGAAGTGAGGAACTTTTTTGGGAAATGATGGATGAAGTGCATCAAGAAGAAGAATTCATGATTGAAGGACCTTTATGGATTCAAGTTCAAGCCCTTGAAAAAGGCTTGGAAGTTTTGGTCACAAAAGCCCAGCTTGCCAAAGATGGTCAGAAACTCGAGCTGCCTCTTTCAGATGATAAGTTAAGGGATTTGAATGTATCAGACAAGATGGATACGCTTCTTGATCAACATTTTCATGGGAAAGATGAAGAAAGCGGTATGACATTCGAAGATGGTATGATTGAATTCATCACGACTTTCGAGGATTTTGAAGATGTCATTTCATTAAGCAAGCGTCATGGCTTGGATGACTGGACGACTAAACTTTATGTTTATCAGAATAAATATTATCTTTATATCGAATTTTCCGAGGCAGAAATTGATGAGGAAGAAATCGATAATGTTCTAAGTCTTTTATTGGAATATAGTCAGGAGTCACCTATAACGGTGCACATGCTTGAAGAGTACGGGAAGATAGTTATCGAAAATGATGTATTCACAACGGTCGATAAATATTTCGCATAGACTGTTGAGGCCGATTTCAGTAGAAATCGGCCTTTTCGTCCAAGAATGAGTGTTTTACCTCAGCAGGGAGGTATTTATCATGTGCCTGTGTTTGTTAATTGGAGGTAGTCTAGGTGAAGAATATAGTTGGCATCGGTCTGCTAATTCTCTTGTTGGTCGGCTCTTGGTATTTTCTAATAAATGGCGTCGATGGCAGGGTGATTTTTTATTCCAGCCTTATATTGACCCTTTTCTTGGTGATAATTGGATTCAACATTTTCCTGGAAAACAGAGATCCCATCGAGACCATAACATGGCTGGTTATTTTTTGCGCTTTCCCATTCATCGGTTTCATTTTTTACTTTTTGTTTGGCCGTCATTTTCGGAAAGAAAGGATATTTCGCAAGAAGTACTTTTTGGATAAACAGAGTTTCGTTAAAATAGGCGGCGAGGCGGAGTATAATGACCGAATTAAGGAAATGGGCGAGAACCCTCAGCAGTTAATCACTCTTGCAAATAGGCTGGGGAATAGCCCTATTTCATTTACGACTGAAACCCGGGTTTTAAGGAATGGTGATGAGACATTTTCCAATATCATCGAAGAATTAAAAAAAGCCACACATCATATTCATTTGGAATATTATATTGTTAGGGATGACCGCATTGGCGGTCTGCTAAAGGACATCTTGATACAGAAAGTAAAAGAAGGGGTAGAGGTCAGGTTTCTCTATGATGCGGTTGGTTCCTGGAAGTTAGCTCGTTCATATATCGATGAACTGAGGAGTGCGGGAGCTGAAATGGTTGCTTTTGGTCCGTTGCATCTCCCTTTATTAAATAATACATTCAACTTTCGCAACCATCGTAAAATAATTGTGATAGATGGCTCTGTCGGTTTCATCGGCGGTCTCAATATTGGGGATGAATATTTGGGACAAGATCAGAAATTCGGTTCTTGGCGGGATACGCATCTTATCATAAAGGGGGAAGCGGTCAGGACTTTACAGCTCATATTTCTGCAGGATTGGTATTATAGCACCAATAATAGTTTTTTAAGTGATGAATATCTCATGGTTGGCCTGCCGAACCATCATGGACATGGCGGAGTTCAATTGATTGGCGGCGGGCCGGATAGTGAGTGGACGATCATTAAAAGCATTTTTTTTAAAATGATCGCTTCGGCAGAAAAGTCAGTTTGGATTGCCTCTCCGTATTTCGTTCCTGATGACGATATCTTTCAAGCGTTGAAGGTAGCTGCCTTAAGTGGTTTGGATGTCAGGCTGCTCGTACCGAAGAACCCCGATAAACGTATCGTATTTCATGCTTCGAGAACTTATTTTCCCGAATTGCTCGCTTCCGGAGTTCGTATATTCCAATATAATGATGGCTTCATGCATAGTAAAATCATCATCGTTGATGACCAATTGGCGTCAATTGGGACAACCAATATGGATATGAGAAGCTTTCACCTGAATTTCGAAGTCAATGCTTTTCTCTACAGGACGGAAAGTACTCGGCAGTTGGTGAATGATTTTTTGGAAGATATAAAGGTATCTCAAGAAGTGGAGATTGATGCGTTTTCCAAACGGAATTTCGGTTTGAAAGTATTGGAGTCCACATGCCGATTGCTTTCACCCCTTCTTTAGATAGCAACTTTACTTTATGCCGATGAGGCATTTTTTTTTTGCGGATTAAAAGGAATCCTAAGCGAAGCAGGCGAATGTAGTGGATGAGGAGGAGATGTATGCTAACCGCGATAAAGAAAGATGGAACTTGGATTACCCTCCCTGAAAAGATACCGGCAAACGAGATTGATGAATGGAGAAAATCGGCGGCAGATTATTACTGTCCATGCTGCAAGATGGAAATGACCATCAAAGCGGGAAACGTCAGGATTCCTCATTTCGCGCATAAAAATAATTCTTCATGCCGTGCTTCTTCAGAACCGGAATCCGCCTATCATTTAATGGGAAAAAGAAAATTGTTTCAGTGGTTATTATCACATGGTTACCAAGTGGATCTAGAAGCCTACCTTCCTGAAATTAAGAAAAGGGCTGATATTTTAGCTGTGATAGGAGGCAATCGCTATGCAATAGAATTTCAATGCTCAGTTATCCCCGAGGTGGAATTCATGGAAAGGACAAGAGCCTACCAAAGCATAGGCATCAAGCCAATCTGGATCCTCGCTGCAAAACGCTTAAAAAGGAAAAGCTTGTATGAATTCAGTTTAACCCGCTTCCAATGGCTCTTCGTCACCGGCAGCTTCCATCATCCGTTTCTTTGGATGTACTGTCCGGAAACTGATCATTTATCAGTATTGAAGAACCTCACTCCGTTTACCTCTAGAACCGTCTTAGCCGAATTGACAACAGCTTCTTTAAAGCTCCTTCCCCCTAGTCGGGCATTGCCCCGAAATTGCTTTGTTTTCCCTTTTCTGTCTGCGTGGAGATATAAACGAAATGGCTGGTCCCTGCATCGAGTGAAAACAGCACGCAGATGCGATCCTTTTTTCGAAGAGCTTTATTCACATCATATTACACCAGCGACACTTCCCGTTGAAGTGGGTGTTCCCGTCAGGGGGATGCTGTTGATCGATACTGCCTCGATCGAATGGCAGGCATGGTTATACATGGATGTGTTTCAAGAGAAAAGAACAGGGGAAAAGATTTCTATGGCTGATATTATCTGCATTTTTAGAAAGCGCTCAAAAAAAGGGGAAATAAAGTTCAGACCATTGCCATTGCTTCATGAAAAACCAATCGAGTATCCTGTAGGTCAATATATCATGATTTTGGAGCAATTGGGTTATCTATCAAAGCTGGAAAAAGGGGTTTTTAAAGTTGAAAGGGAATTTACCCTGCCCTCCACCAGTGATCAAGCTCAAATTTTGGAAAAAAATTTCTATGATAAGCATAAATTGATGATGGAAAAGGGGAATATCCAGTATAATCAGTGATAACATCTCTATTTATCTTGAATTCAGATGAAATGGCAGGATTATTTTTGTTAATGGAGAAATAGTAATAAGAACTGGGAATTAAAAGCTTTAAAAAGAATGAACGCCGAATGAAGCATTGCGGCGTCTATCCGGTTTACGAGTAAGCCCAATGGCAAGTTTCTATAGAATGAGGAGGAATTTTTTTATGGCACAGGAAACAAAAACGAATACATTACCCTCAAGAAGTGAAATAGCTCCTGAAGATACTTGGAGACTGGAAGATATCTTCGCAACCGAGGAAGATTGGGAAGCTGCCTTCAAAGCGGTAAAGGAAGACCTCAAGAAGGCAGAGGCACATAAAGGCACATTGGGCGAAAGCGCAGAGAAATTATTCGCGGCGCTTCAACTCCAAGATGAAGTATTCGAGAAGCTAGGGAAAGTTTATTCTTATTCACATATGCGCAATGATCAAGATACAACCAATCCTTTTTATCAAGGGATGGAGGATCGGGCAAAAGCTTTATATGCCCAGGCAGCGGCTGCGTTTTCATTTATGGTTCCTGAACTATTGAGTATTGACGAAAGCAAAGTGGAAGGGTTTTTGGAAGAAAAAGAAGAATTGAAATTGTACAAGCATTCTTTAGAGGAAATCAATCTTCAGAGACCACATATCTTATCTGCAGAGCAGGAAGAATTATTGGCGCAGGCATCAGAAGTACTCGATGCATCGGGCAATACTTTCGGTATGCTTAACAATGCCGATTTGAAATTCCCGACCATCAAGGATGAAAAGGGAGATGAAGTGGAAATAACTCACGGAAGATATATCAGTTTTCTTGAGAGTGAAGATCGCCGTGTACGTGAGGAGGCATTTAAGGGGGTATACAGCAAGTATGGGGAGTTCCGCAATACATTTGCTTCAACACTGTCTGGTGAGGTGAAAAACCATAACTTCAATGCCACTGTTCGAAAATATGATTCAGCACGCCAAGCGGCATTAAGTAATAACAACATTCCGGAGACTGTATACGATAATCTCGTTAAAACGGTCAATGACAATTTGCCTTTACTTCACCGTTATCTTGATTTACGTAAAAAAGTACTGCAATTAGATGAACTTCATATGTATGATCTATTCACTCCTCTAGTTAAGGAAGTGAAGATGGAAGTGACTTATGATGAGGCCAAGGATTATGTCCTTAAAGGACTTGCTCCGCTTGGGGAGGATTATTTGAATGTTTTGAAAGAGGGGTTTGAAAACCGGTGGGTCGATGTGCATGAAAACAAAGGGAAACGAAGCGGTGCCTATTCTTCTGGTACATACGGGACGAATCCTTATATTTTAATGAACTGGCAAAATAACGTCAATAACTTATTCACGCTCGTTCATGAGTTTGGACATTCGGTCCATAGCTACTATACACGTAAATATCAGCCATATCCATACGGAAATTATTCAATATTTGTAGCGGAAGTTGCATCGACTTGTAATGAAAACCTGTTGAATGATTATTTACTGAATTCAATCGAAGATGAAAAGAAACGCATTTATTTATTGAATCATTACCTGGAAGGTTTCCGTGGCACATTGTTCCGGCAAACGATGTTTGCAGAGTTTGAACATACCATACATTTAAAGGCTCAAAATGGGGAAGCGTTGACAGCGGATATGCTTACTAAGGAATATTATGAGCTGAACAAGAAATACTTTGGCGAGAACGTGACCATCGATGAAGAAATCGGTTTGGAATGGGCGCGTATTCCACACTTCTACTATAATTACTATGTTTATCAATATGCGACTGGAATCAGTGCAGCAACAGCATTGAGCAAGCAAATCCTTGAAGAAGGAGAGCCTGCTGTCAAAAGGTATCTGGAGTTCTTGAAGTCAGGAAGTTCCGATTATCCGATTGAAGTACTCAAAAAGGCTGGTGTCGATATGACAAAAGCCGAGCCTGTACAAGAAGCCATGAATGTATTCGAAGAAAAATTAAATGAGTTGGAAGAGCTTTTGAATAAATAGGATGTGAAAAGGGACCCGAGCACTGCCGGGTCCTTTTCATCATATATGATGTCCGTCATAATCCTTTAAAACGATTTCTCTGATTTAAGCTATGAAGAATTATAAAGAAAACAAAAAATAAAATAGGGGAGGTAAAATACAGAGGAATGAGGTTCATGATACCGAGTAGCTGGACAAATAGCGACCCTATCAAGAGTATGAGAAGAATAAAGACTTTCAATTTGGTCACCTCCAACCTGGTAGCAGAAAAAGCTCATCTGCTCTTTATTAGATAGTATGTTTTAGAATAAGCAGTATTCTAAGAATATGACAATAATGTGAAGTTGCGCACAAAGTTCTTGCAATTAAGGTATGAAATCTGCTATAGTACAGATATAGAAGTTATCACATCCCAAACATATACCCCTTTGTTTGTTCGTCGTGAAATTTCTCCCATCCCCTTATTCGTATAAATAGATGAAAACCCCAGCAAATTTAGCGGTTTGCCGGGGTTTTTCATTTGCATGAAAAGTAAAAAGAATTAAATGATCGGCTTTAACGGAAGTTAAAAAAGGCTTAGGCAATACAAAAAGGATAATGTGATTCGTTTCACAAATAGATATATTCCATTTTAAATTAGATATTAAGAGGATATCTAAAACTCTTATAGCTTTAAATAAAAAGGGCTCATATTTAGCTATATATCGGAATGGATAATAAAAAATGACCAAAATATATATTGTGAACAATTTGTGAAAAGTTACACATATAGTTGAAACGCAAATGGGTTATCTGTTATATTATTTATTGTGAAGTGAATCACAAACAAACTTATACCCCTTTGTTTGATCGTGAAAAATTTCTCCCATCCCCTTATTTTCTTATAAAAAGCCATGCAATCTTTTGATTGCATGGTTTTTCCTTTAAAATAACAAAGAAGCAGTCAAATTCATGACTGCTTCTTTGTATATCTCCAAAACGTTCCGTATTTAGCAGGTATCTTCTCTGCAACCTGTTTTAAAACAAGCTTTTTCATTTCCAACTCGACGTTATTCTTATTCATATTATAAACGGTTTCAATTTCCTTCGTGGCCACTAGTTTGAAACAGCTTAAAAACTCTTCGAGAGAGGGGGGGGTTGCAGGGGCTGGAAGACCATTCAGCATATCTTCTAAAATTTGAACATATACCTCGTAAGAATAGACACCTGAAACTTTTATTCCCTCTTCTTCAATATTTTGATTGAAAAAGACAAGGGAAGGTATTTCAGTCACTTCCATTTCGCTCGTGATTTTCATGTCACATTGAAAGCCTTTGGCTGCACTGGAGGAATTGATGTCATAAAGGAATTCTTCCACATCCAATCCAACCATCTTGGCACATTCGGTCAAGACATCGATATTGGATATATCCTTTTTTCCTATGAATACATATTCTTGAAGCTGCCTTAAAAAGCGAATGGCCAATTTACGGCCCTGCAATTCCGCTGCTTTTATTGCGATGGAAGCTGTATATGGAGAAGAGATTGGGTTTTCAGACCAAAGGCTTCCGTCGCAGGACATTCCCGAGCGGCTGGCTGTCTTTTCCCAAACTTGAGCAATGTTTTCATAATTTTTATTTTTCCCCATATTAAGAGAATCGATTTTACCGCTTAAAACATGGCGTAAACTGAACAATTGGCCATATTCTATCTGTAATTTCCTAATAATTGGTTCTAAGCCCCAGCATTCGGGACAAAGCGGATCAACAAAAACATAAATTTCAATTGGCTTTTTTCCTATATCATAGCAATGCTGCGTCTTGATCCAATCGGAAATATTGAAAACTGGTTTTTGTGCGCTCAACTGCCTTCTCCTTTCCCGTCAGTTCCGGATGTATTGATCATATGCTGCGCCGTCAAATAGAGGCGGTGATAGAAAAACTCCCTAATCTCACCCTCAAGGCCAACTTCGTCCATAGCTTGATACATGCATGAGAGCCATGCTTTCGCACGTTCTGGTGTAATTTCGAAAGGTATATGTCGAGCCCGCAACATAGGATGGCCATGCTCTTCTGTATATAAAGAGGGACCGCCTAAATATTGAGTCATAAATTGTTTTTGTTTACGGACCGTTTCTGTTAAATCGTCAGGGAATATTGGCTGCAGATCCGGGTGTTGACTAACGTTGGAGTAAAACACATCAATTAACTTGTGTAATTGCCCTTCTCCAATTAATTCATATGGTGTAGGGTTCCCTTGCATCATGTTGATTACTCCTTTTAAAGAAAGATGGTTGATATTTATTCATATTTTATCAATGACGTCATGATATAACAAATATATAGCTTAAAGAAAATTTTACATCTGTAGTATGACACATGCGAATGATCCGGAAATGACAGGTTTTGGGGAGCTTTACGATTTGTTAACAATTCGTGGAAAAAGAATATATAGACATGAAAAAACTGACCCTTCACAAATAAACAGGGTCAGCTTGCTTTAGCTTGAAAATGTGCCATAAACTTTCTGAACATAGTTCTGAGTTTCTTTAAAGGGAGGGATGCCGTTATATTTATCTACATTTCCAGGCCCTGCATTATAAGCAGCAAGGGCAATCTGGATGTCCCCGTCATAACGTGCCATCATTTGACTTAAATATTTACTCCCGCCCATGATGTTTTGTTGCGGATCGGTTGCATCATCCACCCCAAGGCTTTTTGCAGTTGCTGGCATTAACTGCATAAGGCCAGTTGCACCCGCATAACTGGTGGCTTCAGGGTTAAAGTTCGATTCTTGTTTAATGACGGACTTAATCAGTTTTTCCGGGAGATTATATAAGCTGGCCGCCTGGCTGATGATATGATCATAGTTTGGTGCTGTTTCACTGCTCTCATTGTCAGCAGGGGCAATGGATACCGGGTTGATGTTCATGGGTGTCATGCCGCCGGGTTGAAGGAAGGACTTCGTTTCCGCTTCCACGCGTGATAAAAGGGAACCCAATGTCTGTGAAGCGCCTTCAAGAGCATCAACCGAAACCAGTTCCGAGAGCATGTCCTGGAAAATGGATCGAGATGAATTTGCATTTGTGTTGTTGCCATTTGTGAATTGCTGGATTGCCTGCAATTCCATGAACGTTTTGAAATCTTGGATCTTCAACTCTCCACCTCCGAATGGGTTCAAACAGGATTATTTTTGGAATTTGGCGCGATAAAACCTCTTCACTTTATTTTCGGTTTCCCTTACTGGAATTTGAAGGGTTTCAAGGAGGTTCAGGAAATTTTTTTTCCCGGCGTTTGCATCCGTCACTTCATATTCAAGCTCAAAGTCTTCCTGATTCAAATACGAACTATGATCTAAAACAAGTAAGCCCTCTTTGTAAGGAAATTCAAAACGGTCCGTCTTTAATGTCCCAAAGCAGGTAAAGTCTTTTGGATCAATTCCGCATTCAAGGATAAGAAGTTGGATCTCGCCATCAGGGAATGTGTTATGATTCAGAAACGCATATGCGGTTTCTTCAGAGATATCTTGATTCGTTTCCAATAATCCTTCTGTAGCGGGCTGTTTTAAAGTCAGCTCGTAACGCCCGTTTTTCTCGCGGATCCTAAGGGCAGAGTCTTGATTTTTTAAAGTGAATCCGAGTGTATCGAAGTAATGATTTTTCTGTGTTTTAAAGTTCGATGCCCCGACATGAAAGTGTTCGATCAGTTGATGAAATTCTTTTTCGCTTAAGAGGTTTTTAAATTCAATTTCAATATGCTGGTTCATGTGTTCCATCCTTTCTGGCTGATTCTTAGGTTAATCATATAAGAACCATTCGAGCTGTCAAATTGAATGCAATAATTTTTTGCTATTGTACTTGAATATTTAGGAATCAATTGCAGGATATGATAAAATATAAACGTTGAGCATGAGAAATTGGTATATCGTATATATAGGAATTTAATACATACTTTTTGCTAGAAAGATTTAATAGGATCCAGTGGTGAATTGGCATAAGGTCATGTGACTGCTGGATTTAGGAGAGCGTTCTGCCCATACCAGAGTTGAACAGGCGCTTTTTAGATAGATATAGGTGGTGTGGCAATGGAGAGTTGGGACGATTTCTTGGCGCCTTATACTCAGGCTGTCGAAGAATTAAAGGTTAAGCTTAAAGGATTAAGGAAACAGTTTGAGAGAGAGAATATTCACTCACCGATCGAATTTGTAACAGGCAGGGTAAAGCCGATTGTCAGCATTTTGGATAAGGCGAGCCTGAAGGATATTCCCATTGATAAATTGGGAACGGAAATACAGGATATTGCAGGGCTTCGGATGATGTGCCAGTTCGTGGATGATATCGAACAGGTAGTTGAACTATTACGAGGCCGCAATGACTTCGAGATAGTCGAGGAGAGAAATTATATTTCCCATAAAAAAGCAAGCGGCTACCGTTCTTATCATGTTGTAATCCGCTATCCGGTCCAGACGATCCATGGCGAAAAAAATATCCTTGCCGAAATTCAAATCAGGACCCTTGCGATGAATTTTTGGGCGACGATCGAACATTCTTTAAATTATAAATATAAAGGCATTTTCCCGGAAGATATACAACTGCGACTCAAACGTGCAGCTGAAGCTGCCTTCCTGCTTGATGCTGAGATGTCGCAAATCCGTACGGAAATCCAGGAAGCACAGCGTCTTTTTTCCCGGAAGAAAGATTCTTGAAAGCATAAATGGGTAAACGAGAAGAAATCTATATTGAAGGTGGGATTACATGAAATTTGCGATTACGTCAAAAGGAGATGCGAAATCGAATACTTTAATGCAAAGGATGCGAACGTATCTTCAGGACTTTCATTTGGAATATGACGAAGATCAGCCGGATATTGTCATTTCTGTCGGTGGTGATGGCACTTTATTATATGCTTTTCACCGTTATAAGAATCGATTGGATAAAACCGCCTTTGTTGGTGTACATACAGGACATCTTGGTTTCTATGCAGATTGGACCCCTGATGAAATTGAAAAATTGGTGATTGCTTTAGCAAAAACACCATTTCAAATTGTGGAATATCCACTGCTCGAAACGATTGTCCGTTATCAGCATGGTGGACGGGAAGCCAGATTTTTGGCTTTGAATGAATCGACAGTCAAAAGTGTTGAAGGGACGCTCGTCATGGACGTTGAAATTCGCGGCCAGCATTTCGAGACGTTCCGTGGAGATGGTTTATGCATTGCGACGCCATCTGGAAGCACGGCGTATAATAAGGCGCTTGGAGGGGCCATCGTCCATCCATCAATCGATGCCATCCAGATTACCGAATTGGCATCCATTAATAACCGGGTGTTTAGGACGGTAGGATCCCCACTTCTGCTGCCGGCACATCATACTTGTATGTTCAGGCCGGTCAATGCGGTCAATTTTCAAATTACCGTCGACCATTTGTCCTTGCTTCAGGAAAATGTAAAGTCAATACAGTGCCGAGTGGCAGATGAGAAGATCCGATTTGCCAGATTCCGCCCTTTTCCTTTCTGGAAAAGAGTGCATGATTCATTTATTGCTAATTAAGGAGATAGACTCACCTCATGTCAAATCAAAACTTTTCTTTGACCTGGTCGGTTTTTGAAGAGGATTCTGGCTCTTTATTGCGAGAGTTTCTCAACAAATGCGATATTTCAAAACGAGCATTAACGGATATTAAGTTTAAAGGTGGATATATCCAGTTGAACGGCGAAGAAGTAACCGTAAGGGAACGGATAGAGACAGGCGACATCGTCACCGTCATATTTCCGCCGGAGCAGGCAAGCGAAGGCCTTTTGCCGGAACCCATCCCCCTGAATATCAGGTATGAAGATGAGTTTGTATTGGTTGTGGCAAAGCCCCCTTCCATGAATACCATTCCTTCCCGCGAGCATCCCCACGGCAGTTTGGCGAATGGCTTGGCGGGCTATTATAGGAAGACGGGAATACAGGCAACGATCCATATAGTTACACGTCTTGATCGGGACACATCCGGTCTGGTTTTAATTGCCAAGCACCGGCATATCCATCACCTTTTGAGTGAACAGCAAAAATCAGGACAGGTTAAACGGAGATATCAAGCCATAGCTGAAGGAATCGTTGAAGGTCCTGTAGGAGAGATAGTGGCGCCAATCGGACGAAAATCGACCAGCATCATTGAACGGGAAGTCAGGGAGGATGGCCGGTATGCCAGTACCCTATTTAAGGTATTGGCACACACAGAGTCCCATACATTCCTTAATTTGGAACTCCAAACAGGGCGTACACATCAAATCAGGGTCCATATGGCGCATATAGGTCACCCGCTGGCTGGTGATGATTTATATGGTGGGAACAGGAAAGGAATCCCTCGCCAAGCCCTTCATTGTTTTGAATTGAAATTTTTACATCCTTTCACCAAGAAGATGATGTTGTTTCAAGAAGGGTTACCAGAAGATATGGCCCGTCTGCTCGAGTGAAGTTGAGCCTTTTAACCGGTGCATTGTAACGAATTCAAACTTATGAAAAAATCCATAGACGCAAAAAAACTCACCAAGATGGCGAGTTTTTTTGGTTAATCAAAAGATGTCCTGAATTTTTCCGCAATATATGGCATGGTTGAAGGCACCTCTTGAAGCTCCATTTCGGGATAACGGACAGCGGTCAGTTTTCCACCAAAGACGCAGCCTGTATCAATATTGTATGTATGATTGACTCGTCTAGCTTCAGGAACTGGTGTATGTCCATATACGATCCATGTTTCCCCTTTATATGTTTGGGCCCAATCCTTCCTGACGGGAGACCCATCGGGATGTTTGGAGCCATTGATATCACCATAGAGGACAAAGGTTTTTACTTTACTGCTATATTGACCAATATAGTCACTGCGAATTCCTGCATGGGCAATGATCAATCTCCCTTCATCAATCAGGTGGTAAAGTGGGGATCGTTCATACAGATCCATGAATTTTTTTCGGATCTTCTTCTGTTCCCGGATGTTCAGTGATTCATATTCAGCTACAGTAGTCTCTAAACCGTGTGATATTTGAACTTTATTTCCTGAAAAGTAACGATATAATTTATTGCAGTGGTTACCTGGGGCATACCTTGCTATATTTTGGTTAATGACTAATTCATGGACAATCTCGATTACTTGAAGGGAATTTGGGCCGCGATCGGTTAAATCACCTACAAAGCCGAGAATCCTTCCAGAGGGATGTACAGGAAACCCAGTCTCCCACGTATAGCCCATTTTTTCGGTCAGTTGCCTGAATTCAGCGAAACATCCATGAATGTCCCCGATGATATCGATGTTCATTTGACACATCCTTTGTTTGTTTTGTCTATGGTTATGGTATTAGTATAGTATTATTAAAAAAAATAAAATATAAACGAGGAAATGAAAAAATATGTTTTAGGAGGTGTATGGTTATGGAGGAGATGAAGGACCGGGAGCGGGAGAGCAGTCAAATGAATAACGAGCTTTTGCTTGAAGCACTTAAAACGGAAAATTTGGATCAGTTTCGTACGGAGTTCCTTGAAATGCATCCATATGATCAGGCTCAATTTTATACAAGCTTGTCAGATGAAATCAGATCCGTCGTTTACACATATTTGTCACCGGAAGAAATGGCGGACCTTTTTGAAAATATAGAAATAGATGAAGAGGATTACGAAAGCCTGCTGGCTGAAATGAATCCCTCTTATGCAGCCGATATGCTTTCCAATATGTATGCGGATGATGCGGCTGACGTCCTGAATGAAATCAACGATGAGCAGGCCGTCAGCTATTTGACCATCATGGATGATGAAGCGGCAAGTGAAATCCAGGAGCTTCTGAACTATGAGGAATCTACGGCAGGAAGCATCATGACGACAGAGTTCATTGCCATTGAAGCAAACGAAACGGCTCGATCAGCCATGCAGATCTTAAAAAGGGAAGCTCCGGAAGCGGAAACGATATATTATGTGTTCGTTACCGATCAGGATAAGAAGCTGCTTGGTGTATTATCGCTCAGGACATTGATCATAGCTGATGAAGATGCTTTAATCGGTGATTTAATGGATGACAGGGTAGTTTCCGTACCTGTATCTGAAGACCAGGAAGAGGTGGCACGAAAAATAAGGGACTATAACTTCCTTGCCGTGCCTGTCGTCGATTTCCAAAACCATTTGTTAGGGATTATAACCGTTGATGATATCATTGATGTCATGGATGAAGAGGCATCTGATGATTATTCCAAATTGGCGGGTGTATCAAATTTGGACAATGTTGATAAGAGTCCCTTTTCTGCTGCCAAGAAACGGCTGCCTTGGTTGATCATCCTTTTGTTTTTAGGTTTATTGACCGCCAGCCTGATTGGCCGTTTTGAGGAGACACTTAGCCAAAAAGCGATTCTTGCTGTATTTATTCCATTGATAGGCGGAATGGCTGGCAACACAGGAACTCAAGCATTGGCTGTTGCAGTACGGGGAATTGCAACAGGGGACTTGGAGCAGGATAGCAAGTGGAAGCTAGTTTTGCGAGAGGCTGGGACAGGCCTCATCACCGGCCTGACATGTGGAATAGCCATCAGTTTAATCGTATATATTTGGCAGGGGGATTTAATGCTCGGTTTATTGGTCGGCATATCTATTTTCATTACATTGATAGTCGCCACACTCGCGGGATCGCTTGTACCGCTACTCATGCATAAAATGAAGATCGACCCGGCAGTAGCTTCCGGACCATTCATCACAACCATCAATGACATTATCAGTATCCTGATTTACTTCGGATTAGCTACTTTATTCATGGGTTATTTACTATAAGCTAAAGAAGGCTTTTTTGAAGTGTTATTCCCTAGCGGCTTCAGAAAACGGTGTTTTTATCATAGGAAATTTGATATACTGTCATTAGTAGCAGGTACTAATAACTTGTATTAAAAATAGGAGGTCACATACGATGACTTTTTCATTAGAAGGAAAAACGTTTGTCTTAATGGGTGTTGCGAATAAAAGAAGTATTGCATGGGGAGTTGCCCGTTCCTTACATAAAGCAGGTGCAAAGCTGATCTTCACTTACGGAAAAGACCGTACGGAAAAAAGCGTTAGGGAACTATCTTCTACATTGGAAGGGGAGCCCTCCATCATTTTACAATGTGATGTAACGAAGGATGAAAGCATTGAAAAATGTTTTGCGGCGATTAAGGAAGAAACAGGTATCATTCATGGCGTGGTACACAGTGTCGCATTCGCTAATAAGGAAGAGTTGGACGGTGAATTCGTCAACACGAGCCGTGAAGGGTTTTTGCTTGCCCATAATATCAGTTCATTTTCTTTAACGGCTGTAGCTAAAGCGGCGAAGGAAATCATGTCGGAAGGTGGCAGCATTGTCACAATGACGTATCTTGGCGGTGAACGGGTCATGCCTAATTATAATGTAATGGGAGTGGCCAAGGCCTCACTTGAAGCCAATGTCCGTTACCTGTCAAGTGATCTTGGCAAAGATAACATTCGAGTGAATGCAATTTCAGCTGGACCTATCCGTACCTTATCCGCTAAAGGTGTTCGTGACTTCAATACAATTTTAAAGAAGATTGAGGAAGAAGCACCGCTTCGTCGTACAACGACTCCTGAAGAAGTAGGGGATACGGCAGTATTTTTATTAAGTGACATGTCCCGCGGGATTACCGGGGAAAATATCCATGTGGATTCGGGTTATCATATAATTGGATGACAATAGGAGGGGGGGGCCGATATCGGTCCCCTTTTTTTGTTGATTCTCCACTCTGCAGGTATTTTTAGTAACTGCATCCTCAATTGAAATCTTTCCGATTTTTTCATCTTCGAATGTTTTAGTTTTTTCAGCTAATCCCCAAAATCCTTAAGCTTGGTTGATGTCCTTTTTTTGGGGAGTGTCACATCTCCAGCATAAAGAAGGGTGAATTTCATATAAATGATACATAGAGCGGATATTCATTGTTTGCGTGAATCAGCATAAACCTGCTTTCAACCCTATTCGTGAAAAAGAAGGAGGGGCATCATGGACGTGAAGAAAGTTGGTCTGCCTTGTGCTGATGGAAAACAAACCATACAAAATTCGCTGAAGAGACATATCAATTTACATGAAAAAAATATCAGCACTTCATATACCGCCGAGGAATTGGTGGAGCTATTGTCCCGACTTCCAGCCTTTGCACCTAAGCCTGTTTGTAAGTTCATCATCAATGACCGTACACTATTCGGGAAATTGGAACAAAAAAAAGAATCCAGTTTGTTCATAAGGCATAAATTCGGGAAAAAAGTTGTCCAATACCAAATGGAACAGCTGCAGTCCGTGGATATTCTGAAATATTAAGGAGGGTTTTCATGTCAGGGAAAAATGACGATAAAGAATCGAAACCACTTATATATGTCGATCAAGCAAAAATATCAGATCTGCGTGGGAATATGCAAAGTGATTTTCGAACGAAAAAAGCTAAACCTCAAGACAGCGTTGAGCCGGAACTTCAGGAAGAAGACGAGAATAAAGAGGAAAAAATCGAACAGGTCAAACGCGAATTTGGTGTTTATGATGCCATGAAGGAAATTGAAAAGGAGATTACGGGTTTAAGGAAAATCACCGAACAATATGTCCCTGTGCAAAAGTCGGTTGAAGAAATGAAACATCCTGAACAAATAATACAGGAAAATGAAAAGCCAGTTAAGAGAAAAAGGAAAAAGGTGGAGAAGAAAGATTCTTCCCGGGACATCATTTCCCGCCTATCCAATCATCAAGGTTTTCCAAAGCCACTATGTGAGGCTGTTATTAACGGAGAAACGCTTAAATTTCATGTGTTGGGAATGAAGGGGGAATCAGTGAAGATTAAAAGAGGGAACCAGATCCGTTTCGTCGGTTTGCCTGATATTATCGATGCCAAAATAATTGAAGAATCCAAGTGAAGGAGCAATATTAAATGTTTCCCCCACAAAATGAATTTACTTTATTTATCATATTAGGCTTGGCTTCCTTCAGGCTGACACGTTTGATCGTCTTCGATAAAATTATGGAGCCGTTGCGCCGCCCCTTTTTTAAAGAGATAGAGGAAAAAAATGAAGCAGGAGAAGTGGAAATATTTTTAATTCCCAAGGAAAAGGGCCTGCTTGGCTGGTTTGGCCAATTGCTAAGCTGTTTTTGGTGCGTGGGTGTCTGGGTCAGCCTTTTTCTGGTTTTTATTTATATCCAACATTGGTTTATAGGTGATGTACTGATATTAATCCTTGCCGTAGCAGCAGTAGGAGCGATTATTGAAGTCATAATCAGCAAAATTATGGACATTTGATTGGAAACAACTTGTCTCTTCGTTCATATAGTATGGTATAGATGTTAAAGGAGGAGTCATAAATTGAATCAGAAACAAAATCCATGGGCTTATGCCAAACCGATCAAAAAAGATCAAACGGTCAAAATCAAGAAAGACTGTGGCTGTAATAATAACAATAAAAATAAAGGATATTAAGTAAAAAAAACCTTTCCATTCGGAAAGGTTTTTTTTATTTCCTAATCCTACCATTCATAAAAAAACAGTTAAACAAGAAAATAAAAAGAGAACGATAAATTAGGATGTGATTCTATGTTCAGACAAGGAAGGTATTTTAAGGCCAGCTTTCTGGTTTTTATAGTTGTTTTGTGTGTGCTTACTGCATGCAGCAATAAGAATGATGGAAAAACGGAGAATTTAGCAATGATTAAACGTACGAATCCTGAACCGATGGATATCATTAATGGGATGGATGAGAAGGATGAAAAAGGACTGATCTCAAAGGTCAAGGAAACAGTTGCTAATGAAGACACCATCTATGACGTGATCGTCGTGAAAAACGACAAAAAGATTATCGTCGCTTATAAAGTTAAGCACTTACAACGTTTTCATATGAAGAAAATTGAAAAGACTGTGACTGAACATCTGGAAGAGAAGTTTCCCAAAAATGATTTTATCGTATCTAGCGATTATAAAATCTTTTTGGAATCGGTAAGATTGAACGAGTTACTTAAGGAAAAGGATGTACCCGAAAAAAAGGCAAGGAAGAAGTTCAAGGAAATTGAAGAACTTCAAAAAGAATTAATTTAGAAGAGAGGTTCAGCACTATGAGCGGCAAGGAGAAAACGACCCCACAGCAGGATGCGTATCAGGAACTCCAAGGGAAGCATGAAATTAAAAGACCGATAGTGAAGAATTGTTTGAAGGCCTTTTTAGTAGGTGGCATTTTCTGCATAGTGGGACAAGCCATTTCCTACTTCTATATTTATTTTTTCAACTTTACGGAACAGACAGCCGGAGGCCCGACCACTGCTACCATGGTGTTCCTGTCTCTTTTGATGACCGGTTTCGGATTTTACGATCGCATTGGCCAGTTTGCTGGGGCAGGAAGTGCCGTCCCTGTCACTGGGTTCGGTAACGCAGTAATTTCGGCAGCCATCGAACATCGGACGGAAGGTTTTGTACTTGGAGTTGGATCCAATATGTTTAAATTGGCCGGATCGGTCATTTTATTTGGAGTATTTTCAGCCTTTGTCGTGGCGTTGATAAAAACGATTTACCTAATGATTGGGGGCTAAGCGGTGTTAAAGGGAAAACAAACATGGATCTTCACAAATAAACCGGTCATCTTGGAAACGGGGGTAACAGGCGGGCCATTTGAAGCTAATGGAGAAATCGCTGGTGATTTCGATATTCTATACGACGATTTGTGGATGGAGCAGGATTCATATGAAAAAGCTCATCGGCATTTGATGGAAAAAGCGGTTGAGCTTGCATTGGAAAAAGGTAAGATCGACAAGGAGCAGGTGCAATTTTTCTTGGCGGGTGATTTAATCAATCAGATTACACCTACAAGCTTTGCGGCCAGAACCAATGGAATTCCATATTTCGGCTTGTTTGGAGCCTGTTCCACATCGATGGAAGGGCTTGCTCTAGCTGCGTTCATCACTAATTATGGCGGGGCTGATTATGTGTTGACAGGCGCCTCGAGCCACAATGCAGCTGTTGAAAAACAATTTCGCTATCCAACTGAATATGGCGGGCAAAAACCACCTACAGCTCAATGGACGATAACGGGAGCGGGGGTGGCGCTTGTTGCTCCTGATGGAAGCAAGCAAGGGGAATTTCCTCATATTGTCTCCGCCACTATCGGTAAGGTCATTGATATGGGATTGAAAGATCCCTTCAATATGGGGGGAGCGATGGCCCCGGCGGCAGTCGATACGATACTTGCCCATTTCAAAGATACTGGTTTGACCCCGGATGATTATGATTTCATCATAACGGGTGATTTAGGTCAAATAGGGAATGAGACAGCTCTTGACTTATTAAAGCAAAAGGGCTGTGACATCAATCAGGAAAAATTCAAGGATTGCGGATTGATGATTTTCAAAAAGGACCAGCCTGTTTTGGCTGGCGGGAGCGGTGCGGGATGTTCGGCAGTGGTATTATACGGTCATATACTGAATGAAATGATTTCCGGCAAATATAAAAAAATCCTGCTGGTCGCAACAGGAGCATTATTGTCACCACTTTCCGTCCAGCAAAAAGATACGATTCCGTGCATTGCCCATGCTGTAGCCATTGAATATGGGATGAATTCATGAAAAAGGAGAGATTTCGATGTTAGCAATGTTTTTTTGGGCGTTTGTCATCGGTGGCTTGATCTGTGTAGTCGGCCAGCTACTTTTCGATGTTGCTAAGCTGACACCGGCGCATACGTTAAGCTTATTCGTTGTAATAGGAGCTGTTCTAGGCGGATTTGATTTATATGAGCCGCTTGTTGACTTTGCCGGTGCCGGAGCAACCATACCGATCGTTTCGTTCGGGAACTCGCTGGTGAACGGGGCGATGATGGAATCGGAAAAACATGGTCTCGTCGGCGTACTGACAGGCATGTTTGAAATTACAAGTTCCGGTATCTCTGCAGCAATCGTCTTTGGCTTCATCGGAGCTTTGGTTTTCAGGCCAAAAGGATGAAAAAAGCGGAAATAGGCAGCCTGGACTAGGACATGGCCTATACATATTTGTCCAGACCTACATATGTTATCAGTAAGCTTTAGCGAGAGCGAGGTGATATGTATGTTCGGTTTTGGTGGCTACGGTTGTTGTGGCGGCAGCGGTTATGGATACGGCGGCGGTTATGGCGGAGGATACGGTGGCGGCGGTTCCACTTTCGCGATAATCGTTGTATTGTTTATCCTATTGATCATTGTAGGGGCTTCTTTCTGCTAAGGAAAATGGAATAGGCAGAAGAAGCCTATTCCATTTTTTTTTATTTGTATGGGCCTAGCACCATTTTTCTGATAATGCCATAAGATAGGTACAGAAAAGGGAGGGGCTTAGGTATGGATAATAACTTTTTTAAAAACATAGAAGGTAAAACCGGCGTAAATATGAAAGATGTATTAGAATTGGCAAACTCGCTCCAAGGAGCCAATTTCAAAGATGAAACGACTGTTAGAAATGTCATTAAGCGCGTTTCAAAAATCGCGAATAAACCGGTCAATAAAGAAACGGAAGATAAAATCGTTCATTCCATCGTAGCTGAAGGGAATAAACTCGATTTCGGGACGATATCCAATATGATAAATAAAAAGTAAATAAAAAGTGAAAAAAGGCCTGCTATCATGCAGGCCTTCAGACTGCAGACAAACTCGAGGAAAGCGGGTTTGCCGGCAGTTTTTTTATTTAAAAAAAGTTGAAGCTTGATTTCCATATATGGTTAGCATGAGCTTTGGTCAAAGCTTCAAGAAACGTGATGGATGGGCGGTCCGTCCGCGTCTAGTTTGCAGGATGGAAAGGTAAAGATCCTTTTTGGCCCTGGTTGCCGCTACATAGAGCAATCGTCTTTCCTCTTCAAGAGGGGTTAGTTCCCCTTTTCGGTATGATTCAAGTGCGAAATCATGAGGGATGCTGCCATCAACAGCAGCAAGGACATAAACGGTTGGGTATTCAAGCCCTTTGGAACGGTGTATGGTGGTAAGCTGTATGGCATCCTTAAAATGTTTCGATAGCTGTTTGATCTCTTGGATCATCGCAGTCATATGATCTACATGTTCTAGGAAAGCGGCGACGGTGGGAAAACGATTTGCCGCAACCTTTAAGTCACGGATGTCATCGGACCCTTTTTCCAGGTTCGCATCACTTCCGCGTTTTTTTACATATTCCTGGTATCCTAAATCTTTTTCGATGATTTCTAAAGCTACGAGAGGCGACATTATTTTTAAAGAGCGGATCTGTCCTGGAATCGTTTTTAATCTTCGTTCCTGAAAAGCATGTCCTGTCTTAACAAAAGCAAATGCATCAATAAAATCACAATCCTGCAATATTGTCATTGCTTTTAATTCCTGTAATATACTTTGCTTTAAGAATAAGGAGGAAAGGACATCAGCTGCTGCCTTGCTGTCATGCGGGAACAAACTCAAACGCATAAAGGCAAGCATGCCGCGAATGACCTTGCGCTGATAAAACGAATCCGCATCCTTTTCAATGACGAATGGCAGGTTGGAAGCGGCCAGCCGTTCAAAAATGGCCCTGGACATCGTGTGTGTCCTGTACAATACCGCAAAATCCCCAGGGTTTGCTCCCTTGGATATTTTCTCTTGGATATCGGATACGATCATCGTTGCTTCCAATTCCTCATCATAAGGATAAAATAAAACAGGGGGATTTCCTGAATCATGCTGTGCCCTCATCTTTTTCTCCATCCGGTTCTGGTTGCGCTTGATCAATCGGTTCGCTGTAGCGACAATTTCATGGGAAGATCGGTAATTCTCCGTCAGCTTCACAACTTGGGAACGAGGGAAATCATGATTGAAATTCAAAATATATTTCGGATCGCTTCCCCGGAATGAATAGATCGATTGATCATCATCGCCAACTGCACATACATTTTTTGATTCAGCAGAGAGGAGTTTTATCAATTCATATTGAACTTTATTGATATCCTGAAACTCATCTACCAAAAAATAATTAAACCTTTGCTGATATTTCTTTAAAAAATCGGGGTGGTTTTTTAAAAATACATAACAGCCTATAAGCATATCATCAAAATCATACTTCCCTGTTTGCTGTTTATATTCTTCATATTTCTTATATAAAAATAAACACGATTTCTCCCAATCGTCCTTAGGTTGGATATCCTCTGGAAAAGCCAATGAGTTTTTCCAAAGCCCAATTTGTTGAAGGGCTTGATCATATGCAAATTCCTTTTCATCAAGTTCCAATTCCCTGCCAGCCTGTTTCAATACCTTTTCTTTTTCCCACTCCCACTTCAATAGGAAATCACGCTGCCATTTGGATGGTTCATGGAAAATGAGGATTTTATAAAAGATGCTATGAAAGGTCCCGCTCACGATTTGAGAAACAAGGGAAGGAGTCATATATGGATAACCGAGCAGACGCTGCTGCATTTCCTTTGCTGATTTCGCCGTAAATGTTACAAGCATGATACTTTTAGGATCAATCTTTTTCACTGTAAGCATGTAGGCTGTACGTACCGTCAATACGCGGGTTTTCCCGCTGCCTGCTCCGGATAGGACAAGAATTGGTCCATCGATTGTCGTTACCGCCTTGAGTTGCTCTGCATCGAGAACAACCCCTGATGAGGATAATTCTTGAAAGTATGGTTCCTCTGATTGTGCCAGACAGGATGGTTTATCTGAATATTTCGGGTTGCCGGTTATGGGCCGGCTTTTAAGGAAAGGTTCTGTAATGGTTTTTGTTTCCGTAATGGTTCGTGATGTAGGAATCCTAAATCCATTCTGTTCCATATATTCTAATGGCTTTTCCTCATTTATTGTTTCTGAAATTGGCAAGTCACAGGGTACCTGCGATGGATCACTATGATAAAAATAAGGCGTTTCATGGATTCCAATAAATAATTTCACTGGTTTATGACAAATGATACAAGAAAGCTGATCACGTTTTCCTTTTTCAAAAAGTGTCTGCAGCTCACCAGCTGAAACGGTATGTAAATGTACGATTTCAGTGCCAGATTTTGCTTGATTCATATAAATGGATACCTCTAATCTATTAAAAATATCGGCAATACTCATCATACCAGAAGATTAGGAAAAAAGAATGCGGAAAATCGTGATTAAATATTGTTTCGGACGGGTAATTAAATGACAATATAACTATGTAAATATAAGGAGGGAAAACTATGGGGTACATAGCACCTGTCACACAATTTGATTATATTCAATATGCCAACCGGACGATCGAAGCTGCAGAGAATGTAAGAATTGTTAAAGGGACGACACCCATTCAACCTGTCCGTTTTGATCAGGTGCTTAAAAGTGAAAGGGGAAGCTTTGAAGGATTACATCAAATTAAAGATAATAATCGGGAAAGTACATATGGGGCAGGCACATATAAATATCAAATGGGCATGAGGGTCAGTGAAGAAATAACGGCGGAAATGACAGGGAAAGGAAGGTTCTTCAACGAAGTTGTCTAGATATGCCACCAAAAACAAAAGAGGACACGCGAAGTGTCCTTTTTGTGTTGATTCCTTAGAGAATGTCAATTTCTACGATTAGAGCTAACAATAGTTGTAATAATAATTGGATGTTTAGAGCGATTTGTGCATCAGTTGTTGTAATGTCGATATCACGGCTGTTTTCAACAATTGTTTTTTGGCGCGTGATTTGTTTAACATTAGAAGATTGGATTAATTCTTGAGTGATCTTTTCAGCATTATCAGAATCTGCGATTGAAATGCTTACGATGACCGCAATTGCAGCTTGTAGAGCAGCTTGAAGAGAAAGGGCCGCTTTAACATCCGTTGAAGTGACATTTACATTACAAGAATCTTTAATGTAAATAAGTTCTTCAGAAAGCTGAACTTGATTATTATCCTGTCTTGCCTCTTGGTCAATGCGTGTGTCATCGTCGTTACAGAACCCTGACAGGGGATGTCTGGAAGCGGAATCTAGAGCCGACCATGATCTTTCAGAGTCTTCATGTGTGTTACAGTTGCTACGATATACATTTTGGTTCATGTTGTTTTTTCCTCCTTAGGTTTTATTCCCTATTAAAATATGCTTTGATGGGTAATCGGGTTGGACGAATAAATCAGTTAATTCGTCTATTTTTTAATACTTAGAGAAAGTATTAGTGTGTGGGGATGAATAATAAAGAAGCTGGAGCTTTAGGAATGAAATGTAAGTGCTGCTATGACTCGGTTTACTTAATTCTCGCCAGCAAGTAAGGTTTGATTAGGTGATATGGTGTGTCATTTATCTTTGGAATCCGTGAATTTGTTGTGAATGGAATTTGTAACTGGATTAACATCATGTTCAGTGATGTTCTTTTCTTGGTTTATGATTTTTTGTGATTGCTCTTGTAAATGGCGAATGGTTTCTTTAAGGTTGTTTTTCTCTCTTTCAGTCAGATCGACTTTTTCCTTTTTGAAACCATGTTTTCTCATAGTCCTCGAAACCAGCAGTTCCATCAGTCTTTTTTGAGACTCCTCCAGGTTAAAATCATTGTTACCCATAAAATTTTCCCTCCTTCTTGCTTTCTATATATAGACTATGTATTTTTGCTGAGATTGCCATTGAACGGAAATGGTTTTTTTTATTAAACGATAATTTAAGTTCATGAACGAACAAAAAAAGCTGTCCAATCAGAGAACTGAAAGGACAGCTTTTGTATATTATAAAACGGTTTTCTTCATCGTTTTATGAGGAATGCCGGCATCCATGAATTCGTCGGAAACGACCTCATACCCTAATTTCGAATAAAAAGGGATGGCATGGACCTGGGAATCAAGCTTCAATTGAGGTACTTCCTGCTGGATGGCGTATTCCTCAATTGCATTCATGATCATGGCACCGGCACCATTCTTACGGCCAGATGATAGTACACAAATGCGCTGGACTTTACCGATGTTGTCGATGACCCTGAAACGGCCGGCACCGATTGGCTGATGCTGATTATCATATAAAACGAAATGTGTAGACTCTTGTTCATATTCATCGATCTCTTCTTCAAGAGGGACGTTTTGTTCTTGGACGAACACTTTTTTTCTGATCATATAAGCATTTTCAAGCTCTTGGCTGTTTTCTGCGATTTTTACAAACACGAAATCATTCAGCTCCTAATCTAAATGTTTCATAAACGGTCCATGCCCCATCTTCAAGTTGATACAGCAAGTGAACTCGTTTCACCTCTTCTTCATGGCTGATGTCAAGCATGCTTAATTGGCCTAAAACATCAGAGTGCTCATTATCGGATAAATCTTGAGCGATGGTAATATGCGGGACAAATGCATGTTCACTTTCACTTTTCATGAAGTCCTCATTGTTAAGTGCATCATGCAGCTCTTGAAGCCCTTCGGATAATTCCACTTTGAAATAAATGGTATTGCTTACAGGTTGGAAAGACTTCGTTTTCGTAACGCTTATCGTAAAAGGCCTGCACTTACGAGCAATGTCTTTTAATTGATCGGCGATTGTTGAAATTTCCATATCCGTCGCTTCGAACGTTGGTTTAAGCGTCAGATGCGGTGGTATGAAAGCATATTTCGTATCATACCGTTTGCGATAGGAGTTAGCTAAATCTTGAAGTTTTTTTGAAGGGAAAATTGCAACACCATATTTCATAAATAATACCTCCTGATATTTTTTTATTGTTGTATTATAGTTGGCCATGCTTTTCTTTAACCCTTCACAAAAGGAGAGGGTTAGAACATTTCCAATAGTGCTCGTTTTAAATCTGCCTGCCAGTATTTCCAGGTATGATTACCTTCAAATTCTTCATAGAAGTAAGGAAATCCTTTTTGATTTATTAATTTATGCAATTCCCTGTTGGGCTCTATGAAGTTTGCCTTCTTGCCATCCGTCGTCGGAACATCCGTTTCCCCAGTCCCGATCACATGGTAAAGTTCGAGAAGATGCGGATCCTCAAAATTACGTACAGCATCCATTACTGCCTCATTGGCAAGTGGCGACTGCATGATGCATTTCCCAAATGTATGCGGATACTTTAGTGCGGCCAATAAAGAAACTGTACCGCCAAGAGAGTCACCGATCAAAGTTCGACCATGTCCCATTTGATAGGTAGGGAATTCATCATCTAAAAACGGGACAAGTTCATGGGCAAGAAAACGTATGTATGCAATGTGCTGTTCCCCGTCGGGATGATATTTGCGCCTGCGGTCAAAGCGGTCTTTATAGGGAATGCCGACAATGATGATATTCTCAATCTCATCGTTCCCTAACAGTTCATCTGCTACCCGACCAATTCGACCCATTTGAAAATAATCACGGCCATCCTGAGCAATCACAAGCGAATATTTATACAGTGGCGAAAAATTAGCAGGTAAGTAAACAAGCAGTTCCAATTCTTCTGCTAAAGCTTCGCTTTTAAACATGTACTCTTTAATTGTGCCTTTGCGTAAACTCATTCTCCCGCACCTCATGATAAATAATAATGAAAAACAACTTACTTGATTATTTTAGCATAGCCTAGCGACTTTTTCCCGTGACAAGATTTTAGAATAGAAAATTTTCATTGTATTTTCTAAAAATTTGAATAATAAGGTGCTATAATAAAAGGATATAGAAAAATAATACAATAAAAAAGGTGGCGAATAAAATGGCAGATGTACAAGTACACAGCAGGGAAGTAACGAAGGCGGCTAAACGAACATTATTAGAGCGTGGTGTCAGTGTGGAGGCAATTGCAAAAATCGTTTATGAATTGCAGTTCCCGTATAAAGCTGATCTAAAGCTGGAGGAATGCATCCACAGCGTTGAGCGTGTCCTGTTGAAAAGGGAAATTCAACATGCCATTTTAGTCGGTGTGGAGCTGGATAAACTGGCCGAGCAAAAAAAACTATCAGAACCCCTGCAATCGATTGTTGAGTCTGATGAAGGGCTATTCGGAGTGGATGAAACGATTGCCTTTGGTGCAGTGCTCGGTTACGGAAGCATTGCTGTAACGACCTTTGGCCATTTGGATAAAAATAAAATAGGCGTCATACACGAACTTGATAAGAAGCAAGAAGGAATCGTGCATACCTTCCTGGATGATATCGTTGCTAGCATTGCCGCGAGTGCCGCCTCAAGGTTAGCTCACCGTCTGAGAGATGAAGAAGAATCGTTAACCGAACAGGAAAAGGACATCCAGGAAGAAGAAGAGTTAATCGGTTGAACCTTGATTAACAATCTTCAGCCAGACCTATCAAACCTAGCCTTAATGAGGCGGGCAGAAAGGATATTGGCCACTTTAAATGTCCGTTTTGTCTGCCTTAGAAAACAGAATGCGTGAATATGGCCTGGATAAATTTCAAGCACCTGTATTTTCCGCTGCGTGATCTTACCTTGTTCGGAGAGATAAATTATCTCCAATGGAGCATTTCCTTCCATATGTTTACGAAGTATATATTTCATTCCCTGTCACTCCTTTGCTGACTTGCTTGCTATCATTATATGCGAACGTACGTTTTATATGCAAGTGAAAAGGGAATGTTCGTTCGTGTTTTGCGGAGTGGGGAAATAAAATAAGAAAAAATTAAAACTTTTTTAATATAATGCGTTGACTTTTTAACAAAAAAACTTATAATAAATTATGTACTTAAGTAACCAGTCAGTCATTACATACGACTTGTTAGCTCAGTGGGAGAGCACTTCCTTGACAGGGAAGGGGTCGTGGGTTCGAATCCCTCACAGGTCATCAACTACCAAAGGCTCAAATCCTTGATATAACAGGGATTTGGGCCTTTTTTTATTTTTAAATATAGTTCATTTTGTATTATTTACTCAATTGGTGGCGGATAGAGAAGGATTAAAACGCATTACAGGACAATTATTTGTAATAATTAATATTTCAAGGAACTGTAGGTAAAGCCTTATGCTTATTCAGCTCACGATGGATGTTAAAAATAAGATGACGCATGAAGACTATGCAAAATATCGGCAAACGATGAAAGACTTCAGAGATAAATTTTCATCTCACAGAAAGTGTGGTTACAACGAACCTGTCCCCTACTTTGATATTGCGCTTAATGTAGCACTTCATTACGTTTCTTGGCTTGAAAAGTATAATACAATCCCTTCACTTGAAATGATGGTAGAAGAATTACAACCAATGATAGAAAGTTTTAAAGTGAAATAAATAGAAGGAGGAAAGTATAGAAGAGTAATTAAAAGTAAAATTCCTTTCCAATTAAGGGTTCTATTAGGGGATTAATCATACTTCTCGTATGACTTACCCTCCACTTCAGTATTATATGGTAAATATTTCCTGGTTTTAACTGTGTGATTTTAATATCTCAACAGTTTATCATATTGATAAATGAAGAATAACTTAATCTACTACTATAATGAAGTAAGTCTTTAAAAGGGAAGTGATAGTTAAATGCTTTATATAAGCGATATCGAAAAGATAATTAATAACACATTAAATGAGCACAATTTGGATATTATTTATGAATTTGACAATAATCTAAGTGCACCTATGAGTTATAACGTATCGACCAATACTATAAAATTCAATTACCTTCAAGTTAACGGTTATAAAGGGAAAATTAGAATTAAAGAGACAGAGGAAGACTTTGTTAAAATTATTCTTTATCGTATGATTGGTTATTATTTAGATTTTAAGAAAAACAAACATGATTTAAGGATTTTAATGTATGGTCACGAAGAAGAAAAAGAAAAGCTAAAATCTGAAATAGAAACTAATGCTTGGGATTATGGGAGAACATTAATACCTGAACAACTATTGGAGTCATATGATAAAGTTCGTGAATTAGATAAAATGCTAATAAATTAATGTACTCTAAGAAAATGGTGCAGAAATGGATAAACCTTCTTCCTCTGAATGAGGAAAATTGCAGTTTTCCTCGTTATATCATGGCATACTTTTCAACTACACTCGTTATGTTAATAAAATAAAACATTCCTCCTATATCTATTTCTTATTTCAATACTGGGGGCCTATGGAAGTGACTTAGTAATTATAGTAACATTTACTTATCTAAAATAGGGAATTGTTGTATTAAAATGGTATTTGAGAATAAATAGAGAAAAAGTACGTTGACTCAATAATGAGGTGAAAAGATGAATTCGGATAAAGTCAGAGCATTAACAAAAGTGTTTCAGGAATCTTCTGAGGAGTTAAAATTAGATGAATCAAAATTAATGCAGAGTATACATACAAATACGGAGACATGGGCTGGCGAAGCCCGGAAAAAATTTGATTCAATACTAGATGAAGCAGCTGTCCTATTTCAAAGACATTCAGACAATCTTTATCAAATAAGTAGAGAATTAGAAAGCGCAGCAAATGAAGTTGACAGAGTGAGAGAAGAGATTGAAAGACAAAGAGAATTAGAGCGCCTAGCTTGTATGAAGGATGAGTAGAAACAAAATGAATGAAGGATATAAAGAGGTGTCATATGAAACCGAAGAATAGGGATCGTAAAAGTTTGGAAGAGGAAGGCTGGATCCTCCCGGATAAGAATAAGCAAAATAAAGATGGTAGTTTACTCCCCGGCTGCGGCGGTTTTTTTATTTTGTTCATTCAATTTGGTGTTTTGGCACATCAAATAATCACTCTTTTTTAAGTCTACCTTATGTCCGCTAAAGTTTTACAACTTTACTTGCCAATATGATAATCGTTTTGAAAGGTTTAAAATGGCTCGTAATAAGTAGAGACAAGGAAAGAAAAAAGAAGATGGCGGTAAGCAAGGAATGGATAAAAATTGGGTACCGGGTTGTGTCGACCCATTTATCCTGCCTTTACAGATTATTCTATTAGGACATCACTTTTTTCATAGTATATAGATGAAATAGTTCATAAAGGAAAAGAAAAGAGGATGATACAGTGGGGAATAAAATTTCCGTAGACCCAGATCGTTTAGAATATTTAGCAAATGAGTTTGTCTCGCACTTGTCAAAAATTGAAGAAGAATACAAGAGTCTTCATTTGGAACTAGTGAACCTAATTAGCAGTGCTCCAGCAGAGTATAGTCATTGTTTTTATCAAGTAGGAGATCCGTGGGGAACAGGAAATCAAATAGTTGACCTTCTCAGTGAAATGGAGATCGACCTTCGAATGACCGCCAATAAATTTTCCGATGCTGATAACTTAGTCGGTCAACTTTATAAACTGCATGAGAAATATGGAGCGCTCACTGCGATGGGTGCTTTAGTATCAAAGCAGCTGGCATTTTATGGGTTGGGTTTTACACAATTTATCAAAAATAGTGATGATGTCTATATGTATAAACATATGAATGCCCTAAATAAACTAACAGATGTAGTCGATAATTCCAAATTTCGTAATGTAGCAAGAGCCTATTTAAATCCAACCTTTTTATTGAAAAAATATAGAGATGTTCCATTTGCTGATTTAGTTCACAAAAAGGTTGCCAAATATCTTCCTGGTGATGTTGTTAAGTATACAGATAGTTCAAAGGCATTATTTGAAGGGATTAATCATCGAGCATTGGACTCTACAACGTTTAAATCATTTCTACAGTCGGGAGCGAAATTTGCCAAAACCAACGCTGTTAGTGCAGTACTGGTAACAGGAGTAATGGAAGCAGGCGGAATGGGACTGAAAATTTCCGAAAACTATGCGAAATATGGAAATAATCCAGAGGTCTTAAAGCGAGAAAATGCAAAAGCGGTAGGAAATGCAGTGAATAATACCGTAGCGATTTCTGGAGGTTCCATTGCGGGAGCATTCGTAGGAGGGGCTCTAGGAAGTTTAGTAGGCCCAGTCGGTACGGTTGTAGGAGCCGCTGCAGGTTCATTTGTAGGAGGACTTGTTGGAGAGCAAGCGGCTAAGCTTACGGCAGGTATAGCAGAGAAAGCAGCGATTATCATTAAAGAACCTATACATGATGGGCTTGAACTGATTAAAGGTGGTTTGGAGAAAGCTGGGAAAGTTGTTGAAGGTGTTAATAAAGGTGTTGATTTCTTAAATGATCAAATTAAGGATACTATTGCTGACCCAATAGGGAAGGTGGGGGAAATTGGTAAGGGATTATCTAAAGCAAAAGAAACAGCGAGTTCCCTTGCCGATGGAGCAAAAGATTTTTTTGAGGATAAATTTTCATTTTTTTAAGGAGGATATATGAATACCGTTCAATTAAGTATTGAAGAGTTACTTTTTTCATTTTATAGTGAAGGTTTATTTGAACAAGGAATGTCGATTAAGGAAACCTATTTTCAAACGCTTCAAGATGCCGAGTTGAAATTAATGCTAGAAATTGCCTCTCGCTCTTTGTTAGCAAAAGATATGTTAAAGGAAGTAAATAATCAATATAAGTTAAAAGATGAATTTGCTGCCTATATTCATACATTGAATAATGCAGAAAGTACCGTAACGGCTTCTAAACATCAGCCAGACTTAAATGGAGAAGATAGTATTTCCTTTCATTTTAAAAAAGGAGAGGTTTATTTACATAAAGTATTGTACGATCATCAAGTTCACTCTATTTCTAAGCTGCCGAAAGAAGAAATCCTTTCAGTTATAAGCGGTTTTTTCCATTTCCATACGTTAGAAAAGCAAGGTGAAGTTATTCTTCAGTTAAAAAGTGAAGAATTTGAAGAACTTTTAGAAGATGTAAGTCAATCTCATTCTTTACCGGAGTCAATTGTTCAGAAATGGGTAAGTAAAAAGGGAGAGTCTACTAGTATCTTAGAGTTTTTAAATGATATTTCGAATAGAAACGGTAAAATGGATAGTTTAGTAAGCTTAACGTATGATTCAGAGAATAACCCTGACCTAAAAGATCTTTATTTTATGATTCCAGGAAAGAATGAATGTTGGCTAGCTACAAGGGACAACAACCTTGAACTGAGTATTCAGAGAGCAAATGAGGCATCTATTAATCAACTATTATTAACCAACAAGATTCTTCCAGATTAAGGAGGTGCATTATTTGGTAAACGTTAAGAAAGAAAATAACGCCATTCAGATAAAAGGGTCAAAGTTCATGTACGGGTGGATGTTTCTTGCGACTGTAGGTTTTTTTATTGCTTGTTTTTTCTTAATCATACACGGTTTGAAATTTGAGTCCAAGTATTCTTTATTTTACCTTGGTGGTGGTCTCATCTTTACTCCTTTTTACCTTTACCTAACGCTTTGGTCACTTCCAGGTCTTATTCCAGGAAAGGTCCTGTTAACGATTGTCCAAGGTGAAAATGGTACGATTAAGTCGAAGAAAGGTACAGTTTATATTAAGAATATCCGGAATATCGATTTAGTAAGAAATCCACTGAATTTAATCAATGATATAGTCATTGACACCCTTGATGACAAAACCATAAAAATTCGTACGTATAATTTACTTGATGACCTGGATTATCAGGTGGTCGTTGATCAATATCTTTATCCCTATATTACAGAAAATGCAAAAAAAGTATGGGATCGCAAGGTGGATTTAGATAAATTGCAAAGAGTAGCCAAATACGAGCGGCAAGAGCAGAAAATTGATTAACGATCATACAAATTAAAAGATCTCAGTCCAAAGCTGGTGATTCGCGTCCAATTGTCTTTTTCATTATAAATCTGTTATAATCCGATTACTTTCACTTCCTGACAGGGAAGGGGTCGTGGGTTCGAATCCCTCACAGGTCATCAACTGACAAAGGCTCAAATTCTTGATATCACAAGGATTTGGGCCTTTTTTGTTTATAAAATATAGTTCATTTTGTATTATTTACTCAATTGGTGGCGTAACGGTGGCGGATTGAGAAGGATTTAAACGTACTACAGGTCAATTATTTTTAATAATTAATATTTCAAGGAACTGTAGGTAAAGCTTATTGCTTATTCAGCTAATGATGGAGGTTAAAAATAAGACCATCACCGATTCGGTGTTTCGGCTGTTTAACGAAGAGATAGTCCCTTCAACATACATTCAATAAATGCAATCCATTTGTCTTCCTTTTTTGAACGAAACATAGGTGAATTTGTGAATTTGTTAAATCAGTCTATGTTTATTCGTGTTCAATATTATCAGCTGTACCGAGTGAAATTAATGTTTGATGAAATCAGCCGAATTAGGGTCGATAATACTTACGATGGTTTAATATTGTAAAAATTTAACAGATGAGTTATTCTTAAATCACCTAACAAGGCACAATATTAAAGGAGAAAATAGTGAGTTATCTCGGAAAGTATTTGAAAATGCCACCAACAATTGAAAAGCTCCATAAATTTGAGAAGGAAATTGAAAAAGAAGGCCACTCCTTAAGTGATTTATCCCTTTATTTGGAATTTGACTTCTCCCCTTATGAAAATACTCCCTATGATGTCATTACATTTGCTAGTACAGGCGTTGACGGCATACATTTCGGATTTCTAACTGACTTCGGAACAGTATCTGATTTAGAGAATGCTTTTGTTGTATGTATTAGTCCAATGGATTTTGATTCACATATAAAGATTGTAGCAAGGAATATAAGGGAGTTTCTTAACTTGGTTTGTACGATGAAAGATGCCTTAACTATTTCTAACTTTAATATCCTGGAAGAAGAGCGACAGTATATTCGTTTGCTCAAAGAACTAAAACAAGTAGAACCTGAAGATGAGGAATTTGAAGAGGACGCAAACTATGTAGTGGAAAAGATAATAGCCACATTCAATAGCGAACGAATAGAAGATGTCTATCATTATGTGGAAGGAAAAGTAAGGACAGAAAGAGAGAAACAAACTATTTTATCAACTCTTGATGGGTTAGGCATAATACCTGTAGAGAACATTACAAGCAATTTTCTCCCATACAAACTTGAAAAAGATATGAAGATTGACATGGAAGAAGTGAAGGCCTTTTTTAATTCTGCAACAACAGAAAGTAAAATAGCTTTTTTCAGAGATGTCCAATTTACTTACTTAATTGCAGATGAGATAGGGTTAAAAGAATTGGTCATACATGAAATGATAAAATTAGGTTTACAGGATGAAGTCGATAGATTATACGTGTTTTAGGTCCTCTTTTTCTTGTCTAATTAACACCATAACCCTTAACAGAACCAAAAATTATTAGAAGGTTACTTGTAGGGGTATTTACTTAATCATAAATGATCCAAACGAGGGCTTATTTGGAACATTAATTAAGGAGGCTTTCACCAAGTCGTAAATGAAGGTGAAGTCAATGGAAGCCTCCATTTTACGAACCAAATGGTTCGCCGGCACCGGTTGATCTCACTGAATAGAATTATGTTTCGAAAGCATCCTCATCACCTCAAGTTTTAATAGATCTATTTTAAAACAAAAAAGACTGTAGGAAAAAGGAGTTCTATCTAAATTTTTAAACATAGTTGATTGGAGCGAGTGCATGAAATGGAAATCAACGTCCAAATTTGTACAAGCAAAAAAACTGTAGACAAACTCGATGAAAATCGAGTTTGTCTACAGTTTGAGGGGACCTTCATAAATTGAGTTCCCTTTTTCATAATGTATTACGGTAATGAAGTTTTATATTGTTCCATTAAATCACCTGCATATAAGCTTGTTATCATTAAGAAAATGGCAAGCCCAATGTATAATGAGAACCAGATGACTTTTGTTTTGAGACTCGATGAGTAATAGGATTTCTCTTTATCCCTAATTTCAGTTTGTTCTTGCACTTCTTTAAAGAACGTTGCTACTATTCGTTCATACGTGCCTATATTTTCAAAATCGGTCGGTCCGTTCTGGTATTCATTCGAATTAGCAGCATCCATTAAGGATCTATAAATATTTAATTTTACCTCGGTCAGCTGTTTTTCTTTTAGCTTATTATCATCAAATAGCGGGATATGCCAACTCTTCATGTTGTTAAACTTTTCATATAGTTGGCTTAATTCCATATTCCAAATATTAACCAGGCGAATTTTTTCTTCATCTGTTGCACCTGCATATTGTTCGAGTTGCCCTAACCCAAATTGATTCAGTTCGATGATGATGTCTCTTTGATTTCTGGTTGTCTCGCTACGAAATTCTTTCCACCACTTAGAAATACCCAATAATAAGAAAAGAATTAAAAATGGATTTGGATGGAGAAACAAATATACAACCATTCCGATAATCCCTAATACCCAAAGCTTTGTGGAGATGACTCCCACTATACGTCCTCCATCAAGAGGATGCACAGGCATTAGATTTAATAGGTTAATCATGGCTCCAAGTGTAATAACTAAAAGCCAAAATGGATTTTCCGTCATCATAAATAGGGGGATGGCTGGTAGAAATGCTAATGTACCTAATAAAGGACCTCCGAAGGCAAGATAAGCTTCTTGGTTAGCATTCTTGGGCTCTTCTTTAAGGGCAATTAATGCTCCAACAAAAGGGATGAAAATGGCATTGGATGTTTTGATGCCTTTTCTCTTAGCAGCAAGTAAATGCCCCATTTCATGGATGTAAATTAGATAGACTAGGGCCACGGCAAATTTCCAACCGTAAACCAAGGCATACGCTCCTAATGAAACGAAAATAGAAATCAGGGAACCTACTTTTGCTATTTTCAATAGCGCAAACAACCATTTTATTTTTCCTAGAAAAAATAACCCGATTGCCCCCAAACTTAACCATCCTTTATTCAATTTAGATTCTTTCAAAATGTACCTCCTAGAGTAAATGGGAAAACAGATGACCCCAGTGACACTATGTCAATCTGAGCGTCTTCTTGATTTATCATTTTGCTAATATCCTTATTATATCGTATTTGATAATCCATTTCTTATCATTTTAGTAATGTTTTTCTAGAATATTAACTTCGCATTTTTCTTTAAGTGCTGACCCAGTAGTAGAAGTGAAGGTAGCAAGAGAATCATTGAAGTCGTTTGGATTATCATCGAATGCGACTACGCTGATTTCGTGTCCAAACTTGTGGGCGCATAGAAGTTGACCTCATTAGTATTACGAATGAAAAAGAAGAGTATATTCAAACGATTAAAGTTCCGATAAAAGTAGCTGTGCTAGGTTCTACTTTAGCAGGGACTTAGCCAATTTCTTAATCTCACCATCATCCCTTGTATTGCCCCATACAATACATACACATGGAGTGCTGTGCGTTGGTAGAATAAATTAAATAATAAGCAGTTGGGTTCGAGGATCGGTAAAAGATTCTCGGACTTTCATCTCCTGTTATTTCAATTAAGCAATGAAAATATAAGGTGTAAGTAAAAAGATAGACTTCTACTTTTTTATATTAATTAGTTGATTTTCCGCCCTAAAGTACTTGAACTTTAAATTAATTTTCTACTTATATGTGCAATAAAAGTTAATAGCATAGCTTTTACGGTCAAAATATATTATTCAAATTTATTATTTAGAAAATGTAAGTTCAGTCTCTTAAGATATACATGGGATTAAGTGATTAGTACAATATACCTATATTTGTTTTTATGTAAAAATGTACCGATAATATGAAGGTGAGTCATTAAACAGTAACAGGGTTAAAAAAATCTTGACTATTTCTGAAAGAATAAGCATGAGACCGAATTGGCTGGACTTAAAATAAAAACACATCAAGACTGCGGACAAAAACCATTGATGAATTTTTTAATGATCCTACTATTGTACTTAAGTAAAAAGAAACAGTGCAGCAAATGACTTAATAGTACAAATGAATTTAGATTCTAAAGTACTAATCGTGTTACAAATTTTCGCTGTCTACAGTAAATGTTAGTAAATCCGTGAACCAAGAATTAGAAAGTATTCCATTTGAAGATTTAAAAAAGAAAATTGTATAATAACCATTTTCTGACCTACCCGACAAAAGTTGAAGATGACTCAAAATACTTACCTATCGCGAACATGATTGGACAGCCATTTTATCTTTATAATGGATAAATTACCTATTTTTTCTGTTTTCCTAAAAAAGCTGAAAAATTACTTTGACAGATAGAGTACATTTCGTTATGATTACTCTATGAGATGGAATAGTTTACAGGCAAGGGAGTGACAATTTGATTAGAAGTGATATTATACGCGGACATTTGGATGCGATTATCCTACGCTTAATTCTGGAAAAGGACCGCTACGGTTATGAAATATCGCAAGAGATTAGTTTGCGTACTGAAAATAGCTTTCAAATCAAAGAGGCAACATTATATGCCGTATTTCAAAGGCTGGAGAAAAAGGAATTAATTGAGTCTTATTACGGGAGTGTTTCAAGGGGAGGAAAAAGAAAGTATTACCGAATAACTACGCTGGGGAAGGCATTTTTTAAAGAAACAGTTGAAGAATGGAAAGAAACAAAGAAAATTATTAATCTATTTATGGAGGAATTCAATTGAAGCAATTAATGAAGCGTGTGAACGAGTTATTTAAAGACGTTCCGGAAAGTGAGCAAAAAGAAACGGTTATACAGGAAGTGCTGCAAAACCTCGAGGAAAAGGTGTGGGACTTAATGGAGCAGGGGAAAGGCGAAGAAGATGCGATTAATAAAGCAATTATTGAATTTGGCGATGCAGAGGATTTAAAAAATGAGCTTGGAGTCAAACAGCTAGGTAAGCCAACCAAGAAAAATAATACGAAATTAAACCTAGAGTATTCAATCTGGGGAAGTGTATTAATTATTTCCTTGCTCGTCTTCATCAATTTCTATTATTCACCCCATGTGATTTGGTTTGTCTATCCTACCTTTGCAGTGCTTTGGTGGCCGTTAACAATGTATTTCAGGTGGAAGAAAGTGAAAAAGGGAGAGTAATATGAAGAAATATGAAATTGGTTTTGTTGTTACAGGCAGTGTCATGACGATTGTCTTTTTAATCCTGATTAATTTTTTAACAAGCGCTCAATATCCTTGGTTTATTTATCCAGTCTTGGCTGTATTACTGTTTTCTCTGGGGCTATACTGCGTACGCGCAAAGAAATACACACTATTCTCCGTGCTGGGAAGTTTCCTGCTTTTGCTTTGTCTTATTATAGTGAACTATATCAATACACCTGGTTATCCGTGGTTTTCCTATACGGTGGCCCCCATCGTCATGTGGCCGGCTCTTGTGATACAAGGACAGAGGGCTAAAACCATGACTACAGCTCTCATTGGAAGTATTTCATTTATTTTATACTACATACTATTAAATATCTTTTTAGCCCCTCAAGTTCCGTGGATTATTTTTCCTGCTTTCGTTATTCTTTGGTGGCCGCTTTCACTTTACCACGTACAACAAAAATCCTATTTTGGATTCTCTATCTACGCATCTTTGTTTATCAGTGTCTTTTTTATCAGCGTCAATGCTATCTTTTCACCACAGGAAGTCTGGGCTGTTTATCCAATCTTCGCGGTGCTTTGGTGGCCGTTAAGCATGTATTATTTTAGCTACAGGCAAAAAAAATAAATCATTTAATGTATTTTGAAAGACTAAATATTCCAAAACGCCAAGGCTATAAATAGAAAACTCATGACAAGTTTTTCGGTTCAAGCACACTAATATTCATTTTAGTATGAAAATACTGAGGTACTCGTTTTAATGGTCCTTCTCATAATCGAGGGAGGAATTTATTCGCTTGATTATAAATAATCAAGTATAAATTAATCATGTCTATCGAAGTATTAGAAGATAAACCTGGTAATAAAGTATTGGGAAATTCGAATTTACAGTTAGTTTAATAACCATATAATAAACGTCATTCTACTATTTTTAAGGGGAACAGTAATCATGTGGAAGAAGAAAATTAGAACGAATAAACTATCATT